>JBIKLY010000037.1:0-30247 GCA_044359525.1 Rhodocyclaceae bacterium | reverse complement strand
CTTTGATGTAAATAGCAGATAGCCCCAGGTTTATCAGGGGAATCGCCAAAAAACCGCTTACTTACGCCGCCATTCGTTCTGCCCATTGCGCAGCCACCAACCTTTCGGGGCCTGTTTCTGCCATTCGGCACCGAACGAAGCATCGACATACGGCAGCCAGTAAACCAGTGTATCGCGCCCATGCCCCACGGCAGCGGCCATCCCGGTATAAAGGACAGCACGATCGCGGTTCTCGGCACGAAGCAGTTGCTTCAGTTCGGGCGTCGAACCGCCTGTTTCACGAATCGCGACATCGCCATCCTCGGTCAGGCCCAGGGTACCGAGCTCAAGTTGCGCCTTCAACTCGGGAAAGCGCTCATGCATGCGCTGTAGCGGACCATCGATATCCGGCCCGCCATACGGCAAGGCATCCCGATTGCCGCTGAAAAATTGCCGAACCAGACGATCCGCCTGAATGACCGTCCCCTGGGCTGCATAGGTCAGCAGATGCGTACCGGTCGACTCGCACGCGGCAAGCAGCATGAGCGAGGCGACGGCAAGGGCGAAAAACCGCTTCACAGCAACTCTTCGAGACGCAGGCGCGTCAGCTTGCCCTTCACCGCTGTCAACGCTTCAATTTTCGCAATCGCCGCATCGACGTTCTTCTCGCGCGTCTGGTGCGTCAGCATGATGATGTCGGTCTGCTCTTCGCCTTCGCCCGGCTCGCGCTGGATCATGGCGTCGATCGAAATCTGCTGGTCAGCAAGGATGCGCGTGATATCGGCCAGCACGCCCGGCTTGTCTTCAACGCGCAAACGCAGGTAGTAGCTGGTGATGATTTCGGACAGCGGCAGGATGGTCAGATCGACCATCGCATTCGGCTGGAAGGCCAGATGCGGCACACGATGTTCGGGATCAGATGTGTGCATGCGGGTGACATCGACCAGATCGGCAATCACCGACGAGGCGGTCGGCTCGGCGCCGGCACCCTTGCCGTAATAGAGTGTCGGGCCAACAGCATCGCCCTTGACCAGCACGGCGTTCATCGCGCCTTCGACGTTGGCGATCAGGCGCTTGGCCGGGATCAGCGTCGGATGCACGCGCAACTCGACACCCTCGGGCGTGCGCTTGGTGATGCCGAGCAGCTTGATGCGGTAGCCGAGTTGTTCGGCGTACTTGATATCGACGGCATCAAGCTTGCTGATCCCTTCGATGTGCGCCTTGTCGAAGCTCATCGAATTGCCAAAGGCGATGGCCGACATGATCGTCAGCTTGTGCGCGGCATCGACGCCTTCAACGTCGAAGGTCGGGTCGGCTTCGGCGTAACCAAGGCGCTGCGCTTCCTTGAGCACGGTCTCGAAAGACAGCCCCTTGTCGCGCATTTCGGAGAGGATGAAGTTGGTCGTCCCGTTGATGATGCCGGCAATCCATTCGATACGGTTGGCGGTGAGGCCTTCGCGCAGCGCCTTGATGATCGGGATACCGCCGGCCACCGCCGCCTCGAAGGCGACCATCACGCCCTTGTCCTGTGCGGCAGCAAAAATCTCGTTACCGTGCGCGGCCAGCAGCGCCTTGTTGGCAGTCACGACATGCTTGCCATTGGCAATAGCCTTGAGCACCAGCTCCTTGGCCACGCCGTAGCCGCCGATCAGTTCGACAACGATATCGACTTCGGGATCATTGACCACCGCAAACGCGTCGTCGGTAATCCGGCAGGCGCCGCCGGTGACCTGCTTGGCCAGTTCGGTGTTCTTGTCGGCGACGACGACGATCTGGATCGGTCGGCCGGCGCGGCGAGCGATTTCCTCGGCATTGCGTTTGAGAACAGTAAAAGTACCGCCACCGACGGTGCCGATGCCGAGAAGTCCAACGTTGATCGGTTTCATAAGATGCTCTTTGTAAAGTTAAAAATTTTACAGTGCGAACCACCAAGACACAAAGGGCACCAAGTTACACCAAGTAAAACCGATGAATTTCTTGGTGTAACTTGGTGTTCTTGGTGCCTTGGTGGTTCGCTTTGTTTCCTAGCCGCCGTGCCGTTTTCTATAGCCTTCGAGAAAGCGCGCAATACGGCCGATTGCTTCGCGCAGATCGTCTTCGTGCGGCAGGAAAACGAGACGGAAGTGATCGGGTGTCGGCCAGTTGAAACCGGTTCCCTGCACCAGCAGCACACGTTCTTCGTCGAGCAACTCGGCAATGAAGTCCTGATCGTCGGCAATCGGGTAAATCTTCGGGTCAAGACGCGGGAACATGTACAAGGTTGCCTTCGGCTTGACGCAAGTGACGCCGGGAATCGCCGTAATCAGTTCGTGTGCCAGGTCGCGCTGACGACGCATGCGGCCGCCCTCGGCGACCAGATCGTCGATGCTCTGATAGCCGCCGAGCGCGGTCTGGATGGCGTATTGCCCCGGCACGTTGGCGCACAGGCGCATCGACGCCAGCATGGTCAGACCTTCGATATAGTCGCCCGCCTCACGCTTGTCGCCCGACACCACCATCCAGCCAGCGCGATAGCCGCAGGAACGGTAGTTCTTCGACAGGCCGTTGAAGGTAATGGTCAGCACATCTTCCGACAGCGACGCAATCGCCGTATGCGTCGCGCCGTCGTACAGCACCTTGTCGTACACCTCGTCGGCATAGATGATCAGGCCGTGTTCGCGGGCAATGGCGACGATCTCAAGCAGCACGCTGTCGGGATAAAGCGCGCCGGTCGGATTATTCGGATTGATGATGACGATAGCGCGCGTGTTCGGCGTAATCTTGCTACGAATATCCGCCATGTCGGGTAGCCAGCCAGCCGCTTCGTCGCACAGATAATGGCGCGGCGTGCCGCTGGAAAGACTGACTGCGGCCGTCCACAGCGGGTAATCCGGCGCCGGAACCAGCACTTCGTCGCCCTCGTTAAGGAGCGCGTTCATGGCCATGACGATCAATTCGGAAACGCCGTTACCGAGGTAAATATCCTCCAGCGTCACGCCCTTGATGTGCTTCTGCTGCGTGTAATGCATGATCGCCTTGCGCGCGGCGAAAATGCCTTTCGAATCCGAATAGCCCGCCGCATTGGGCAGGTTGCGGATCATGTCGAGCTGGATTTCTTCCGGCGCGTCAAAGCCGAACGACGCGAGGTTGCCGATGTTCAGCTTGATGATCTTGTGCCCCTCGTCCTCCATCTGCTTGGCCTTCTGCAGCACCGGGCCGCGAATGTCGTAGCAGACGTTGGCGAGTTTTTTTGACTTGAGTATGGGTTTCATCGGGGTTTTCATTATCAGCCGCCTTACAGCAAACTGTCTTTCCTGAACATGTCTTTGATGCCGCGAACCGCCTGCCGCGTGCGCTCTTCATTCTCGATCAGGGCGAAGCGTACATGATCATCGCCGTATTCGCCGAAACCAACACCGGGCGAGACAGCGACCTTGGCTTCAGAGAGCAGCTTCTTGGCAAACTCCAGCGAGCCCATTTTCCGGTAAGCCTCGGGAATTTTCGCCCAGATGTACATTGACGCCTTCGGCACATCGACCATCCAGCCGGCCTCGTGCAGACCCTTGGCAAGCACGTTGCGGCGGCTTTCATACAACTGCCGCACTTCTTCGACGCATTCCTGCGGGCCGTCGAGGGCAATGACCGAGGCGATCTGGATCGGCGTGAAGGTGCCGTAGTCGTGATAGCTCTTGATGCGCGCCAGCGCGTTGCACAGCGCCTTGTTGCCGACCATGTAGCCAACCCGCCAGCCGGCCATGTTGTAGCTCTTCGACATGGTGAAGAATTCGACCGCAACATCACGTGCGCCGGGCACCTGCATGATCGACGGGGCTTGATTGTTGGTAAATTCGCCATCAAAGACAATGTCGGCATAGGCCAGATCGTGCACCACCAGAATGTCGTGCTGTTTGGCCAGCGCCACAACGCGCACGAAAAAGTCGAGATCGACACACATTGCGGTGGGATTGCTCGGAAAGCCGAGAATCATCATCTTCGGTTTCGGCGTGCATTCGCGGATGGCGCGCTGCAACTCTTCGAAGAAGTCGACTTCCGGTGTCATGCGCACCGAGCGGATCTCGGCACCGGCAATGATCGCGCCGTAAATATGGATCGGATACGAAGGATTCGGCACCAGCACCGTATCACCGCGGTCCAGCGTGGCGAGCATCAGGTGCGCCAGGCCTTCTTTCGAGCCGATGGTCACCACGGCCTCAGTTTCCGGATCGAAAGTTACGTCGTAGCGGCGCTGATACCAGTCGCAAATCGCCTTGCGCAGCCGCAGGATGCCCTTGGACACCGAATAGCCATGCGTATTCTCGCGCAGCGCCGCCTCCACCAGCTTGTCGGTAATGTGCTGCGGTGTCTTGCCGTCGGGGTTGCCCATGCTCATGTCGATGATGTCTTCACCGCGACGACGTGCGGCCATCTTCAACTCACCGGTGATGTTGAATACGTAGGGCGGCAAACGCTTGATGCGGGAAAATTCTCTCATGGGTCTGGCTCGGGAGTCTGTCAACTAATTCAATATTCGGGACTGCAGCACGCTTACCTACCGCTGCCTGCCAATTGCGAGGAGCAAAAAAGCTATAATCCTACTTTATCGTTTTGTGCACCGCAATTTTCATGAAACTGCAGCTCGCCCAAACCGATGGCCTCAATACCTTTACTGCTTATGGTGAAGGCTATGTGAGCGTCAACGGCATCCGTCACAATTGTAACGTCGTCGTCCTGCCGGACCGCCTGATCGAGGAGTGGACGCAGGCCGATTTTGACACCTTGACGGTTGCCGACTTTGAACTGCTTGCCGGCCTTGACGCCGAGATCATTCTGCTCGGCACTGGCAAGCAGTTGCGTTTTCCGCGCCCGGAGTTGATGCGGCCGCTGGTGCTCGCACAAAAAGGTCTTGAAGTCATGAATCTGCAGGCCGCCTGCCGTACCTACAACATCCTGGTAGCCGAGGGCCGCAAGGTGGCTGCCGGCCTGTTGCTCGCCTGACACCGCCCGGAGTGCCCTGCAAAGCTCACGCCCCCATTACCAGCCGGCACCTCAATGAAACGCCTTGCCCTCAAGATCGACGTCGACACCTATCGCGGCACGCTACGCGGCGTACCCACGCTGGTCGAACTACTGCAGAAACATCAAGCGCAGGCGACCTTCCTCTTCTCGCTCGGCCCGGATCATACCGGACGTACCATCAAGCGCTTTTTCCGGCCGGGATCGAAAAAAAACCCGGTCGCCGGGCACTACGGCCTGCGCACGCTGATGTACGGCACGCTGCTGCCCGGGCCGGACATTGGAAAACGCTGTGCCGATATCTTGCGCACGGTGCGCGACGCCGGCTACGAAGTCGGCATTCACTGCTGGGATCACGTACGCTGGCAAGATGGCGTCGTCACGGCCGACAATACCTGGGTTGAAACGGAGATGGGCAAAGCCTGCCAGCGCTTCGAAGAAATTTTTGCCGAAAAACCAAAAACACACGGCGCTGCCGGCTGGCAAATGAACCGCCATGCGCTGCGCCTGACGCAACGCAAGGGTTTCACCTATAGCTCGGACGGCCGCGGTAAATTCCCGTACATCCCGGTCATCGACGGCGAAATTGTTGCCTGCCCACAACTGCCGACCACGCTGCCGACGCTCGACGAACTGATCGGCGTCGATGATCTGAGCGTCGACAATGTCGCCGACCATCTGCTGCAGCTCACGGCAACCGCCAGCACAGATCAAATCTTCACCCTGCGCGCCGAACTCGAGGGCATGAAGCTCGTTGGCGTCCTCGACAAGCTGCTGGCCGGATGGAAAGCACAGGGCTTTGATCTGGTCGCCATGCGCGACATTTACGCCGCGCTGGATCTGACAAGCCTGCCGCGCCACGAAGCCATCTTTGCCGAGCTTCCCGGCGGCTCCGGCAAGCTGTTCGTTCAGGGCCCGGAATTTCTCGGCTGAACATTGCCGCAGGCGACAAAAAGGCGGCCATGGCCGCCTTTTTGTTTGTCGCGCGAGAGGTTCAGTCGCGTTCGCCACCAAACGCCATCAGCAAATTGAGCAGGCTGACAAACACGTTGTAGACATCGAGATAGACGGCCAGCGTCGCCGAAATGTAGTTGTCCTCGCCACCATTCACGATGCGGCTGATGTCATACAGGATGTAAGCCGAGAAGATCAGCACCGCCACCGCCGAAATTACCAGTGACAGCACCGGAATCTGGAAGAAAGCATTCGCCAGCGCCGCCAGCAGAACCACGACCATGCCAACGAACAGAAAGTTGCCGAGGAAACTGAAATCCTTCTTCGTCACCGTCGCCACACCGGCCAGCGTAAAAAAGATCGCCCCGGTACCGCCAGCCGCCATGGCGATCAATGAGCCGCCGTTGGAGAAACCAAGCGCCACCTGCAGGATACGCGAGAGCATCAAGCCCATGAAGAAGGTAAAACCGAGCAGCAGGACAACACCCATGCCGCTGTTTTTCGTGCGCTCGATACCCCACATGAAGCCGAACGCGATGCCGAGGAAAACCATGAAGGAGATCATCGGGCTGCCGGCGAAGAAAGAAAACTTCATCTGCACGCCAAGCAGTGCGCCAATCACCGTAGGAACCATCGACAAGGCAAGCAGCATATAGGTGCTGCGCAGTACCTTGTTGTGCTGCAGCGACAACGCCTGCGCTGCCTGACCGGTCATCTGAAACTCTGGTTGCATTGACTCATCCTCCTGTTATGGACATGCGGATACGGTCTTAAGACTGGCGACCAGCCTGAAAAGTTTCAAGCTTCGCGAGGCAATATCCACTGCGCCGCATATGGTATCATTCGCGTCGCAAAAAAGTCATTGCCGAAGCAATTCGCCATATCGAACTTTATGCCGGTAACAGGAGGTGTGCCAGAGTGGTTTAATGGATCAGTCTTGAAAACTGACGAGGTCGCAAGGCCTCCGTGAGTTCGAATCTCACCGCCTCCGCCAACAAGCAAGTAAAAAAGCGCCTTTCGGCGCGCTTTTGATTTCGTCACCGCTGCGCTGATCAGGCACGCACAGCATCTGCCCAGCAATTAGGCGTTTCGTAGAGCCTGACCTGCTGCAGATGCAAATGATTGCCGTAAGTATCCTGATAAACCGCATCGAGAATCCGGAACGCCAGTTGCGCCAGATTTTCTGCCGTCGGGATGCAGTCGAGCAGCACGGTTTTGTGATCCGGTAGCGACTGCAAAAACTGGACGACGGCCGTGTCGCCGGCGTAGACGAGAAAAGCGTGATCCCAGGCATCGACCAGATGCGTATTGGCCAGCGTTTTTACATCCGAAAAATCCATGACCATGCCATTGGCGGCATCGCCGTCTCGCCGGATGATCTCACCAGCGAGCGTAATTTCAATCGCATATCGATGCCCGTGCAAATGGCGACACTGGCTTTTGTGATCAGGTATACGGTGACCAGCGTCGAACTCGAGGCGGCGGGTAATAAGCATCGAAAAAAACCGTCAGAATGTCAGCCACCGATTATATCATTGAGGAATATGCCTCCGGCCCGCACCGACCACACACCTGACAGACCCAACGCAAGCGATGCTCAACCAGAATGACCACAGCCGTGACAGTGCCGGCCTCACTTATATCTACCCCGTTATTTCACGACGCGCGGGCGGCGTGTCCATCGGTATCAATCTCAATATCAATAATGCTTGCAACTGGGCCTGCGTCTACTGCCAGGTGCCCAATCTGACACGCGGCGGGGCGCCGCCAATTGATCTGGCAGTGCTCGAAGCCGAACTTCGAACCTTCTTGCACGATGCCACCGAAGGGGATTTCCTGACCCGGGAAGCACCACCGGAAGCACGCCAGCTAATGGATGTGGCTTTCTCTGGAAACGGCGAACCGAGTAGCGCTGCTGAATTCAGCGAGGCCGTCGCGTCCGTCGAGAGAGTTCTGCGCGAGTTTAATTTGCACGACACATTGAAACTCAGGCTAATCACCAACGGCAGCCTCCTGCATCGTGACACGGTACGTCAGGGTATCGCACGCATCGGTGCAATGAACGGCGAGGTATGGTTCAAGATCGACCGCGCGACAGCGAGCGGGACAAACCAGGTCAACAGCATCCGACTGGCACCGGAGCGCATCAAAACAGCTTTACTGGAGTGCGCAGAACTTGCACCAACCTGGGTTCAAACCTGCTACTTCGCGATTGATGGGCAGGAAGCAAGCGAAGAAGAACAGGACGCCTACCTGCAACTGATCGCATCGGCCCGCCACAAAATAAAGGGCGTGCACCTTTACGGTCTTGCACGCCCCTCACTGCAACCTGATGCGCAACGCCTGTCGAACCTCCCACCAAAAAGCTTCCAGCGTTTTGCCGAGAGAATCTCCGCACTCGGTCTCGAGGTAGTCAGCAACCCCTGAACCGGCGTCCAAACGGGTCAGGCAGCCTTCTTGTTCTTGCTCTTGGCTGATTTCTTCAAGGTTTTGTAGAGTTCGGACTCTTCACTCTTCAAATACTCGATGACATCGATGTCATCACGCTTGATGCGCTGAATATCAATTTGCTCGACATGGACCAGGCGCAGCAACTCACGCACTGGCTTGGGCATGTTGCGACCGCTCTCGTAACGCGACCCACCGCTTTGGGTAACGCCTATTTTTGACCAGAACTGCTGCTGGTTCAAACCCAGCTTGCGACGAATTTCGCGAGGATCGACCTTCTCGATAGCTTTTACGTTGCTCATGATTAACCTTTCAGACGTTACCTTGCCGGGGGGAAAACAGCGGACTTGGCCAGCCCCGCTTACGCTCTTTGTTATATGACCTTAGTCATAGTTTTGGCAGTATAGAACATTCACATAAAATTGCAAGTGGCATTGATAAAGAACAAATCACTAATTGTTGGATACCGCCAGAAAACCCGTTCACGCCTACTTTTCAACTTAACAATGCGCTAAAATTGCCGCTTTTCGTTGCCTCAATTGGATCAGGAATGGCGCTGATAGTTCAGAAATTTGGTGGTACGTCGGTCGGCTCGACGGACCGTATCAAAAATGTAGCCAAACGCGTTGCCCGCTGGAAGGCGCAGGGACATGACATTATCGTCGTGCCCTCGGCGATGTCCGGCGAGACCAATCGCCTGATCGGCCTGGCCAAGGAGATTTCAGCCTCGCCCGACCCACGCGAACTTGACGTCATTGCCTCAACCGGTGAGCAGGTCACCATCGCGCTACTGGCCATGGCCATGCACGAAGAAGGCCTCAAAGCCAAAAGCTATACCGGCGCACAGGTACGCGTGCTGACCGACAGTACCCACACCAAGGCGCGCATTCTCAGCATCGACGACGAACGCATCCGCAAGGATCTGGCTGAAGGCAATGTCGTTGTCGTCGCCGGCTTCCAG
Organism: Rhodocyclaceae bacterium; assembly: GCA_044359525.1. Lineage (GTDB taxonomy): Bacteria > Pseudomonadota > Gammaproteobacteria > Burkholderiales > Rhodocyclaceae > CAJBIL01. The sequence continues at coordinate 20,913 of JBIKLY010000037.1, read as the reverse complement.
GGCGCTGACGAACACGGCAATATCACCACGCTTGGCCGGGGCGGCTCGGACACCTCCGCCGTTGCCCTTGCCGCCGCGTTGAAAGCCGATGAATGCCAGATCTACACCGACGTTGATGGCGTTTACACAACCGACCCGCGTATCGTGCCCGAAGCGCGCAAACTCGATACCATCACGTTTGAAGAGATGCTGGAAATGGCCAGCCTCGGCTCCAAGGTATTGCAGATTCGCTCCGTCGAATTCGCCGGCAAATACAAAGTCAAATTGCGTGTGCTTTCCAGCTTCCAGGACGAAGGCGAAGGCACACTGATCACTGTTGAGGAAGACAAGAAAATGGAACAACCGATCATCTCCGGCATCGCCTTCAATCGCGACGAAGCCAAACTCACCGTACTCGGCGTCCCGGACCGCCCGGGCATCGCCTTCCAGATCCTCGGTCCGATCGCCGAAGCCAACATCGACGTCGATATGATCATCCAGAACGTCGGTCACGACGGCTCGACCGACTTCTCGTTCACGGTGAATCGCAGCGATTTCAGCAAAGCGCTGAGCGTACTGGAAACGGTAAAAGCCAACGTCGGCGCCCGCGAAATCGTCGGTGACAACAAAAACTGCAAGGTCTCCGCCGTCGGCGTCGGCATGCGCTCGCACCCGGGGGTTGCCAGCCAGATGTTCCGCGCACTGGCCGAAGAAGGCATCAACATCCAGATGATCTCCACCTCCGAAATCAAGATTTCCGTCGTCATCGACGAAAAATATCTTGAACTGGCGGTGCGTGTCCTGCACAAGACTTTCGGCCTCGACCAGGCCGCCTGATCGATTTACGTTTGACCGGGGGTGATGAAACCGCTATCATCGCGCCCTTCTGGGAGACGTGGCCGAGAGGTCGAAGGCACTCCCCTGCTAAGGGAGCATCCGGGCAAAACCTGGATCAAGGGTTCGAATCCCTTCGTCTCCGCCAGAACCCCTCAAATAACACTTGAGGGAGGCGAATTGGCTCTGTATAATTCGCGGCTTCAAAAAGGTATGCGCCCGTAGCTCAGCTGGATAGAGTACTTGGCTACGAACCAAGGGGTCGGGCGTTCGAATCGCTCCGGGCGCACCAGCAACACCTTTAAGGGGTCGATTTCCACGGAAATCGACCCCTTATTCATTCCACTCATCGCTCATAGCCATTCCTCGCCCGTAATCGACCATGGATCAACTGCTCGACCCGCTCGCCGCGCAACTGCCGCGCGACATCCAGATTCAGGCAGCCCGCCTTGCGCAGGATGGCTTTACGCACAGCTTCCGTTTAACGCTGGAGACACCGGCCGAAACGCTGCAAGCATCAATCGCCGAAGCCGCCAAGAAACTCAGCGACTGGGCCAGCGAACCAGCGGCCCCCGAATTGTCCGCGCTCCGCATGGGCATGCTCTTGAGCGGCCTCGACCAGTGGGGCCTGGCCTTTAGCCAGGCCTTTGGCGCAGCGGCTATGGCCGGTCTGAGCACGCTGGTCAACGCACTGCGCATATCGGCACCAGACCAAGGCTTTGCTGCAAGCGAGTCGATCGAGCAGATCAACGATGTTGAGGCGAATGCGTTCAGCTTCAAGGCGGAGTTGCGCAAGAGCATTCACCTTGCGCTATGGCACGCGATGATTTCGGAGGAAGGGCGGGAGAGCGCGACCGGCATCGCCCGACAACTGGGCGGCATGATGCTGCGTCTTCAGGAATCAATGCCGGATTGGGGCTGGATCATCGTGGCCCATACGCTGGCCGACATTCAGATCCGTTGCCTCGCACATGGCCTGGCAACCAGCGGGCTGGCGCAGGAGATGACGCAGGAACTGTTTGCCGCGCTGAACCAGCAGTTGCCGGCCGCTCAGCGCGAAAAAATCATGTCCGGTGCGACGCAAACGGTGATTGCCTGGCAGCAGTCCACGCGCAGTCAGGCAATCCACTAAGCTCCGGGTCGTCTCAGGTACGATCGAACAAGGCAATCGACTCGACGTGCGAGGTGTTCGGGAACATGTTGACGACGCCCGCCCCGGTAAAGCAATAGCCCTTCTGATTAACCAGAATCGCCGCATCGCGCGCCAGCGTGGACGGGCTGCACGAGACATACACAATACGACGCGGTGCGTCTTCGCCAAGCGAGCGCACCAGCTCCAGCGCGCCTTCACGCGGTGGATCGATCAGCATCCGGTCGAAATGCCCGAGGGCTGCCAGGCTTTCCGGCGTTGCCTCAAAGAGATTGGCGACAGCGTACCGGACACTGCCCGACAGGCCATTGGCTGCCGCATTCTCAGCGGCCCGGCGCACCAGCTCAACGCTACCCTCGACGCCCAGCACCGATGCCCCTGAGCGGGCAATTGGCAAGGTGAAATTTCCGAGCCCACAGAACATGTCGACGATCCGTTCGCCCGGCTGCGGATCAAGCAGATTCATGGCGCGGCGCACGAGTACCCGGTTGATTGCGGGATTGACCTGGGTGAACTCGGTCGGCGAGAAAAAATGTTCGATATCGAATTCAGGCAGGCAGTAGGATAAGGCCGGCCCGTTAAGCGGGTAGAAGCGATACGCCGTCGCAGGCCCCTTCGGCTGCAAATAGAAAACCACGCCATGCTGATCGGCAAACTTGCGCAGCAGGACTTCATCGGCGGCACTCAGCGCTTCCATGATGCGCAGGACGAGCACCGTTATCCGGTCACCGATTGCCACTTCGATCTGCGGCATCTGTTCGCAGATCGACAGCGCGCCAATCAAGGTGCGCAACGGCATGAGTAGCGCTGAGAGATGCGGCGGCAACACTTCACACTGCCGCATGTCGGCGATACAGCTACTTCTCTTCTCGTGAAAGCCAATGAGCACGCCGCCTTTTTTTGGCACCAGCCTCGCTGACAGACGCGCCCGCTGCCGGTATCCCCACGGCGTGCCGTAGATTGGTGGATAAAGCTGCCCGGCCTGCAGTCGTCCGAGATGCCAGATATTGTCTTCAAGTACGCGCTGCTTGACGGCAACTTGAGCAGCGGCATCAAGGTGCTGCATGCTGCAGCCGCCGCACACGCCAAAATGCGGGCAGCGCGGCGTGACGCGATCACCGGAGGATTTTTCGACGCGCAAGGTCCGCGCCAGTTCATACGTCGGCTTCCTGCGATAGCTGGTGTATTCGACACACTCGCCCGGCAGGGCACCCTCGACAAAAATGGCTTTCCCGTCAAGCCGGGTGATGCCCCGGCCCTCGTGATCCAGCGATTCGATGATTCCGGTCGGCATGCTAAGTCTCGTCAAAAAAGTCGCGCCATTGTAGCCTTCAAGCGGGGGTTTTCAACGATCAACACGGGTGACACTTGCGAAAACTGCTACCGGCTTGCTATCTTTCAGTTACTTCAACTGCCGCCAACATGATGCCGACCAAACTGATTACCACCTGGAACGATTACGAAAGCGCTGTCGGCGAAGTGCTGAAGCTGGCGACACAGACGCTGCGTATTTTCGACCAAGACCTTTCCACACTGAAGCTGGAGCGCCCCGAACGCATTGAGGTGCTGCGCAGCCTTCTTAACGCCAGCCCCAAAAACATGCTGCAGATTGCAGTACAGGACGCCGAACATCTTCGGCTGCACAGCCCGCGCCTGATGGAACTACTCGTCACGTATTCGCACAAACTGCAAGTCATTGAGTGCCCGCCGCACCTGGCAGCGCTGAGTGATTCGCTGATCCTTGCTGATGACAAGCACGGACTTGTGCGCTTTCACCAGACACAGGCGCGCGCGAAAGCCATCCTTGAGGACCTTGAGGAATGCGCCCCCTACCTGCACCGGTATGATCAGATCATCGGCGAAGGCGGAACGCCAGTCACCGGAAGATCACTCGGCCTGTAGCATGCAATCCGGATGCCGCATTGCAGCAAAATACTGGCCAGATAGCGCAACAACTGCTACACTCGTTCGTTGATCGACGTGCACGCCGGTCACCAAAATGATTTTTTGGCTGCTTGTATTTAATCTTTATCGATAAGGAAATACCAAATGAAGAACTCGCTCCTCGTTGCTGCTCTGATCGCTCTGGCCGTTTCCGCTTGTGGCAAAAAAGAAGAAGCCAAGCCGGCTGCTGCTCCGGTCGCCGCTCCGACTGCTGCCGCTCCTGCTGCTGCCGCTCCGGCTGAAGCCGCCAAGCCTGCTGATGCTGCTCCTGCTCCGGCTCCGGCTGCTGCTGCTCCTGCCGCTGCTCCTGCTCCTGCCGCCGCTCCGGCTGACGCTGCCAAGGCTGCTGCTGTTGATGCTGCCAAAGCAGCTGCTCCTGCCGTCGTTGAAGCGGCCAAGGATGCTGCCAAGGACGCAATGAAGAAGTAATTCTTCATTGTAAAAAAGCCGGCTTCTGCCGGCTTTTTTTCGTCTGATAAAAACAGATCAGATCATTCACACCAGCTGACGCCAACTAAAACCTTTCTCCTGGCAGGCAACGCCAATCCAGTCTTCAGTACAGTTCAGCACCGCAGCCAAGGCAGCCACGGCCAGCGCTTGCCGGTTGTTGTGCTGACTCAGATGCGCCGCAACAAGATGCTGTAGCCGTCTCGTATCAATCTGCCGCAATAACGCTGCCGCCGCATCATTGTCAAGATGACCAAGACGCCCTGCTATACGTCGTTTCAACATTGCCGGATAGTCGGATGCAGCAAGCATTGCAGCATCGTGGTTGCACTCCAGCACCAGTGCATCACAGTGACGCAGCACGTCGACGATGTGCTGCGTAATTTCACCCGTATCAGTAAGCACGCCAAGGCGGTGCACTCCGTTGAAGAAAACATACTGGACCGGCTCCCGTGCATCATGGGGTACCGGAAAGGGATGAATCTCAAGCTCACCGACGACAAACGGGGTATGGCTGTCAATCAGACGGCATTCCGGCAAAGGCAGTTTGCCGCGCGGCGCGGCCGCATGGGTTCCGTGCGTCAGGAAGACAGGCAATTCGTAACGCCGCGCAAACCGGAAAACGCCGGCGATATGATCGCTATGTTCATGCGTAACCAGCACACCGGCCAGCGACTCCGGAGGAACGCCAAGCCGGGCTAGCCGCTCTGCGGCCGTTCGTGCCGAAAAACCACAATCGAGCAAAACCCGGGTATCACCGGCTTCGACAATCAGGGAATTACCCTGACTGCCGCTGCCAAGCGATGCAAAACGCATTACTTCAGCTGATCATAAAGCAAAGCCAGAATTTTCTTGGACGCCTCGGACTGATCGGCTCCGCCCTCACGAGACAAAACTTGTACCGTCGAAATACTGTCCTCGTCCTTGACGAAAACACGGTATTGCGTCTGTGGATCGGCGCTGGGATTCGCTTTCCAGAACTTTAGCTTGGAAAGAATACCTTCTTCCTTTTTCTCGTTATCAATTTCGGGATCAAGATAACGAACAAAATACAGACCCTTGGCACGATCACGGTCTTCAACCGTAAAGCCGACCCGATCCAGGGCAAGACCGACACGGCGCCAGGCACGATCGAACCGTTCCTGCATTTCGAGCTTGCCCAAACCATCGGCACCCCGCGACAGCTTGGCTCGATCTGCCGGCTTGTCCTGGGATGCACTAACGGCTGCAGCTGCACGTTTTTCATCACTACCGAAACGCACCATCAAGCGACGCAACATTTCGGCTTCCAGATCCGGATCTGCCGGACGTGGTTGCCAACGCGTCTGATCCTTACCCTCACTGATGAAGGTTTCATACATGCCACGATGGCTGATGAAGATATCGGTCGTTCCCGACTCAGCGCCCTGCTCAAGACGCGTACGGAATTTGTCGCGCTCGGCTGTCGAATAGAGGGAATCAAGAACTTTTCCCAACAGGTTACGGATCATATCCTGCCCGATCTTGGCACGATTTTCTGCCCAGTCGGTTTCCATCACGCCAGCTTCCGGCACTTCAGTCTTGATCAGGAAACCTGTTTCCTGCCAGAAATCCTTGACGACTCCCCAAACCTTGTCCGGCGACCCGGCGACCACCAGCCAGCGCTGATTGCCGGAACGTTCCATGCGGGTTTTATCGACCTGTGGCAGCACGTCGCTCTGCTGCTGCGCTTTACCCTGTGACGAACGTTCCGCGCTATAGGTGGAAAAATTGGCCGACCCCTTGCCGGCCGAATCAGGAACTGAAAACCGGTCATCCCGCGATGGCGACGTCAGGTCGGGCGGAATATCAAGCGATGGCGCCTTGCCTGCTGATTTATAGTCAATTTTCTTGGACTCAATCAGCGAACCACTACAGGCAGCCAGCGTTACCACCAGCACAGCAAAAAACAAACGCGAAACAACAAATTTCATGAATATTCCTGGATTTAGGAAAGCAGTCCGGCCTGGCGCATGGCAGCGCGCACGCGCTCATGGCCGTCCGGTGACAACGGAGTCAAGGGCAAACGCATACCGCTTTTGATCAGGCCAAGTTCCTGACAGGCCCACTTGACCGGAATCGGGTTGGCTTCGCAGAACAACTGGCGATGCAAACCAAGCAGGCGAACGTTCAGCGCACGTGCCGTAACCAGATCACCGGCCAGCGCCGCAGCACACATTTCGTGCATCAGTCGCGGCGCAACGTTGGCCACCACCGAGATATCACCTCTCGCACCAAGCAGCATCAAAGCACAAGCGCTGGCGTCGTCACCGCTGTAAACAGCGAAGTCTTCCGGAGCACGAACGATGAGGTCAGTACCGCGTTCAATGTTGCCGGTCGCGTCCTTGATGCCGACGATGTTGGGAATTTCGGCGAGGCGCAGCGTCGTATCGTTGGCCATGTCGGCTACGGTACGACCGGGCACATTGTAAAGAATGACCGGGATATCGACGGCCTCGGCTATCGCCTTGAAGTGTCGATAAAGCCCTTCCTGCGTCGGCTTGTTGTAGTAAGGCACGACCGAAAGCGCAGCGTTAGCGCCGGCCTGCCGGGCGTAATGTGTCAGTTCGATGGCTTCGGCGGTGGAGTTTGCGCCGGTACCGGCGATCACCGGAATACGGCCAGCCGCCTGATCGACGGTGACGCGAATCAGTTGGCAGTGCTCTTCAACATTGACGGTTGGCGACTCACCCGTCGTCCCGACGATAACGATGGCATCGGTACCCTCCTGCACATGAAAGTCGACGAGACGGCGCAAACCGTCGAGATCAAGGTTTCCGTCTTCGTGCATCGGCGTAACAATTGCAACGATCGATCCAGTAATCATATTGGTCATGGGAATGCGCAAGTAGTTTAGCTGCGGAATTTTAACTGAACGCAGGGCTGCTGCCTATCAAAACCGCCATACCGAAAAGCCGCATCAGCCGGCACTTCGTGGCGCCTCAGATATCTGCCAGCACCCGGATATGAGCCGCTACGCTGCGCGCCAGGGCTGAAAGCGAATAACCACCTTCCAGCATCGAAACAATACGCCCTTTGGCCGTTTCATCAGCGACCTGCTTGAGTTGAGCGGTCACCCAAGCGTAGTCCTTTTCGAATAACCGCATGTTGCCCATGTCGTCTTCGTAGTGCGCATCGAAGCCGGCCGAGATGAAGATCATTTCCGGTTTGAATTCACGCAGTCTGGGCAACCAGTTTTCAGTAACTACGGCACGAAACTCGTCACTACCCGAGCCTCCGGCAAGCGGCACGTTCAGCATGTTGGATGCAGGATTATCGGCACCACTGTACGGGTAGAACGGGTGCTGAAAAATGCTGGCCATCAACACCTGCGCGTTCCCCTTGAAGCAATCCTCGGTGCCATTGCCGTGATGGACGTCAAAATCAATGATCGCCACCCGTGACAGCTGGTGTGCGGCAAGCGCATGTGCAGCAGCCACGGCAATGTTGTTGAAGAAACAAAAGCCCATTGCATTTGCGCGCTCACAGTGATGCCCCGGTGGACGGATCGCGCAAAAAGCATTTTGAACCTCGCCCGCCATCACCAGGTCAACCGCCAGTACGCCCGCACCGGCAGAACGCAAGGCTGCCTGCCAAGTGTAGGGATTCATCGCAGTATCGGGATCGAGGTGAACAATACCCAACTCCGGCGAACTGCGCTTCAGGCGCTCCAGATGGGAAGCTGAGTGAACACGCAGCAGTTGCTCGAAGCTCGCCAGCGGCGCATCGTGATAAACGAAATACGGGTCAAGACCTTGCGCGATCATGTGGTCGCTGATTGCACTCAGGCGTGCAGGAGATTCCGGGTGGAACGACCCCATGTCATGCAGATGACAATCACGATGGGTGATAAATGCGGTACTGGTCACGCTTGCCTTTCTACCGTATCGGGAACGGCTGCTATCGCCAAAAACGGGCATTAAACTCAGCTTATCTACTTATACTTGATTATCGTCCCAATTATGCCTTTACGACAAGCCATGACGCCCTCAAACGAAATTTCGCCAATCGCCGACGTACTGGCTGCCGCCAACCAGATCATTCTTGGCAAGGACGCCCAGATTCGCCTGGCGCTTTCGTGTCTTCTGGCGCGCGGGCATTTGCTCATCGAAGACCTGCCCGGCGTCGGCAAGACGACGCTGGCGCAAGCACTTGCCCGCCTTCTCGGGCTGCATTTTTCGCGGATCCAGTTCACCAGCGACATGCTGCCAGCCGACATTATCGGCGTTTCAATTTTCGACCGGGACAAAGCCGAATTCAGATTTCTTCCGGGACCGATCTTCGCTCAAGTAGTGTTAGCCGACGAAATCAATCGTGCAACACCCAAAACACAAAGTGCCCTGCTCGAAGCCATGGAAGAGCGGCAAGTGACAACCGAAGGAGAAACGCGGCCACTACCGGAACCCTTCTTCGTCATCGCGACCCAGAATCCATCACACCAGATCGGCACCTTCCCGCTCCCGGAATCGCAACTTGACCGTTTTCTGCTGCGCGTCGAACTGGGCTACCCGGGCCGGGAAGCCGAGCGGGCGCTACTCGAAAGCGGTGGCCGACGTGACCAGTTGTCATCCCTCGCCGCCTGCCTTTCCCCCGAGCAACTCGCGCCACTACAACAGCAAGCTGCAGCCGTCCACGCCTCGCCCGCCCTGCTGGATTATGTGCAGCTGCTGATCGAAAAAACGCGGAACAGCCCGGACTTCGTGCACGGCCTCAGTCCACGGGCAGCCCTGTCGTTATTGGCTGCAGCCCGTGCCTGGGCATTTATTGACGGGCGCAAAATGGTGTTACCCGAGGATGTACAGGCGGTCCTGCCCAGTGTCGCCTGCCATCGACTTCGCCTCGCGGGAAACGGTGGCCACGCCCGCCCTGAAGACATCGCCGCCATGATCCACGCCACACCGCTCCCCTGATGCGCCCATTGCAACTGCTCTGGAAACGGCTGTTTCGTATCGGTCGCGCCCAGCAGTTACCGATTATCCTCACCCAGCGTCGGATTTTCATCGTTCCGACGCGCACCGGCTTGCTGTTTTCCCTGGTTCTGATCGTCATGCTGATCGGCGCAATCAACTACAACCTTGGCCTCGGTCATGCGCTGGTATTTCTTCTTGCCGGGCTGGGCATCGTCGCCATGGTGCACACCTTTCGCAACCTCGTCACTTTGCGTCTGACAGCGGGACGCGCAGAACCGGTCTTTGCCGGGGAAATTGCACGCTTTCCGGTACATCTCGAAAACAGCCGGAATCAGGCGCGCCGCGCGCTTGAATTCTGCTTCGGAAAAGAGCCTGGCGTGTTGCTCGATATTTCTGCAAAAAGTCTGGCAACGGTATCAGTGCCAATAAAAAGCCATGTTCGTGGTCGCCTTGACCCGGGCCACATCACATTGTCGACCCGCTACCCACTCGGCCTTTTTCACGCCTGGAGCTACCCGCACCCACCGCTCTCCTGTCTCGTTTACCCCCGGCCGCTCGACACACCCTTGCCAGCATCATCGCCGGCGCTGCACTCAGGCCAGCAACGCGGCGATAGCGGGCAGGAGGATTTCACCGGCCTGCGTCTGCGCCAGGCAAGCGACCCGACGCGGCATATCGCCTGGAAGGCAGTCGCCCGCGATTTTGCCAACCGTCCCCTCCTGGTCAAACAATTTGCCGGCGGCGCTACGGAAGAACTGTGGCTCGACTGGACACTGACTGCAACCGGGGGCGACCCAGAAAGACGCCTGTCGATCCTCACCGGCTGGGTGCTCGCGGCCGAGGAACGGCAGGCACGCTACGGGCTACGATTGCCCACGGGTGAGATCAACATCGCGCAAGGAAAAACACACCGTGATGCCTGTCTGGAAGCGCTGGCACTGTATGGCGAAACAGCTCACTAAACCGCTACCGCCACTGGAGCATGGCGCAACACCCTGGTTGCTGGCTGTCGCACTGGCAACGGCAGCGCCACACGCAGAACACCTGCCGCCATGGTTATCAACACTGGTCGGATTACTGTTCGTCTGGCGCGCCTGGCTGTGGTTCAAGCGTGGCCACCTGCCGCCACGTATCCCACTGACACTGCTGGTGGCTGGCGGGGTAGCCGGTATCGGCTGGCAATTCCAGACCTTGTTCGGCCGCGATGCCGGAGTTGCGCTACTGGTCCTCTTCGTCGCGCTCAAACCGATGGAAATGCGCAGTCGACGCGACGCAACAGTGGTCATCATGCTCGGCTACTTTCTGCTGCTCACGCACTACTTCTACTCGCAAAGCATCGCTACCGGCGTCTGGCTACTGGCTGCGACAACGCTACTGACCGCCACACTGATCCGGCTGCACGGCGGTGCGCAACCCACCGCCGTCATTGCGCGACACGCCGGCCTGCTCCTATTACAGGCCCTCCCCTTCATGCTCATCCTCTACCTCCTGTTCCCACGCATCACCGGGCCGCTCTGGGGTCTGCCGCAAGACGCCTATTCCGGACTGTCCGGGCTGTCCGAAAAAATGGCGCCGGGCTCCCTGAGCAATCTCATCCAGTCGGGCGCCATTGCTTTCCGGGTACGCTTCTCCGGCGAACCGCCGGAGAAGGCCGATCTGTACTGGCGGGGCCCAAGCTTTGACGAATACGACGGACTGACCTGGCGCGCCAAGGCGCTGGCCGTAACGCCCCTGGCAACGAGACCATCGATCGAAGCCAGCGGCACCCTCTACGAATACGTCAGCACGCTAGAAGCCCACAATCAGCGCTGGCTGCTCGCACTCGATGCAGCGACCACACTGCCACCCGATAGCGAACTGGCCCCCAGCCTCGAAGTGCTGGCCAGGGAGCCGGTGCGTAACCGCGCCCGTTTTGCGCTCACTTCTGCCGTGGACTTCCGCGCCAATCTGCAAGAATCACCGGCGCTGCTGCGACAGGCGCTCGCTCTCCCGGCAAGCGTCAACCCGCGCAGCCGGGCATTGGCCAGCGAGTGGAAAGCCAAGTCTTACTCACCGGAACAGATCAGGGACGCGGCACTCACCATGTTTCGCAATCAAGCGTTTTTCTACACCTTGCGTCCGCCGCTGCTTGGCCAGCATGCCATGGATGAGTTCCTGTTTGATTTTCGCCGCGGCTTTTGCGAGCACTACGCTTCTGCCTTCGTTTTCCTGATGCGCGCAGCCGGCGTGCCCGCACGTGTTGTCGCCGGTTACCAGGGCGGCGAACTGAATCCAGTCGATGGCTTTTTCACAATACGCCAGTCCGATGCGCATGCCTGGGCTGAAATCTGGCTCACCGGTCAGGGCTGGATACGTGTTGATCCGACTGCCGCCGTCGCACCATCACGTATCGAGCAAGGTATTTCCGCCGCCTTGCCGGCAGACGAAGCACTACCCATGTTGTCGCGCATCGACATCGACTGGCTGCGGACCATGCGCAACCGCTGGGAAGCCATCAACAACGGCTGGAACCAGTGGGTGCTCGGTTACAATCCGGAACGTCAGCGCGAGCTGTTATCACGGCTCGGTTTCAAGGCGCCGGACTGGCGCAGCATGACGGCGACACTGGCGGTATTGTGCGGTCTGACGCTATTGATCATCAGCTGGTGGACGCTTTATCAGCGCAACACCGCTGACCCGGCGCAGCGCGCCTGGCGAGGCTACTGTGCTGGCTTGCGGCGACGCGGTGTAGTGCGCGCAGAATGGGAAGGCCCGCTGGAATTTGCCGCACGTGTTGCCAGCGAACACCCCGCGCTTGGCGCCTTGACCAGTGAGGCCGCCCGGCACTATGCCGACCTGCGCTACGGCGAGGGCAGAAAAAATCAACTGCAACTGCTCAAGGAATGCACGCAGCGCTTGCCACCCCGATGGAGAAGAGAAGCTTGAAAATATCGTTCGCCCCATCCCTGCTGATCGTGATCGGCTGCCTGTTACCACTCTCCAGCCATGCAGAGAAGCCAAGCCGTTTCGGCGACGAACCCGAAGTAAAGACCTTCATTGAACGCATGCACGAACAGCATGGCTTTGATGTTGCGCACCTGACCCGCCACTTCGCAACAATTCACCCGAACGCTGCCGTTCTGCGCGCCATCCGGCCGGCTGCCGTGCCCGAACAGCAACGCTCATGGCAGCGCTATCGCGAACGTTTCGTCAACGCCCGCCGCACCGAGGGCGGCAAACACTTCTGGCAGACGCACGAGGCGACATTGCAACGCGCTGAAATGATTTACGGCGTACCTGCCGAAATTATTGTCGCAATCATCGGGGTCGAAACCGAGTACGGTCGCAATACGGGCAAGTTTAAAGTCATGGAAGCGCTCGCGTCGATTGCCTTCCACTACCCGCCGCGTGCGGACTTTTTCCGTAGCGAACTTGAGCAGTTTCTTCTGCTGGCGCGTGAAAATGGCGTCAGCCCGCTCAGCATAAAAGGCTCTTACGCCGGCGCCATCGGCATTCCGCAGTTCATGCCGAGCAGCCAGCGTCGCTACGCGGTGGACTTTGACGGGGACGACCGTATTGACTTGCAGGGCAGCGTCACCGACGCCATCGGCAGCGTCGCCCGCTTCCTGCAGCAACATGGCTGGCAACAAGGCAAACCGATCGCGCATCCGGCCAGCATGGAGGGCGATCCAGCAGCCCTGCTCGCCGCAGGCATCAAACCCGTCTCGCCGCTCCAGGAACTGATCAAACAAGGCGTCGTTGCCAGCGGCGATGCCGAACGACCCGCCGCATTGATCGACCTCGTAACGCCGGATACAGTGACTGAATACTGGGTTGGTTTTGAAAACTTCTATGTAATTACGCGCTACAACCGATCGAGCTTTTACGCGATGAGCGTATTCCAGCTGGCCGAGGCCCTGCGAACAGCGCGCGACGGCAACACGCTGCCCGAACGCTAGTACCAGCAGTTGCTTCTATGGTGTTAAAGCAGGTTGTCGCGGGTAATGCCACCGCGCTTGATAATCCGGCGGAGCTGATCGAGGGCTTCAATCTGAATCTGGCGCACCCGCTCGCGGGTCAGACAAAGATCAAGCGCAATGTCTTCAAGCGTGCACACATCGGCAACACCGAGGCCATACCGACGCTCAATGACCTGTCGTTGCTTGTCGGAAAGCTGGCCAACCCACTGCTCCAGCAAGTCACCGATCTCGTTTGACTGCAGCAATTCTTCCGGATCGAGCGCATTTTCGTCAGCAATGGCATCGGCGATTGTGGAATTCGGATCGATTTCAAGGGGTGCATCAAGCGAAGCGATGTGCTCATTGAGCGCCATCACGCGGCGTACATCTTCGACCGGTCGGTCAATCAAATGGGCGATCTGCTCGACACAGATTTCACGTCCGTTGGCCGACTCCAGATGGCGAATCGCGCGTAGCACAATGTTGATTTCCTTGACCACATGCACCGGCAGACGAATCGTCCGTGACTGATTCATGATCGCACGCTCAATGCTCTGCCGGATCCACCAGGTTGCATAGGTTGAAAAACGAAAGCCTCGCTCGGGGTCGAATTTCTCGATCGCATGAATCAGGCCGAGATTCCCCTCTTCGATCAGATCGAGGAGCGGAATACCACGGTTGAGATAGTGCTTGGCAATATTCACCACAAGCCGCAGGTTGTGCTCGATCATTTTCTGTCGCGCCGCGAATTCACCGGCCCGGGCACGACGCGCCCAATCGACTTCTTCCGTCGGCGTGAACAACGGCTTGGCCCCAATCTCGTTGAGATAACGCTGCGTTACATCGTTAAGCAGTTCGACTTCGGGGGGTGCCACCAGGGCTTCAACTTCCGACTCGGCGAGGTGAGCATCATCAAGCGACTCCGGCTCCGGAATTTCGTCATCGGCAAAATGGGAGAGCGAATCGGAATCGTCTGGCATGATCAGCGTTGTGGCAGATATTTAAGCGGATCGACCGGCTTGCCCTGTCGCCGGACTTCAAAATGCAGCTTTACCTGATCGGCATCGGTGCTTCCCATTTCGGCAATTTTCTGCCCCTTGGTCACCGCCTGGCCTTCCTTGACCAGCACATTCTGATTGTGTGCGTAAGCCGACAAGTAGGTGTTGTTGTGCTTGACGATAACCAGCTTGCCATAACCACGCAGACCCGTACCGCTATACACCACCTTGCCATCACCCGCCGCAATCACCGGGTCACCGGCCTTGCCGGCGATATCAAGGCCCTTGCTCGCACCTTCGCTGAAGGTGCCGACTATTTTGCCGTTGGCTGGCCAGATCCAGACAAACTCATCGGTACCCGGCACCGGCTCGACCGCCTTTTGCTCGGGCTTTGGTTCTGGCTTGACATCCGGCTTCGCGACCACCGGCGCAGCCGGAGCAAGCGGCTCTATCGTTTTGGGCTGCCCTTGTGCCTGCGCCAGAGCCTGGTCGGAATAAGCTTCCTTACCCGCTTTCGGCTCACGTTTCAGGGTTTCCGTATTATTTCCGTCAAGCGAACGCTTCTCAACCGACGGCACCGTCACCACTGGCCGGGCCACTGCAACGTCACCACCGCTTGCCGCACCGGGCGCCCTGACACGTAAAGTCTGACCAATCTGGATCCGATTCGGATTCTCGATGCTATTCCAGATAATCAGATCTTTGTAATCAACCCCATGATCAAGTGCGATGCTATATAGCGTATCACCCCGCTTGACGGTGTACAGATCCTTGCCCGAAACTGCTGCCGCAACCGGCTGCCCGCCCCGTTCAACTACCGGTGCAGGGGATTTGCTGGCGCAGCCACCAAGCGCAAGCGCTGCAATGAGCATGCAGCCAGCAAGCAGTTTGGCAAAGCGATGTTGATACTTCATTCGACTCCCGAAAGCAGCGGAACGAAACGAACAGCATCCAGGCGAGACTCCACATAACCCTCGGCCCGGCGTTCAATCAGGGCCAGGTACTGATCCCCTGCCCCCAATGGCAAGATCATTCTGCCACCAAGCGCCAGTTGCTGCAAAAGTGCGGGCGGCACACGCGAGGTAGCCGCAGCGACAATAATCGTATCAAACGGCGCTGCTTCGGGCAGACCAAACTGACCATCAGCATACTTCAGGCGCACCTTGAGTTGCGAGATTGCGCGCAGATTAAGTTTGGCTTTGGCAAGCAAGGGCTCGATACGCTCCACCGCATAAACCTCATCCGTCAGCTGCGCCAGTACGGCGGCCTGATAACCGCAGCCGGCGCCGATTTCCAGCGTCTTACCCAACTCACGACCGGCACGCAAGACTTCGATCATGCGCGCCACGATGTAGGGTTGCGAGATCGTTTGCGAAAACCCGAGCGGTAGCGCCGTATCCTCGTAAGCGCGCGAAGCCAGCGCCTCTTCGACAAAGACATGGCGCGGTACGGCGGCAATCGCCGCCAGCACCATCTCGTCGACGATCCCCTGCTCGCGCAAACGCTCGATCATGCGATTGCGCGTGCGCTGCGAGGTCATCCCGATACCTGAAACACCTCGGGTCATTGGGAGAGCCAGTTGCGTACCAGTGAGAGTTGTGCGCTGTGGGTAAGATCCACTTGTAGCGGGGTAATAGAGACCTGATTATTGAGAACCGCATAAAAATCAGTGCCCTCACCAGCATCCTGCGCCTCACCGGCAGCACCAACCCAATAAACCGTTTCATTGCGCGGCGTCAACGTGCGCACCACCGGCTCGGCCTTGTGCCGTTTGCCAAGACGGGTAGCGACGCTACCTCGCAGTTGCTCGTAGGGCACGTCGGGAACGTTGACGTTGAGGAGAACGGGGTCGCGAACGGCCTGTCGCTGCAACAGCTCAACCAATTCACGCACGACGCGCGCAGCGGTTGCGAAGTTCTCGCCGGTCTTGCTGCACAGGGAAACTGCAATCGATGGAACGCCAAGCAAGAAACCTTCAGTGGCGGCTGCGACAGTTCCCGAGTAAATCGTGTCATCGCCCATGTTGGCACCGTGATTGATGCCGGAAACAACCATATCCGGCAATTCATCAAGCATGCCGGTAACGGCCAGATGAACACAATCGGTCGGCGTACCATTGACGTAATAGAAACCGCTTGAAGCGCGTTTAAGCGAAAGCGGGCGATCAAGTGTGAGTGAATTGCTGGCGCCGCTACGGTCACGTTCCGGCGCCACAACGGTGATATCAGCCACTTCCGCAAGCGCGCGGGCAAGATGGTCAATTCCAGGGGCGAAATAGCCGTCGTCGTTGCTGAGCAGAATCCGCATAAAAATCCACGAAAAACGGAAAACAGAAACAAAAAAACCGGCAATCTGCCGGCTTTCTCATGTTGGTCGGGGCGGTGGGATTCGAACTCACGACCCCTTGCACCCCATGCAAGTGCGCTACCAGGCTGCGCTACGCCCCGACATCAAAGAATTATACCCGAAATCACCGCAGCAGCTCAAATTCGCAACATTTCTGCGATAAACAGCAACTCTCCGCGCAGCATTTCGGGCGTCAAAGCAGACGGCTTTGCCTCAGCCACGCTGTCATCCAGACGGTTGCGTGCGCCGCTGATGGTAAAACCCTGACTATAGAGAAGTTCACGAATACGCCGCACCAGCAGAACTTCATGATGCTGGTAATAACGACGATTGCCGCGACGCTTGACCGGCTTGAGCTGGGTGAATTCCTGCTCCCAATAGCGTAAAACATGCGGTTTAACCCCGCACAGCTCGCTTACCTCACCAATGGTGAAGTAACGCTTGGCAGGGATGGGCGGCAAAGGCTCCTTGCCGCTGTCTTTATGACTCAGTTCCATCGTATGACAACTCCACCTCGGCCTTCAGCTTCTGGCTGGCATGGAAAGTAACGACACGACGCGCAGTGATCGGAATTTCTTCACCGGTCTTCGGATTGCGGCCCGGACGCTGCGGCTTGTCGCGCAACTGAAAATTGCCGAAACCGGACAGCTTGACGCCGTCACCGCGTTCCAGCGCGTTACGGATCTCTTCAAAGAAGGCTTCGACCATATCTTTGGCCTCACGCTTGTTGAGACCGACTTTCTCGAACAACAAATCAGCGAGTTCTGCTTTGGTAAGCGTCATTATTCTTCCCTGTCAGACGCGAAGCTGCGCGGCAAATGCCTGCTGCAAATAAGCGACCAATTGCTGCACTGCGGCATCCACTTCCGCGTCTTGCAAAGTCCTTTGAGTATCTTGCATAACTATACGGAACGCAAGACTTTTTTTGCCGGACTCTACCCCTTTTCCAGTGTATACATCGAACAACCGGATGTCCTGAACGATGGCCGGGCGGTTGGCTGCCAAACCATCAATTAGCTGCTGCAATTGCAGGTCGTGTCCGACAACAATCGCCAAATCACGAATCGCCGGCGGTTGACGTGAGACTTCGGCATACTGCGGCAGCCTGGCCAGCTTCACTGCATCAAGGTCCAGTTCGAAAATCACCGGCGCTAAAGGCAGATCGTATTTCTGCAGCCACTGCGGGTGCAATTCACCGACAAAACCAATCGCCTGCCCATCAACCAGCACGCGCGCACTGCGCCCCGGATGCAGCGCCGGATGCACGGCTTTTTCGAAGAAAACAACTGCCGGTGCCAGGAGAACTTCCAGATCTCCTTTGACGTCGAAAAAGTCGACGTTACGCGCCGGCGCACCCCACTGTTCGGGCAGCGCACTACCGTAAGCCAGCCCGGCAAGCTTCCACGGCTGATCAAAACCCTCAACCGGCCCACCCTGTGCATCACGGAAGAAACAGCGGCCTGTTTCAAACACACGGACGCGGCTTTGCTTACGCTTGAGGTTGGTCGCGACATTGGCGACGAGTCCGCCGATCAGCGTTGAGCGCATCACGCTCAACTGGCTGGCGATCGGGTTGGCCAAGCGAATCAAACCGGCGTTGGCGGCAAAATCCGCCTCCCAAGCCTCTTCGACAAAAGCGAAATTGACCACCTCCTGAAAACCGCGATCGACCAGAATCTGGCGAACACGCGACAGCGGCCGGGCATCTTCGGTCTGCGCCAGCATCGACAAGGCGGCGCACGGTGCGCGCGCCGGAATGTTGTCGTAACCATGCAGGCGAACGATTTCTTCGATCAGATCTTCTTCGATCTCGATATCAAAGCGGTAGCTGGGCGGCGTCACGATGAAGTCATCACCGTCGCGCGAAAACACCAGATCGAGACGGGCAAACAATTCACCGATACGCTCAGCGGTAAAGACGACACCGAGTACCCTAGCGACGCGTGCCGGACGCAGGCGCACGGGCTGGCGCTGCGGCAGCGCGGCAACGGCTTCGCTGACCGGCCCGGCCTGACCGCCACAAATTTCAATGACGAGTTGCGTCGCACGCTCCAGCGCACGGCGAGTGCCGCCGAAATCGACACCGCGCTCGAAACGATGCGAGGCATCCGAGACAAAACCATAGCGCCGCGCACGGCCGGCAATCGCCTTGGGTGCAAAGAACGCCGATTCAAGAAACATCTCGCTGGTTTCCAGCGTGATGCCGCTATCCTCGCCGCCCATGATGCCGCCCATTGCCACCGGACGTTTGTCGTCGGCAATCAGCAAGACGTCTTCCTGCAGTTCCAGCGTCTGCTCGTTGAGCAACAGAATCTTTTCACCGGGGGTTGCCATGCGCGCGTGAATGACGCCTTCAAGCTTCGTATTATCAAACGCGTGCAACGGCTGGCCGAGTTCCAGCATGACGTAGTTGGTGATATCAACGAGCGACGAGATCGGGCGGATACCGCTGCGCTCAAGGCGGCGTTTCATCCAGCCAGGCGTCGGTGCTTTGGCGTCGACACCGGCAATCACCCGACCGCAGTAACACGGACAAGCTTCCGGCGCATCGAGCACCACTTCGCGTTTGGTCGCAATACTGACCGGCACTGCTTCAACAACCGGATAGCGCACCGGCGTACTGGTCAACGCGGCAACTTCACGCGCCACACCGGTCATCGACAGGCAATCCGCACGGTTTGGTGTGAGCTTGAGTGTCAGCAGCCGATCATCGAGGTCCAGTGTGCGCCGGATATCCTCGCCGACCGTCGCATCCGATGGCAACACAAGAAGGCCTGAAGCATCCTCGGCAATACCAAGCTCCTTCGCCGAACAGAGCATGCCGGAGGATTCAACGCCGCGCACCTTGGCGACCTTGATGACAAAATTACCGGGCAATTCGGCACCGGGCAGCGCACACGGCACTTTGAGGCCGGCAGCTACGTTCGGCGCACCGCAAACGATCTGCTGCGGCTCGCCACGACCGATGTCGACACGGCACACATTGAGACGATCGGCATCGGGATGCCTGGTCACTTCAAGCACGTGACCGACGACCACATTGCCAAACGCCGGCGCAACCGTTTCCTCTTCTTCAACTTCAAGGCCGGCCATGGTCAGGAGGTGCGAAAGCGCATCGCCCGAACAGGCGGGATCGACAAAACTGCGCAGCCAGGATTCAGAAAATTTCATGGGCTATCAAATTTCATCAAACGAATTGACGCAGGAAGCGCAGGTCGCCGTCGAAAAACAGGCGCAGATCATTGACGCCGTAGCGCAGCATGGTCAGGCGATCCGGCCCCATGCCGAAAGCAAAGCCGATGTACTTCTCGGGATCGATGCCGACATGACGCAACACGTTCGGATGCACCATGCCGCAGCCGGCAATCTCCAGCCAGCGGCCTTTCAGCGTACCGCTCATGAAAGCGACGTCAATCTCGGCTGATGGCTCGGTAAACGGGAAAAACGAAGGCCGAAAACGCACCTGCAGATCGTCGCTTTCGAAGAAACTGCGCAGAAAATCGGCAATGACGCCCTTGAGGTCGGCAAAGCTCACTCGCTCGCCAATCCACAAACCCTCAACCTGGTGGAACATCGGCGAGTGGGTCGCATCGGAGTCGACGCGATAGACGCGGCCCGGCGCAATAACGCGAATCTCGGGCATCGTTTCGAGGTGCGCATATTTCGCCACGTGCGCCTGCATGTAACGCACCTGAATCGGGCTGGTATGCGTGCGCAGCAGGATACCTTCAGCAACCTTGCCGGCCTCGTCCTGCAGATAAAACGTATCGTGCATCGAGCGCGCCGGATGATCTTCGGGCGTGTTCAATGCCGTGAAATTCTGGAAATCGGCTTCGATTTCGGGGCCGTCGGCCACTTCAAAACCAATCGAACGGAACAGCGCTTCGATGCGCTCCAGCGAGCGCGTTACGGGGTGTAAACCACCACGCACTTCGCCGCGGCCGGGCAGCGTGACATCAAGCGCCTCTTCGGACAGGCGAGCCTCGAGCGCGATGCGCTTGATTGCTTCGCGGCGGGCATTGAGCGCCGATTCAACGGCTTCCTTGGTGCGATTGATGGCCGCGCCGGCTGTCTTGCGCTCATCGGGCGACAGCTTGGCCATGCCCTTGAGCAGCTCGGTGATCTGGCCGCTCTTGCCGAGATAACGCGCCTTGATTTGCTCAAGCGCATCGGGGTCATCGGTTGCCGCAAAAGCAGCCGAAGCTTCGAGGACGATTTGATCGAGGTTCTGCATGAATTATTGCCACTTCACCGAAAAAAAAGGAGGCTTGCGCCTCCCTTCTTTGTCACCTGTACAGGTTAGGCGCCGAGCTGGGCTTTGGCTTGAACAGCCAGAGCAGCAAAAGCCG
>JBIKLY010000036.1:0-30488 GCA_044359525.1 Rhodocyclaceae bacterium | reverse complement strand
CGCCAGCGGTGGCGCTTCAAGCATCGGCACTCCGTTCTGAGCACCGATTTCGCGAATTTTCAAGGCGATATCGCCGCGCCCCTTGGCCACCACTTTGGGTGCGCCCATGCCGCTCTTGTAAGCCAGCGCTACGGCAAAATGCGTTGGGTTGGTGACAATGACATCGGCGGTCGGAACGGCGCCCATCATCCTGCGGCGCGCCGCTTCGCGCTGCATGCTGCGGATACGCGCCTTGACCTCGGGATTACCCTCGGTTTCCTTACCTTCCTGTTTCAACTCCTCACGCGACATCTTCAGCTTGTCGTGGTATTGCCACAATTGAAATGGCACATCAACAGCAACAATCAACAGCATCGTGGCAACGACGGCGAGAAAGCTGAAATTAACCAGATTTCCGGCAGAAACCAGTCCGACATCCAGCGACTGGGAAAAAATGGCAAAAATATCGTAACGCTCACTCCAGATTACCCAGGCCGCTACGCCACCCAGAAGGAAAGCCTTGGCAATGGCTTTCAGCATCTCGACCAGACCGGACCAGGAAACGAGCCGCGCGAGCCCCTTGATCGGATCAAGGCGTGACAGATCCGGCATCAGCGCCTTTGGCGCAAAATTCCAGGCCCCTAGAAGGAAGGGAGAAAGCAGAGCGGCCACCACCAGCGCGACCAGCAAGGGAGAAAGCGCCAGCAAGGCATCAAGCGAGAGATCGGCAAAACGCGTCATCATCAACCGGGGCTCGTGCGCCAGTTGTTGATCGACACTTAGCCCGCGCCGAAGAAGCCCGCTCATGCGCTGCATCAGCCACGGCCCCATCGCCCAGAAAACCCCCGCCGCTGCAAACATGACAAGAAAAGCACCGAGCTCACGCGAATGGGGGACCTGCCCCTCCTCGCGCGCTTGTTCCAGGCGTCGGCTTGACGCTGGTTCAGTTCGCTCGAGGTCGCTTTCTTCGGCCATTATCGGCTTTCAGGTGATTTGTGCCTATTATAGGAAAAAACTATAAAAAATAAAGGGGTATGAGATCTTTTTTATATTGATTCTCGAATAGTAGCGAGGACGCAACACTTGTCGCAGACGTGCAAAAACGGACAGGGGGCCGAAGCCCCCTGTCTAAGCAGCTGTTTAAATACGAATTATGCCGACATCGCCAAAGCGCGCGTACTGCTACCGCGTGCATCGGCATCAAGTGCCGTGTTGAGATCGGAAAGCAACTCTTTCATATCCAGAATCAGAACGATCTGGCCGTTGGAAAGCGTCGTTACCCCCGCCACACCACGCGGCCGGAAGTCATCGAGCGATTTGATCACGGCATCGTCACGGCCGGCGAAGCTATCAACGGACAGAATAAAGCTGCGCTCGGTGGTCTGCATCAAGACGCCGTACTCTGGCGGCTGCAACTGCGGCCAGCCGAGCAAGCGAGAAAGCGCGATCACCGGCAAAATCTCACCGCGCACCACCAATGTCTCCTTGCCGCCAACCTCCTGCATTTTTTCGCGGTCGATCGGCAAAATTTCGCGCACCATCGACAGCGGCAGGGCAAACGGCTGATCGCCGAGCAACACAAGCAACACCGGCAAAATGGCCAGCGTCAGCGGCAACGAGATGATGAATACCGAGCCCTTGCCGGCCTCCGAGCGAATATCGACTGATCCGTTAAGCTTCTGGATGTTGGTCTTGACCACGTCCATTCCGACCCCGCGACCGGAAACGGCGGAGGCCTGCGCCATTGTCGAAAATCCGGGCAGGAAAATCAGGTTGAGACTCTGCCGTTCATCGAGCGTATTGGCCTCTTCCTCGCTAATGATCTTCTTCTCGATCGCCTTGGCGCGAATCCGCTCGGCACTCATGCCGCGACCATCATCCGCGATAATCAGGACGATATGATCACCCTCCTGCCGCGCCTCAAGCCGGACGATACTCTTCACCGGTTTGCCAGCGGCCAGACGTTCCTCAGGCAGTTCAACGCCATGATCGACGGCATTGCGAATCAGGTGAATCAGGGGATCAGCGAGATCCTCGATCATCGTTTTATCGACTTCGGTCTCTTCACCAACGAGCGTCAGCTCGACGTCCTTGCCCAACTGGCGCGCCAGATCACGGGCAATCCGCGGGTATTTCTGGAACAGCCGGCCAATCGGTTGCATCCGCGTCTTCATCACGGAATTCTGCAGGTCCGACACCAGCAGATCGAGCTGACTGACCGCCTGGTCAAGTGCGTGCAAGGTTTCAGTATCGTTCTTGCCAGCCAGGATATCGGCGCGCAGACTGGTCAGGCGGTTCTTCGTCAGCCCGATTTCTCCCGACAGGTTGAGCACCTGATCGAGACGTGCGGTATCGACACGAATCGTACTCTCACGGGCAACTGCACGCTCCTCAACACGACGACCCGAGGTCGCTGCCGACGCAACGGCGGCTGGTTGATCGGTGGTACGGCGGCCCTCCGGCGGGAAATGTGGCTCCATCTGCGCGAGGTCTGCGGGAGCAACAATGGCAACCGGTGTTGCCTGTGCAGCCGGCGCGGCCTCCTGCCCGGTAATGGCTGCATGCAATGCCGACCAGTCGGGATCATTACCGGCAGGTGCGGCAGCCGGTGCGGAAACAGGCGTAGCAGCCGGCGCCGACGCAACGGCCGGCGCTGCGACAGGAGGCGCTACGGAAGCCGGTGAAGCATGTGCATCGCCCTCGAGCGCAGCACGCAAAGCAGCCAGAACTTCAGGCTGCGCCGGACGCGGCTGAACCGCCTGCGAGAGCTCGCCAAACATATTGCGTACGCCCGTCGTCGCCGCCATGATGGTATCCATCAGTTCGGGCGTCAGCGTCATTTCGTTGGTACGCAGCTTGTCAAACAGGTTTTCGGTCAAATGGCAGAGGGTCACCAGTTCGCCGGCATTAAGAAAACCTGCCCCCCCCTTGATCGTGTGGAATCCGCGGAAAATGTCGTTCAACAACCGGCCATCGTCGGGACTCTTCTCCAGATCGACCAGTTTATTATCGACGTCCGAGAGCAAGTCGCTGGCCTCCTGCAGAAAATCCTGCAGGAGATCTTCCATGCCGCCAAAATCACTCATGCTGCCCCCCTAGAATCCCAGGCTATCGAGCAGATCGTCGACCTGCTGCTGAGTTCCAACCACATCGGTACGCCCTTCGGCATTGATCACTGGCCCGTTGAGCAGACTACTCACTGACTCGGCAACACGCATTTCACCGGGCATCGTTTCAATAAGCACGCCCATCAACTGCGCCTCGACATCCTGTGCGATGGCGATAACTTTTTTGATGACCTGCCCGGTCAGATCCTGAAAGTCCTGTGCCATCATGATTTCAAGCAACTGCGCTTTGGTCACGCCAGTTTTCTGAGGCAAACCTTGCTTCAGAAAAGCACGGGTTTCCGCCGCCAGCAACTTGAAATCCTGCACCCCAACCTGATTCGCGTACAGCGCATCCCAGCGGGCGGCCAATGCAGCGGAATCAGTCTCCAGCTGCTCGACCATAGGGTTTGCTATATCGGTAGCATTAAGCACCCGGCACGCGGCCTGCTCGGTAAGATTGGCGATATACGCCAAACGATCCTTGGCATCGGGCAGTGCGGAAACGGTATTCTCAACCAGCTTGTCGTAACCCAGGCCGGAAAGCGTATCGTGCAACTGCCGGGCCATTACGCCAACCCGACGAAACACCTTATCCTGCCCGTTCCACTCCTCACCATCCTCGCTTGACGCAACGTGGGATGCCGGATCCTGCGCTGGCGCCGACTTGCTGGCAACGGAATCGAACAGTGCCTGCAAGTCATCCGAATCATCGGTCGCCCCGCCACCTTCACGCGCCTGCTGCATCAACGACGGTTTAGCCGGAGCCTGCACTGGAGGTGCTGTGGGCGCTGTAGCAGCGGCACCTCCCGTAGCGATACTGTCAAAAAGCGCTTCAAGATCGCTGGAGTCACCAGACAAATTGGGGTCGCTCATTTCAGCCCCCCATTTTGTCGAAAATTTTCTGCAGTTTTTCAGCCAACGTTGCGGCCGTAAACGGCTTGACGATGTAGCCGCTGGCACCGGCCTGCGCCGCGGCAATGATGTTTTCCTTTTTCGCTTCGGCGGTAATCATCATCACCGGCAAATGCTTCAGGGTGGCACTGGATCGAATTGCCTGAAGCAACTGCAACCCGTCCATGTTCGGCATATTCCAGTCCGTCACGACGAACTCGAAACCACCAGCCTGCAGTTTCTGCAGCGCAATTGCACCGTCTTCAGCCTCATCAACGTTGGCATAACCCAACTCTTTGAGCAAATTGCGAACGATCCGGCGCATCGTCGAAAAATCGTCGACCACCAAAATCCTCATCTTCGGATCTGCCATTCTCTACTCCCGTTTCTTCTATCTTTTATCGCTCGATCAGCGGACGCAGGGTGTCCGCAAGAATCTCGGCATCAAACTTGGCCACATAACCATCGACACCCACCGCTTTACCCATCGCCCGGTTTGCTTCGGATGACAGCGACGAATGCATGACTACCGGTATCCCGCCAAAACGCGGGTCGGCTTTGATATTTTTGGTCAGGACATAACCGTCCATTTCCGGCATTTCGGCGTCAACCAGGATCAGACGCATTTCATCACGCACCGAGGTACCGGTTTGCTGGCAATGCGCAGCGATTGCCTGCAGGCGCGTCCAGGCTTCCGCACCGTTGGTTGCATGCTTGTGCTTGACGCCCAGCTTGTCGAATACTTCGCTGATTTTGCGACGCGCAACGATCGAATCATCGACGAAAAATACGCCGATATCCTGACTCACCCGCGCCGGAGCGATATCGACAATGATCGCTTCGCCAAAGGCATTGGCCAGAATCTGCTCAACATCGAGGATTGACACCAGACTGCCGTTGTCCAGTTCGATGACTGCCGTGATCAAGCCAAGATTCGCCGCCATCACGGTTTCCGGCGCTTTTACCTTTTCCCAGTCGACGCGAATGATGCGATCGACCTCGTGCACCAGAAAACCCAGGGTACGTTTCGAATATTCGGCGACCATCATGGTCTTGCCGAGGCCCGGCACCGCATCCTTGTGTTCAAGAAAGCTGACCAGCGACAACACCGGGATCACGTTGCCGCGCAGCGAGATCAGCCCCTCGACGCCGCGCGGCATGTTTGGGGTTTTGGTGATATGTGGCGTGCGCCCGACTTCACGCACCTTGAACACGTTGATGCCAAAAGTTTCGCGCGTTCCCAGCGAAAAAAGCAGAATCTCCATTTTATTGGAGCCTGCCAGACGAGTGCGCGCATCAACGCTCTCGAGCATGTTCTTGTTTTCCGCCATATCCATCGTTTTACTCCAACAAAATCAATGCTTCAGGCGGTCTGGATCGCCGGCACAGTTCCCAGCAAACGGCGCGCCAGAGCCTCCGACAAACGATGTGGCTCGAACTTTGCCACGTATTCATCAACCCCAACCGACTTGCCGAGTTGCTGATTGGACATTCCCGACAAGGAAGAGTGCATGATCACCGGCACGCCGAGAAAACGTGGATCACTTTTGATTTTTTTCGTCAGGATGTAACCGTCCATTTCGGGCATCTCGACGTCGGTCAGCACCAGGTTGATCAGTTCCGATGCCTTCTTGCCAATCGACTGCGCGTAGTTTGCCATTTTCTCAAGCTCAACCCACGCTTCCCGGCCATTGATTGCCGATACGGACTTGACACCCATTGCATCGAGTGTGCGCTGAATCTGTTTACGGGCAACCACCGAATCGTCGGCAAAAAACACCGTCAACTCCGGCTTGTTGAGCGGCTTGATGCTGCGGAACACAAGATCGTCGTCATAGTTGGTCGTTTCAGACAACACTTTTTCGACGTCCATCATCATCACCAGCCGACCGTCCGGCAACTCGGTGATGGCGGTCACCAGCCCGCCCATGTCGGCCAGCAGCATATCCGGTGGCACGCGCATCTGGCTCCAGTCGAGACGCAAAATAGTATCAACGCCTTCAACCAGGAAACCCTGCGTATGCCCGGCGTATTCAGTCACGATCATGATCTCGCGCGGGGTATTGGTCTGCACAGAAGAATAGCGCGCCAGATCAACCACCGGCACCAATGCGCCGCGCAGACTGACCATGCCCTCGACCGACGCCGGCATTTCCGGCGCTGCGGTAATCGGCGGCGTGCGCATTACCTCGCGTACTTTGAAGACGTTGATACCGAAGGTCTCACGGCGCCCGGTGCGCGCATCCAGACCGAGCGAAAACAGCAAAATCTCCAGCTTGTTGGTTCCGGCCAGCTTGGTTCGCGCATCGATATTCTTCAACAACTCTGACATTACAAAACTCCCAATTCGGCAAACAACCCGACAAGCGCGTCATTGCCATCTTAATCCAACAATCACGCCCGCGCCACGCCTTCTTTCCAGCCCCGCCAGTGCCGCCAGACCCCGTCAAACCTCAGTCTTGTAGCCAATGCGAATACCGCCCAGATGCCGCCCCTTGACATGCACCGGCGCCGAAATGTCATGCATGATCTCACCGGTATCGCGCCGGTAGGTTTGCAGCAGGAAGGGCTGTTCATGACTACCGCAGCGCTTGCCGACCGGATCATCGAACATGCGCTTGGTCCGGTTGTTGACGAAGTCGATTTTTTCATCGCCGGTCAGCGGCTGCGAAAACTTCCGGTTGTGCGTCGGAACGTAGCCCTTGCGATCGCAGAATATGGCATAAACCAGCCATTTACTCTGCTCCAGCAACTGCTCCTGCAAGGGCGTCAGCACCTGGTCGGTGAAGTCGTCAAAGCGTGTCTTGAATTTCGGTGGCTTGGTATTCGGGATCGGCTGGTATTTGTCGTCGAACAGATCTTCAATCTTGATCCGGCCGGAATCAACCGCCTTGTCGAGCGCCTGACTGATGCCCTGCGCTGCCCGCTTGATGATATCGGGCATTTTTGCATGGGTCTCGACTGCCTTGTCGCCGGCAGGGCCGAGCTTGAAAACATTACCGATTTCCTTCAGGTTGGCGGCTAGATAGTCCAGCTGACTGGCCTCACCCAGCGCTTTACCGGCGGCGGCGCTATTGCTCTCGGCCATTTGCCGGATACGCGTCACGTGATCGGCAATCGTATGCCCGGTACGGCTCTGCTGCGCGACCGCCGAGGCAATCGCATCCACCTTTTCCATCGTTACACGCGCACCGCTATTGATTCGTTCCAGCGATGACGCTGCCTGTTTGGCCAGATCGGCGCCATTTCTCGCCTGCCCCGTACCCGCCTCAATGCTGACAATCGCACTCTGCGTTTCACCCTGAATCGCACCGATCATCTGGCCGATTTCACCGGTGGCCTTTGAGGTACGCTCGGCAAGCTTGCGCACTTCGTCGGCGACTACCGCAAAGCCTCGCCCCTGCTCACCGGCACGGGCCGCCTCGATGGCCGCATTGAGTGCCAGCAGATTGGTCTGATCGGCGATCTCGCGAATCGTCTGGACAATACCGCTAATCGCCTTTGAACGTTCACCGAGCGCATAAACCACTTGCGCCGACTGCGTAACGGAAGTTGAAATTCGTTCCATTTCCGCCGAAGCGTTGTGCACGATCGTCATCCCCTCGGCCGACAAATCGCTGGATGTCTCCGATATACCTGCCGTCTCCGTTGCATTCTGGCTGACCTGATTCATGTTTTCGGTCAACTCCGACATCGCGCTGGCAGTGGCCAGCGCAGCGTCGCGTTGCTGAATCGATCCAGAGGCCACCAGATTGGCCTCGCCAATCAATTTCTGCGAGGCATGCGCAACTTCCATGGAATTAAAAAACACCTTGCCGATAATTGTCTGAAAGCTCTCCATCAGCTTGTTGAACTCAGCCGCCGTAGCCGATATCTCGTCACCGCCCTCGACCGGTGCACGCCGGGTCAGGTCACCGTCCAGATACATGCCGCCAATCACACTACGCAACCGGTTAAGACGCCCGACCAGGCCGTTTTCAAGCAAAAGACAGAGCACCGTACTGATCAGCGCAAGAACGCCGAACGCGCTACCCCAACCGGCCATGCCGCCCCCGAAGACATTCACTGCCAGCCATGCCGACAGCGCAGCTGCGAGCACCTGCAGCAACATCACCCCACGCAGCTTCGACGCAACTCCACTCATATCAGGACTCCCTTATCGTTATCTCTTTTCCGGACATCAGAAACCTTTACGGCCGCGTCGGCAGACTCTTTAGCCACCGCGGACAGGTTCCGCTCAAACAATCCTGAATAACTTGCCGAAGTTGGCAATCTCCAGCACCTGCTTGACGCTCGCCTGCGCATTTGCCAAATCCAGTGGTTTTTTCATGGCCGCAGCCTTGTCGCGCAGCATCAGCAACATGCCCAGCGCCGAACTATCGAGATAGTCGACACCGCCCAGATCAATCCTGATCGAACGGGTTTCAACGTTTTCGATCAGCGGCTCATACGCCGAACGAAAATCACGATGCGCGTTGAAATCAAACCGCCCCGCCAGCCTGAGCAGCGCCTTCCCGCCTTCAATACTTACGTCGGTCTGCATGATCGCTCCTTGTATGGCTTTAGTAATAGTGTACTCGCAGAACCCCAACTATGCCACTGCCCTGCCGAGCTTCAGCAACATCCGGTATGCCATCTCGCCGATGCTGCAAACCTCCTCGACAGCGCCAATTGCTGCAGCTTCGCGCGGCATACCATAGACGACACAGCTCGCTTCATCCTGGCCGAAAGTTGTCGCACCTGCTTCACGCATGCGCAGCAGGCCCTGCGCGCCGTCCTTGCCCATCCCCGTCAGGATGATACCCAGGGCATTACGCCCGACCAACTCGGCGGCGGAGTCAAACAAGACATCGACGGAAGGCCGGTGACGATTCACCGGCGGCGTCTTCAGCAATTCCGTGACGTAGCCCGAACCGCTCCGCCGGATCCGCAAATGCGAATGACCGGGCGCAATGTAAACCATGCCCGAAAGAATCTGCTCGCCACCGCATGCTTCGATGACATGTGGCGAACACAGACCGTCAAGCCGCCTGGCAAAAGAAGTGGTGAAATTTTCAGGCATGTGCTGAACGATCAGAATCGGCGGGCAATCGGCCGGAACGCCCAGCAAAAAATCCTTGATTGCTTCGGTGCCACCGGTCGACGCGCCGAGAAAAACGATTTTGCTGCCGACTGTCACCGGGCGCCCCTGTGTTCCTGAAAGCAAGGGGCCAGGCGCACACGCAACGGCAGCTACCGGTGGCGCACGCCGCAAACGGGCGCCATGTGCGGCGCGAATTTTATCGAACAGTTCGTGTGCATAATCTGCCGTGCTCTGTGCATTCTCCATGCGCGGCTTGCCGATAAAATCGACCGCGCCAAGCTCCAGCGCACGCAGGGCCGTCTCCGACTCCGACTGTGTAAAAGCAGAGACCATGACGACCGGCATCGGGCGCAGGCGCATCAGGCGCCCGAGAAACTCGATCCCATTCATCTTCGGCATCTGAACGTCGAGTGTCAGCACATCCGGATTCAGTGTCTTGATCATTTCCCGCGCAATCAGGGCATCGGCGGCCGAACCGACGACCAGCATATCCGGCGCACTGTCGATCAGTTCGACAAGCAATTTGCGCATCACGGCATCATCGTCAACGACCAGCACTTTTATGCTCATGGACGAACCCGGACGAAATCAAGCGCGGCAAAAAAGTTATCCACAGAGACCTCAGGTAAACAACTCGATGTCGCCATCGATCTTCGTTTCCGCCAGCCGGCTGCGGTAAGCCTTTTCGCGCGCGAAAAGGGTGTCGTTATGTACCCGGTGCAACTTCCGCACCATCACCTGTCCACTTTGCGGAAAGTAATAAACCTTGCGCGGATAGGAGTCGAGCAAATCCTTGGCAACAATCGGAATTTTCTCAGTCTTCAGATAGTCCAGAACAAACTCGGCATTGCGCGCCCCCACCCTGCTGCTGACCAGACTTTCGAGCACCGCACCACCACCGAACACCTTGGCCTCAAGCCGGCCACGGCGCGCTCCAAGTTTCTGCAGGTGATTGATCAGCACCTCCATGGCAAAGGTACCGTAGCGTGCAGAAGCGCTGGCCACACCCCGCCCGCCCTCCTCCGGGAGCATGAAGTGATTCATCCCGCCGATCCCCGAATCCACGTCACGAACACAAGCGGTGACACAGGAGCCAAGCACCGTCACCAGCACCATGTCGCGCTGCGTCACATAGTACTCACCCGGCAATACCTTGACCGCCGGCGATGCGAATAGCCGGTCAAAGTAAAGATTGCTAGCCAGATGTTCGAGCGGGCCATGTTCCGGTGCAGCCCCTGGCGACGGCTCGCCTCTGGCCGAACCGGCCGTACCCGTACCGCCAACGACTCTAAATTTTCCGGCGGGCGAGTTCATAAACCGTTTTGCCCTTCGAGCGGAAAAGCTCTGCCGCGTGCAGGAAACTCTCCGAATGGCCGGCGAAAAGCAGGCCGTTATCGCGCATCAGCGGTGCAAAGCGCGACAGGATCTTGTGCTGTGTCGGCTTGTCGAAGTAGATCATCACATTGCGACAAAAAATCACATCCAGCGGCCCGCGCACCGGCCAACTCGGATCAAGCAGATTGACGCGCTGGAAACTGATCAGACGGCGCAACTCCGGGCGCACGCAGACAAAACCTTCCTGCGAGCCGGAGCCCTTGAGGAAAAAGCGCTGCAGGCGATCCGGAGAAATCTTCTCCACTCGTTCCAGCGGATAAACGCCCTTCTCGGCAGTCGCCAGGACGCTGGTATCAAGATCGGAAGCCATGATCGTCACCGGCACGTTGAAATTGCCAAAGGTTTCAACCACCGTCATGGCGATGCTGTAAGGCTCCTCACCGGTCGAGGAAGCGGAACACCAGATCTTGATTGGTCCGCTGCCGGCCTGCGCTTTCAGGTGGTCGGCGAGCAGCGGAAAATGATGCGGCTCGCGAAAAAAAGATGTCAGGTTGGTGGTCAGCGAATTGACGAATTTCTCCCACTCGTCCTTGTCGCCGCGCTCCAGCAACGCCAGATAGTCGGCAAAGTTTTTCAGGCCGGTTGCCCGCAGGCGGCGTGCCAGGCGGCTATAGACCATATCCTGCTTGACGTCGGAAAGCGAGATCCCGGCGTGCTGATAAATCAGCTTGCGCACCCGCTCGAAATCGGCCGAAGAAAAAGCAAATTCCCGGTCACGCGGCTCTTGCGCCGGCGCCATGCCGAAAGAACGTTTTGGTTCAATCATGATTCAGTCCAGGCTCTGTTTTCAGTCGGGTTCAAGTCGCTAAAACTCATGCCACTCATCATCAAGCGAAGCGGCAAGCTTGGGCATCGCTTTATGCCCGCTGCGCAGCGCCGTGTAACGAATCGACCGGTCCGGCAATGCCGCCGGCTCACGGCGCGCCTCGGGCGCGCTCACTTGCTGCCCGTCTTTCAAACGAAAAACCGCAACCGCCCGCGCCAGTGACTGCGCCTGCTCTTCCAGACTCTCGGCGGCAGCCGCTGCCTCTTCGACCAGCGCCGCGTTCTGCTGCGTCACTTCGTCGATCTGGCTGACCGCCAGCCCCACCTGCTCGATACCGGCGCTCTGCTCACGGCTGGCTTCGGCAATATCGGCCATGATCCTGGCCACGCCCTTGATCCCGCTCACCACGTCTTCCATGGTGCGGCCAGCCTGATCAACGAGCTTGTTGCCGGTTTCAACCTTATCAACGGAATCGGCAATCAGGCCCTTGATCTCCTTGGCGGCAGCCGCACTGCGCTGCGCCAGACTACGCACTTCGCTCGCTACCACCGCGAAGCCGCGCCCCTGTTCGCCGGCACGCGCTGCCTCCACCGCGGCATTGAGTGCCAGGATGTTGGTCTGGAAAGCGATGCCGTCGATCACACTGATAATTTCAGAGATCCGGCTGCTTGACTGATGAATGGCGCTCATCGTACCGACCACCTGACCGACCACAGCGCCGGCTTTTTCGGCGACCTGCTGGGCACTGCCTGCCAGATGGTTGGCCTGCCGGGCATTTTCCGCATTCTGTTTTACGACGCCGGTCAGCTGCTCCATGCTCGATGCGGTTTCCTGCAGGCTGCTGGCCTGCTCTTCGGTGCGCGAGGAGAGATCCTGGTTGCCACTGGCAATTTCCCTCGCCGCCGTATTGATGGCGTCGGTCGCGCCCTTGATCTGGCTGACAATCTCGCTCAGATTCTCGGCGGTGGCATTGGCATCATTCTTCAACTGCCCGAACGTGCCGGCATAATCGGTTTCGATGCGCTGCGTCAGATCGCCCCGCGCCAAGGCATCGAGCACATGCACCACCTCATCGAGACCGCGCTGGCTGGTATCGAGCAACTGATTCAGATCATTCGCCAGCTGCAGGAAAAAGCCCTCCTTGCCGGCAACTGAAACACGCTGCGTGAAGTCGCCATGGGCGGCAGCAGCAACGATCATGCCGACTTCATTCTCGATCGCCAGCTCATCGGTACGGTCAATCCATTCACCAACCGAGCCGAGGCGTTCGCCCCGGGCATTAACGATCGGGCTGGTAATCACCTGCATATGGCGACCACCGATCAACAGCTCACTGCGCTGCGTTCCATCCAGATTGCGCATGGCAGCCAGCGCAGCAGCCGGCTCCTTGTAGAAGACGCCCACATCGCTGCCAACTACCCGGCCGGCCTCAAAACCGGACAACTCCTTACGGATTTCGCCCTCGATATTTTGCAGCGCGCTCATCAGCGCCTTGTTGATGTAAATGATCCGTCCATCGTTATCGGCAATCCGTACATTGCCCGAAACACAATCAAGCCCGGTTCTGATCCGCAGATTTTCGTTGGCTACCCGCGTCGTCTCAGCAACGTTGAAGCCCTGCTGAACCTGCATCGACTGCAAGCCCTGCAATACCTTGCCGAGTTCGTCATTGCGCGCGGTATCGACGTTGTGCGTGTAATCCCCCTGCGCCAGCGAGTGAAAGGTCGCAAGGATGTCGTCAAGCGGCCGCATTACCGTTCGGGTAAGTCGCCAGGCAATTGCCGCACCGAGCAACAAGGCAGCAAGTCCGCCAAGGATTGCCCACCAGCGTACCTGTGCGAAAGCCGCGTCGGACACCTCTACCTGCCGCTGGCCCATGGCCGTCAGGTGCTTCAACAACTGATCCATATGCTCAACCATTTCCTTGTGCAGTGGATTCAGTTTCTGCAACAGGATCAGGTTGGCCTCATCGAAGCGCCCTTCGGCAAGCGCCGCCCTGGCGGGCAACAAGCCCTCTGCAAGATAGCGTTTACGCATTGCATTGAAGGCATCGATCAATTTACGGTGTTCATCCGAGTTTGCACTCTTTTGATAGGTCGCGATTCGTTCAGCTACTTCGGCAGAATTCCGGTCGATCGTCGACAAATGCAATTCCAGCGCATGGTCGTGCAGCGCGGCATACGGACTGTTTGGGCTGTGCTGCAGACCGAGCATCACCTGCGCACGATTGTCACTGATCAACCCGCTGGTGATGGCCATCTCCTGCAAGGGCAAAACCTGTTGGTTGTAAACTTCGCCGACGGAAGAGTCTGCCTTACCCATGCCCCACACACCGAGCGCTGCGACCATGACGAGGGCGCCCAGCATGACTGCAAAACCGAGCACCAGTTTCGCCTTCAGGCTGACATGGGCAAGCGGACCCTCACTGCCCCTGACCAGCGCACCGTGGCGTATCCGCAGACTGCCCCCGCGCTTTTCACGGAGCAGGCAATAGGCCGCGTCGGCTGCGGCAATCTGCTGGGTCGAAGCCTTGCGCCGTACCGACAGATAGCCGGTAATCTGGCCGGCCTCGCGGATCGGTGTGACGGTGGCCAGAACCCAGTAGTGGTCGCCGTTCTTGCAGCGATTCTTGATCACACCGGTCCATGGGCGCCCCTCCTTGAGGTCCCGCCAGAGATCTTCAAAGGCCTCCGGCGGCATGTCCGGATGACGAACGATGTTGTGTGGCTCACCGATCAGCTCGGCTTCCGTAAAGCCGCTGATCTCGAGGAAGCCTGCGTTGATATAGGTGATCTGCCCCTTCAGATTGGTCCTCGAAACGATCAGCGTGTCGTCGCGCAAAGGCACTTCGACACTGCTTACAGGCATGTTGGTACGCATCGTTACTTTCTCCTTCTTCGGCTTTCCGGTGAGCACTCACCGGCCGTCAGCAACTATTTTCCGGGGCGTAAACTTTTCATCTATGCAGTGGCGACTTCATCGACCAGATCCATTTCGCGGGAGGTCATCAGTTGTGCGATATCGGTCACAATCAGCATGCGTTTTTCGATCGTCGCCAGCCCGAGGATGTAGCGGGTATCGAAGCTGGCCGAAAAATCAGGTGCCGGATGAATCTGTGCCCCAGTCAGTGAAAGCACATCTGACACGCTATCGACCACGATGCCCATTACCCGGCCGGCGAGGTTGAGAATGATCACCACGGTAAATGGTGTGTAGTCCGCCATCCCGAGATTGAACTTGATGCGCAGATCAACCACCGGCACGATAATGCCGCGCAGATTGATCACCCCCTTGATGAAGGGCGGCGCGTTGGCAATCATGGTCGGCGCTTCGTAGGGGCGAATTTCCTGCACCTTGAGAATATCAATTGCATATTCTTCAGCGCCCAGCGTGAAGGTCAGAAATTCGCTGCTCCCCTGATCCTCGCCGGGAAGTGTGCCAGCCTGCTGCGTCACATTCACCATCATCCGCTCCGCTCCCAATACTGTTTCAGGCTGCCGCCATCTGCGCCGCTCTGGCCATCGCCGCCAGGGCGGCAATATCGAGAATCAACGCCACATGGCCGTCACCCATGATGGTTGCCCCGGAGATGCCAGCTACCCGCCGGAAGTTGTTTTCAAGACTCTTGATCACCACTTGATGCTGGCCAACCAGGGCATCAACAAAGAGCACCACCTTCGCGCCATCGGCATCAAGCACGAGCATCATACCTTGCGAGAAATCAGCCGACGCCGGCTTGATGCCGAACAGCTCATGCAACACGATCACCGGCAAGTACTCGCCGCGTACCCGGACAAGACGCGTCTGATTGGCGAGTGTCTTGATGTCCTGCAAATCAGGCAACAGGGATTCGACCACATAGGACAATGGCACGATATAGGTCTGACTACCGACCGCGACCGACATGCCGTCGAGGATCGCCAGGGTCAGCGGCAGGCGCACCGTCATGCGCGTCCCGATGCCGAGCATGCTTTCAATGTCGACCCGCCCGCCCATACCCTGAATATTCCGGCGCACCACATCCATGCCGACACCCCGCCCGGAAACATCGGTCACCACTTCCGCCGTCGAAAAGCCCGCCTCGAAAATCAGCATCCAGACTTCCGGGTCGCTCATCTGGTCTGAAACGGCCAGACCCCGCTCGCGTGCCTTGGCAAGGATTTTCGAACGGCTCAAACCCGCCCCGTCATCCCCCACTTCGATGACGATGTTGCCGCTCTGATGCGCTGCACGCAGCGTGATCGTGCCAACCGCTCGCTTGCCGGCAGCGAGGCGAACATCAGGCATTTCGATACCGTGGTCAAGACTGTTGCGCACAAGATGGGTGAGCGGGTCGGCGATTTTTTCAATCAGCCCCTTGTCGAGCTCGGTTGCTTCACCGCTCAGTTTCAGTTCAACCTGTTTTCCCAACTTTGACGATAGGTCATGAACAACGCGTGGAAACCGGGAAAAGACAAAAGAAATCGGCAGCATGCGGATCGACATCACCGAGGCCTGCAGATCGCGTGTATTGCGTTCAAGCTGCTCCAGCCCCTGCAACAGACGTTCGGGGGCAGCGCCGCGCATCAATCCGGCACACTGCAGCAGCATGGACTGGGTGATCACGAGTTCGCCGACCAGGTTGACCAGCTGATCAACCTTATCGACGCCAACCCGGATCGACGAAGCTTCGGCAGGTAGCGCAGCCACCACCGGCGAGACCCTGGCTGGCGGCATGACCGCCGGCGCCGGCTGAACCGGCGTAATCTCGGGCAGTGGCGCAAAAAAACCGTAGCATTCGCCATCGCCATCCGCTTCACCAACAACGGCCGGCCCGGGCGTACCGGGCACTGCTGCGGGTTCGAAGAAACCATAGGCGTCGCCGGTGTCAGCCTCTGCAGCAAAGTCAGCCTCCGCAGTAAAGAATGATTTTTTTGCCGCCGGTGCGTCGGCAAATAGACCGAAGCACTCGTCAGCGGATGGTGTATCTGGCGCATCGTCGAACAGGCCGAACACGCCATCCACGTCGTCCTGCATGCCGGAGGGTGCTTCCTTGATCCGCCAGGCATCCCGCTCGGAGATGAAATCAATCGACTCACCAAACTGCTCAACGCTTTGATCTGTACTCAGGCGCAGATGCCAGAAGCCGGGTGTATCGTGATCCGCAGCGGGACGGTTGATTACCGACAGCTCACCATAAGCGCGCAACTCGTCGAGGAGGCCGGGAATGATTGCCGGATCGGCAGCCGCATGGGCAGTGGAAACAAATTCGATATCGTAGCTGCGCCGCATCGCGACACCGTGCTCGGGCAGCGACCGCAGTGCCGGAACTTCCACTGCAGGCGCGGGGGCTGCGGCCGGCGCTGCCGGCCCGGCAGCCAGCGCATTGAGCCGGCTGCACATTACCGCAATTGCCTGGGGGTCGGCACCCACGCCGCCCTGATGGCCGGCGAGCATGCTTTTCAACAGGTCTCCCGCTTCCAGAAAAACACTGAGCATCGCCGAACTTAGCGGCATTTCATGCTTGCGCAGGCGATCGAGCAGAGATTCAAGGATATGCGTCACCTGGCTCAGGTCAGTGAATCCGAACGTACCACTACTTCCCTTGATCGAATGCGCCGCACGGAAAATCGCGTTGAGATCCTCGCTGTCCGGCCGCTCGATATCGAGGCCCAGCAGGAGCGACTCCATGCTTGCCAGATGCTCGGCCGACTCTTCGAAGAAGACCGGATAAAACTGGGTCATGTCGATGGTCATCAGTGACCTCTCTGCGTAGGCGGAAGTGCGAGGTCAGCCAAGGACCTTGCGCACAACTTCGATCAGTTTTTGCGGATCAAAGGGCTTGACCAGCCAACCCGTTGCGCCGGCAGCCCGCCCCTGGGACTTCATGGCGTCGGAAGATTCGGTGGTCAACATGAGGATTGGTACCGTTTTGTAGTGCGTCAGCGCACGCAGACTACGGATCAGCGTCAGGCCATCCATGCGCGGCATGTTCTGATCGGTCAGCACCAGATCAGCGCTTGCCGTCCTCGCCTTGTCGAGCCCGTCGACGCCGTCAACTGCCTCGACCACTTCGTAGCCGGCGCTTTTCACGGTAAATGAAACCATCTGGCGGATTGAAGCCGAATCATCAACTACAAGAATGGTTTTTGTCATTGTTTCCGCCTTGAGAATTAGAACAGAACCACGTCACCACTGCCGAAACGCTCCTGACGAACCGGGCTGTTTCCCGTATTGTCATGCAGCTGGTCGAGACGCGAAAGCGCCAGATTCAAATGTGTGCGCAAGCGCTCTGCCTGCTCGGGCGAAAACCCCCCGGCCGAATGATTCTCAACGAGCACGGAAGCGCCTTCAATCTCACGCATGATGCCATGCAACTCATCAAGCCGTTTGCTTACATGGCCAATCAGTTGCATCACCACATCCTGGAACTGCAGACCGACAATCGCTTGTTCAACGTTCTGCCCGACCGGCCCGGCAAGCGGCGATACGGACTGGTCGCTCAGCACCTGAAAGCTTACAAGGAGACTGGCGATGGCCTCGGTCAACAGCTGCTGAACGCGCAGCAATTCAATACGCATTGCATCGAATTGTCCGCCAAACGCCTGACTGCATCGCGACAGCGTAGCGCCGGTTTCAGCAAGCAGGCCGGCGTCAGCCACGGGGGCGAGCACCCTACCGGCCTGCGTCAGGAGCATCAGCCAGCCGGCAACAAACATAACGATTGCGCCGAGAAAAATTGCAGGTTGCTGCGCGCGATCGAGCCAGAACAAAAGCCCCCCGACGACGACGCTCCATCCAATCCCGATCAGGCGCAGCTTGCTAAGCCCGGACATGGCACCCGCTCCTCTTGACTCCGTCATTGCCGTGCCGCCCGGCGGGCAACACCCTAATTCTTTGCGTCCGCCTTCGGAGCGGCCGCTGGTACCTCGGAGGCCAGCCCGGCGGCATCCGATATCTGTGTATTGGCGTTGCCATCTTCCTGCAGCATCGCATCTTCGGTCCGCTTGTTGAGCACAACGATGCTGATCCGGCGATTGGTTGAGCTCAAGGGATCGTTCTTGTCGAACAAGACCGTTGAAGACAGCCCGACAACACGCAGCACCTTGAATTCGTCCATGCCGCCGGTGATCATTTCGCGACGCGAGGAATTGGCACGGTTTGCCGATAGCTCCCAGTTCGAAAAGCCTTTTTCACCGCCGCCAAACTGCGCCGCATCGGTGTGACCGGAAAGGGTAATCTTGTTGGGCACGGCATTGAGCGCCTTGCCGATCTCGCGCAGAATCACTCGGGAGTAAGGCTTCATTTCGGCACTGCTCGAATCGAACATCGGGCGATTCTGCTCATCGATGATCTGGATACGCAGACCTTCAGTAGTGATGTCGATCAACAGCTGATTCTTGAACTGCTTGAGCGCGGGGTCGCTTTCAATGAGTTTTTCGATACTCTTCTTGAGCTCGCCGAGAGTCACCTTTTCGCGCTCTTCGAACTCCTTGCGCAAGCGCTCGGCGTTGGTTTCCTTGAGGTTGATCGACTTTTTCTGTGATTCCAGATCACCGTCCTTGACCTGGCCCGAGCTGCGCGTCAGATCCTTGCCGCCGCCTTTCAGGACACTGGAACTGTCGCCCGTCCCGGAGCCGCCCTGTGAAGCGATTTTCAGTGGGTTGAGGAAATAATCGGCAATCCCCTTGAGGTCGCCTTTGGCGGTCGAACCCAGCAGCCACATGAGCAGAAAGAAGGCCATCATCGCCGTGACGAAGTCAGCGTAAGCGATTTTCCACGCACCACCGTGATGAGCACCACCGGACTTCTTGATGCGCTTGATGACTATCGGGCGGACATCATCACTCATTGGATTGTCTCAAGAACTGAGCCAGCCATTATTTACCCTTGCGACTCTTCAGATCTGCCTCAAGTTCGGCGAAGGTCGGGCGATCGCCGGAGAACAGCACCTTGCGACCGAACTCGACAGCCACTTGTGGCGCGTAGCCCGACATCGAAGCCAGCAGGACAACCTTGATCACCTGGTAGATCTTGGAGCCTTCTTCCGCCCGCTGCTCAAGCAGGGAGGCAACCGGCGCAACAAAGCCATAGGAAATCAGGATACCGAGAAAGGTACCGACCAGCGCGCCGCCGATCATCTTGCCGAGCACCGCCGGCGGCTCGCCGACCGAGCCCATGACGTTCACCACGCCCATCACGGCAACCACGATACCGAAGGCCGGCACCGCATCGCCGACCTTGGCCATGACATGGCCGGGAACCATCACTTCATGATGGTGGGTTTCGATTTCGATATCCATCAGGTTCTCGATTTCGAGGGCATTCAGGTTGCCGCCAACCATCATGCGCAGATAATCGGTAATGAATTCCATGACGTGATGGTCGTGCGATATCGACGGGTACTTGCTGAAAACCGGACTCTGTTCCGGATTTTCAACATCAGACTCGATCGACATCAGCCCCTCCTTGCGCACCTTGGCAAGGACTTCAAAAAGCATGGCCAGCAGATCGATATAGGCCGTCTTGCTGAACTGGGCGCCTTTGAAGATACCCGGCAGCGCGCCAACCGTGGCCTTGATGACCTTGATTCCGTTGCCGGCAACAAAACCACCAATCGTCAAACCAACGATAGCGATGTATTCAAGCGGAACCCACAGGGCTGCGAGGCTGCCGTGGACGGCATAAGTACCCAGCGCCGAGACCAGAATAACGACATAACCAACAATCAGAAACATTCAACCCCTCCCCGGGCATTACACGCAAGAGCCAGCCTTGAGTCTCACCATGATGCGTATTGTAGCCAGATGCCTTGATCCACAGAAATAAAACTGGCCGCCCGGCAATATTCAATCGAAGCGTTCGACGACCATCCCCCGGCCACCGCTTTTTGCCTGATACATACCCTCATCAGCGGCCTTGATCAGCATTCCCGTATCGACCATATCGGCACTGCGCGTCGCCACGCCGATACTGATGCCACAACGAAGCAGGCCGCGCGGTGTGTCGATAACCAGCGCATCCGCTGCATGCAACAGACGCTCGGCGCACAAGCGCACTGCCGGCGCATCGGTATCCGGGCAAATGACCAGGAATTCATCGCCGCCGACACGACAAATCATGTCTTGCGTACGCAAGGTCTTCTTCAGCACCCCGGCAATACCGACCAGCACTTTATCGCCAATGTCATGGCCGTAAGCATCGTTGATCCGCTTGAAGTTATCGAGATCAATCATCATGCAGGACATCTGCCGGCCACTGCGGCTGCTGGCCGCCCAGTCCTTCTCGATGCGCGCCATTGCATAGCGACGATTGTGGAAGCCGGTCAATTCATCCGTCACCGAAGCATCATGCAGACGCCGGTTGCTGACCGCGAGTTCGGCGGCAAAGTTTTTCATCTGCTCATGATCATGCTGCACTGCTTCATGAACCTGAACCGCCCGGCTGGCCGCACGCAGGCGGGCGGTCAACACCTTCTCATTGACCGGTTTGCTCAGATAATCGTCGGCACCGGCCTCGAAGGCTTCAACCAGCCGGTCTTCGTCTTCCAGTGCCGTAAGAATGAGGATGTACATGCCACGCCCAAGGCGGGTATCGCGCAGGGCACGGGTCAATTGCAGACCGTCCAGCTCGGGCATCATCCAGTCAACGACCAGAATCTGCGGTTGCTCATGCAGTGCAACTTCAAGTGCCTGCTGACCATTTTCGGCCTCAAACACCTGGAAGCCAAGCTGCGTCAGAACGGCGCGCAAATACAGGCGCAAGGAAGCCTCGTCATCGACAATGAGAACGCGCAGCGCATGCTCGGAGGCGACGTCTTCAGCCACCTCCGGCTGCAGCAAACTCATCATTTCAGCAAATGCCGGCACCGCTGCCGGCTGGTCAAGTTGCAGAAGCGTTGCCCAATCAATCCAGTCACGCGTGACGCCATCAACGATACTTTCGAGCACCTCCGGCTCAAGCTTGATCGCTACCGCGCGCTCGGTCAGCGCCGCCATGAGCACTTCGCGCTGATCCGGAGCCGCCAGACAGACATCGGAAATGGCATCAGCAAGGCGCGCTGCGCCGAGCAAGCGTTCGCTGCGCGAATCCGGCGCACAGGTCGCACGTTCCGGACAACGCCGATAGTAGATCGGCTCCAGCAGGACGCGCGGAAACCCCCAATCGGTCAGCATCGCCGCCGTCAAATCATCATGATGCAGGGCAAACGCAGCGATCTCCCGATCACGCAAAATTGCGTCACGCTCAGCCCTCGGGCCGGCGGCTTCAGGGAGTTCGCCGAGCAAGCGGG
This sequence comes from Rhodocyclaceae bacterium, assembly GCA_044359525.1. GTDB lineage: Bacteria > Pseudomonadota > Gammaproteobacteria > Burkholderiales > Rhodocyclaceae > CAJBIL01. The sequence goes on along the minus strand of JBIKLY010000036.1, from coordinate 8,997 downwards.
AGTACGCCTTCGGGTGAACCGTCGCCAGCGCCAGTTTGCCGATTTCGGCTAGTAGCCCGCAGCAAAAAGCCTCTTCGGGATTGCTCCAGTTGGTTCGCTTGAAAATGGCCTGCAACGCCAGCGCATTGACCACGGCGCGCGACCAGAAGGCTGCATAATCGAAATTCTTGCAGGCCCCGGCGCGATGCCCCGAGATCAGAGAAAAACCGAGCGCCAGATTGCGCACCACGGTAATGCCTAGGACATTGACCGCATCCGGCACCGAGGCCACCGGCCGACCGCTGTCGCGGCTGGTGATATTGGCGGCCTTCATCAGGCGTCCGACAAACGCCGGATCGGATTTGATGGCCTGCTCGAACTGACGACTACTGACGTCATCCCTTTGTGCCAGACGCACGATGGTCAGCGCGGCGCCCTTGGGTGAAGGCAATTCGCCAGTTGCTTTTAACTGTTCGAATTTCTTGAGGTCGATTTCCATGTCGGGCAGTAATGTTTTTAACTTGTTTTGCCTGATTATGGCCTCGGGAGCGCCTGCTGGCAATCGAGAACACCATAGGAATGTCGCAAAACCAGTCTACTCAGAGCGGATAAACCGGTCACGGTCAATTCCGGCGCAATCCGGATCGATTAGAATCAGTACATGAACTACTGCAATCACTGCGGCGCCCCCGTCAGCCTTCGTATCCCGGAGGGCGACAGCGTGCCCCGTCACGTCTGCCAGCGCTGCGAAACAATCCACTACCTGAACCCGAAACTCGTGGTCGGCTGCATTCCCGAATGGGAGGACCGCATCCTGCTTTGTCGCCGCGCCATCGAGCCGCGCTACGGCCGCTGGACACTACCCGCCGGTTTCATGGAAAACGGCGAAACAACGGCACAGGGCGCGGTACGCGAGACACTGGAGGAAGCCTGCGCGCGCGTTGAAATTGGCGAACTCTTCTCGCTGGTCAACGTACCGCACATCAACCAGGTTCATCTGTTCTACCGCGGACGCATGCTTGATGCGCAATTCGCCGCCGGGATTGAGAGCCTCGACACCGCACTGTTCGCCGAAGACGACATTCCGTGGGACGATCTCGCCTTTCGCAGCGTCACGCTTTGCCTGAAAGCCTATTTTGCCGATCGCAAAGCCGGTCGCTTCACTTTCCATGAAGACGACCTGTTGCCGCAGGCCGGTTACTGATCCGCTTCCAGACTGAACCTGACCGGCAGCATGATGCGCAAATCCCGCCCGCGGAGGCTCTCCGGCAGGACCGCAGCACGTGCCGCCTGAGTCATCATTTCCACCGCCTGCCGGTCAAGTACAGGATGCCCGCTAGAGCGAACAAGAATGACTTCTGGCGCCGGCAGATGGGCACTGACGCTCAGCGCAACTTCCGTAACGCCCTCCCAGCCGCGCTCCCTGGCCAGCCCCGGGTAGCGTTTGAAACGGCGTGCGGCAATCGCCAGCTCAACACGATACTGGCGCAGGTCATCGGCACTGACAGCCTCGTTCGGCAAGGCCGCTGGGCTGCCTTGCAAAGTAAGCGAACTGGCAGGGCGATCGGCAGGCACAGCCTCTGCCGGGGCAGGCTGGATCGCTGCTGCCGGCACGGCACGGGCTGCGGGCTGTTCGACAACAAGTTGCCGTACAAGCGGCGCTGGCTGGGCTTTGCGGGGCAACACGGGCTTCGGCATGGCGACTAACGCCGGTTGCAGCTTCTCGGGAATTGATTCGACGCCAAGCACAACTTTGATCGCCACTGCGGGCGGGTCGGGCCGCACGGGCAACTCGCTGGACACACCGAGCAAAAGCGCAAGATGAATTGCCAGTGACAACATCAGTGTTTGCAACAAACGATGGTGTGGCCGGTCGAACATCGGTGTAATTTCAAAGAACCATCAGCTATCGGGAGCGGCAAGCATAGCGCAGGCAGGCCTGCCGGTGCGCTTGGAAAGACTACCGGGCTCTGTTAGGCTGCAACAAGCGCTTGATTCTCTGAAACAAACGCGACCCGAAAAATTCGATTCAATCGGCGAACCGGGGTTTTCCGCAAGCTTCGCCACTGCTGGGAGCGTTCATTGAAAATGATCGATTTACCCGATGTTCGAAGTGGCAGACCACTGATTCTCGCGGTCGACGTAACAGGCGCGCCGCATGGCTGGATATCCTGGCAAAGCGCACTGGTCTATCAAGCATCCGGGCGCGTTGATCGTGGCCTGGGAGAAATCAGCTTCACTTTTCACGGCGGCATTTCACGCTTGACCGGCGAACGCTCCGAACTGACCGTAAACAGCATTGTCGCCCTGCGCGGACGCAACCCGCACGGCTGGGAGCCGCATCCACCGGCGCTCACCAATACCCTGCTCTTTCAACGCGACCACTATTTGTGTGGCTACTGCGGCACGCAGAAAGCGCCGCACGCGCTGACCCGCGACCACATCACCCCAATCTCGCGCGGCGGGCGGGATGTCTGGAAAAACGTCGTCACCGCTTGCAAGCCCTGCAACCAGCGAAAAGGCGCCTTGAGCCCGGAGCGCGCCGGCATGATGATGCTCTATGTGCCTTACGTACCTTCGCTCTACGAGGGGCTGATCCTGCGCAACCGGCGAATTCTTGCTGACCAGATGGAGTTTCTGGTCAGCCTGCTGCCAGAGGAGTCTCGCCTGATCACAACAAGGGGCTGAACGCCGGGCGTGACGGCGAGATACTCAGCGCTGCCCGGCGACAGGCTGCCCTGACTTTCTTCCGGCATCCGGATGCAGGTCGATATTTCCGGCAGCCCGGGCAAGACCCGGCAATTGCAGCGCAGACTGCGTCTCTAAGATCCAGTCACCGGTCAGACGCCACTCGCTCTTGTCATCCTCCAGCACGACATGCCAGCGGCCGTTCAAGGGCGCGCTCAGCTTGCCGGAATAGGCGCCTGCACCATCGGCAGGCAAAACAAGGTTTTGATCGACCCCACTACGCGTTGGATGCGTAATACGCAAGTTGAGCGCTGGAGGAAAAACAGCACCTTCCTTGCCGCGCAAAAAAACGCGCAGCAAGCTGCCGTCGTCACTGCGCAGCACCTCGGCAGACAAACCCAGTTCACCGGCACGCTGATTACGCGCCAGAACCTGATTCACGGTCAGTCCCTGCTTGTAATAATCATCGACCACCAGGCCGTCGTTACTGACAACGGCCAGATAGGCGGTGATCACCCCGGCAACGATCACGATACCGGGACCGGCCATCAAGATCCACGGCCAAGGGTGGCAGTACCAGGGAAGCAGGTCACGATTCGTTGGTTTTTTCATGGAATAAATGGCGCTCATGGCTGGAAAAACGATGCCTTCTCGCGAACCACGATTTTCTCGTGATTCTGCGCCTTGACTTCAAAGATGATCGGATTGGATCCTTTCTTGCCGGTGCCGGCCTCGACCCGGGCCGAAAGCAGGACCGCCTTTGACGATGCCGGCGGCACCTCGACAATACGCTCCCCGACAATGTCGATACCCTCTATCCCGCTAACGCTGATCGCATAACGATGGGCCGTCTCGTCGGTATTTGAAATGCGCAGGTTATACACATTCTCGACGCGCCCATCATCGGCCTCGCGCGCCAGGACCGAGCGGTCGCGCTCGATATCGAGCTTGAGCGGGATGCGGGTCGCCAGACTCCACGCCGAAGCAGCAATAATCACCAGCAGCACGGTGGTGTATAGAATCGTTCTTGGCCGCAACAGATGGCCCAGAATGTCGTGCGCCGTATAGCGTTTGACCAGCGCATTTTCGGTGGAGTAGCGGATCAGGCCGCGCGGCGTTCCGACCTTGTCCATCACGTCATCGCAGGCGTCGATGCAGGCGGCACAGGCAATACACTCCATCTGCAGACCATTGCGAATATCGATCCCGGTCGGACAGACTTGCACACAAATACCGCAGTCGATGCAGTCGCCCAGCGGCGCCGCTTGCGGATCGGCATTTTTCTTGCGCAAGCCGCGCGGTTCGCCGCGCTCCGGGTCGTAGGTAATGATCAGCGTATCCGGATCAAACATGACACCCTGAAAACGGGCATACGGACACATGTACTTGCAAACCTGTTCGCGCAGAAAACCCGCCTGCATATAGAGAAAGCCGGCGTAGAAAAATACCCAGAACAGTTCCCACGGACCCAACGAGAAATTGAGCGAGAGACTCACGAGCTCCTTGATTGGCGTGAAATAACCGACAAAGGTAAAGCCCGACCACAGTGAAATCAGCAACCAGACAGAATGCTTGGCCGCCTTGAGGCGCAATTTGCGCAGACTCAGGGGCTGTGCGTCGAGCTTCATGCGCGCCGGACGCTCGCCCTCGATCTTGCGTTCGACCCACATCAGGATTTCGGTGTAGACGGTTTGCGGGCAGGCGTAGCCACAGAATAGCCGGCCACCCACAGCCGTCACCAGAAACAGGGCATAGGCAGAAATCACCAGCAGAATCGCCAGATATATGACATCCTGCGGCCAGAAAGACATGCCGAAAACATAGAATTTGCGTTCGACTATATGAAAAAGCACTGCCTGCCGGCCATTCCAGTCGATCCAGCACAGCCCGTAGAACAGGGCCTGGGTAAAGAAAACCATGCCCCAGCGCCAGTTGTCAAAAATCCCGGTAACGCTGCGCGCGTAGACTTTTTTATGTTTCTCGAACAAGCCGTCCGTATTGATCGGGATCGGCTTACCGGTTTTTCCGGCCGGAGAGTTCATGAGCGTCTGTCCTAAGCTATTTCAGAATTACACGAAACTCTAATGTTGCATCAGGCAATCGAATTAAGCTTGACGCAGATCAGCGAAGGTTTACTTAGAGGAGGTATCTGGAATAAAAAAGAGCGTGGCGCAATGTGCGCCACGCTCCTGGATCATGATGCCTTATTTCGTCTCGACACTGGTGCTCAGGCTGAGCACGTAGGCGGAAAGCAGGTGAATCTTGGCGTCACCGAGAAACTCTTTCCATGCCGGCATCTGGTTGTTGCGGCCCTTGGTGATCGTTTCAACAATCGCCGCTTCCGCACCGCTGTACAGCCACACCTTGTCGGTCAGATTGGGCGCGCCGAGCGCCTGCATTCCTTTGCCGTCAGCGCCGTGACAACCGGAACAGCCAGCCGAATCGAAAGCTTCCTTGCCCCGTGCCACCCGCGCCGCATCGGCTGTCATGCCGGACAGTGAGCGAACATAATTCGCCAGATCCTTGATCGGCTCGTCACCCAGATGCGCAAATGGCGGCATCATGCCTATCCGGCCATTGTTGAGCGTCTCAAGCACCTGTTCCGGCTCACCGCCCCACTGCCAGTCGTCATTGGCGAGGTTCGGGAAACCCTTTGAACCACGCCCGTCGGAACCATGACACTGCATGCAGTAGGTAAGATACAAACGCTTACCGATCTCGACCGCATCCTTGTCGGCAGCAACCGCCTTCAGGTCCATTTTCAGGTACTTGTCGAAAATCGGCTTGACCTCGGCATTGACCTTGTCAACTTCCGCCTTGTGCTGACCGGCTGAAGACCAGTTCAACAGCCCCTGATAGCTACCCAGTGTCGGATAGAGCACAGCATAAACCAGCGAAAAAACCACGGTGATATAGAACAGCCAACTCCACCATTTGGGCAGCGGGTTATTCAACTCTTCGAGGTCCTCATCCCACACGTGCCCCGTCGTACCAACCTGCCCCGGCGCTGGTTTGTGAATACTTTGTGACCAGAGAAAAACCGCACAGGCGATGACGCTTACCAGCACGATCAGAATGACATACCAGTTCCAGAACTCATTGACAAAATCGCTCATGATGCATTCCTTTGTTCGTTGCGGGGCAGGCCCAGTTCGATCCGCTCTGCTTCCTCATCCGCGAACGGCAGATTGGCCGCTTCCTCGAAGCGCTGCTTGTTGCCTTTGACGCCGAAAGCCCACCAGACGATGCCGAGAAAGGTCAGCAGCGAAACAACCGTCACGACGGATCGCAGTTCGTTGATGTCCATGGCTTTACTTCGCGCCTTTCAGTTCGAGGCCGAGCCCTTGCAGGTAGGCGACGAGGACGTCGAGTTCGGTCTTGTCCTTGAGCTGCGCCGCAGCACCGGCAATCTCCTCGTCGCTATACGGTACGCCAAGCTTTTGCAAACCACGCATCTTTGACTCGATACCGGCCGCATCGGCCGGCGCCTTTTCGAGGAAGGCAAAGGCTGGCATGTTTGACTCGGGAACGAGGTCGCGCGGGTTGATCAGGTGCGCCCGCTGCCAGTCATCGGAATAACGACCGCCGACCCGATGCAGATCCGGACCGGTACGCTTGGAACCCCACTGGAACGGACGGTCGTAAACAAACTCGCCGGCCACCGAATAATGACCATAGCGCTCGGTCTCGGCACGGAACGGACGAATCATCTGCGAATGGCAGTTGTAGCAACCTTCACGGACGTAAATATCACGTCCGGTCAGGCGCACCGGGTCGTAAGGCTTGAGGCCGGCTACCGGTGTCGTTGTCGACGTCTGGAAAAACAGCGGAACAATCTCAAGCAGACCGCCCACGCTGACGACCAGCAAGGTCAGCACGACCATCAACCAGACATTGCGCTCAATTGCATCATGCGTCAGTAATTTCATTTTTCTTCTACCCCTCAAGCGTGGTGACCGGCCGCAAGCAGCACCGGCGCATCAACCGCCTTGCCGCTGGCAATCGTCTTGAACATGTTGTAGGCCATGATCAGCATGCCGGACAGGAAGAGCAGGCCACCGACGAAACGGATCGCCCAGAACGGATACGAACCCTTGACCGCTTCAACAAAGCTGTAGGTCAGCGTACCGTCGGCATTGACCGCGCGCCACATCAGACCCTGCATCACACCGGCAATCCACATCGAGGCGATGTACAGCACAACACCAATCGTCGCCACCCAGAAGTGCACCGTGATCAGCTTGACGCTATGCATCTCGGGCTTGCCGAACAGGCGCGGCAGCAGATAGTAAATCGAACCGATGGAAATCATCGCCACCCAGCCCAGCGCACCCGAATGCACGTGGCCGACAGTCCAGTCGGTGTAATGCGATAGCGCATTGACCGTCTTGATGGCCATCATCGGGCCTTCGAAGGTCGACATGCCGTAGAAGGAAAGCGAGGTAATCAGGAATTTCAGGATCGGATCGTCACGCAGCTTGTCCCAGGCACCCGACATGGTCATGATGCCGTTGATCATGCCGCCCCACGACGGTGCCAGCAGGATCAGCGAGAAGATCATGCCGACCGACTGTGTCCAGTCCGGCAGTGCGGTGTAATGCAGATGGTGCGGGCCGGCCCACATGTAGGTGAAGATCAGCGCCCAGAAGTGCACCACCGACAAACGGTACGAATAGACGGGACGCCCGGCCTGCTTCGGCACGAAGTAATACATCATGCCGAGGAAGCCCGCCGTCAGGAAGAAACCAACCGCGTTGTGTCCGTACCACCACTGGATCATCGCATCCTGCACGCCGGCGTAAGCCGAGTAGGACTTGGTCCAGGAGACTGGAATGGCGGCACTATTCACCACATGCAGCAGCGCCACGGCGAGAATGAAGCCGCCGTAGAACCAGTTTGCGACATAAATGTGCGTGACCGTCCGTTTGGCAATCGTGCCAAAGAAAACGATGGCATAGGAAACCCAGACCAGAGTGATCAGGACATCGATTGGCCACTCGAGCTCGGCGTACTCCTTGCCCTGGGTCATGCCCAACGGCAAGGTAATGGCGGCGAGAACAATGACCAGCTGCCAGCCCCAGAACGTGAAAGCCGCCAGACCATCCGAGAAAAGTCTCGTATGGCAGGTGCGTTGCACAACGTAATAGGACGTGGCAAACAACGCGCAACCGCCAAAGGCAAAAATCACTGCGTTGGTATGCAATGGCCGGAGACGGCCAAAGTGAAAATAAGGACCAAAATTAAGCTCCGGCCAGACCAGCTGCGCGGCAATGATGACCCCGACCAGCATCCCCACGATACCCCAGATGACGGTCATGACGGAAAATTGCCGCACCACCTTGTAGTTGTACATTGACTGAGTTTCTGACATCGACCCACCTCTTTTTTAAAAACCGGTTTCCACTGTTCCCTGATACCCCTACGAGCAGCATTGGAATGAACAGAATGATAATATTTTAACCAATCGCAAGCAGGTTTGATATACATCAAGCCGCGCCGCAACAAAATCAAAAACCGGCCAACAGGCGAAAAAAAGGGTGCGTCGAAACGCACCCGAACCCCAACAGAGAAATGAACTTGCCAGCTTGCGGCCGGCGAATGCGGCAATACAGAGCGCATCAAACTGCGGGCGATTATGCTTGACCCGCATTTATAAATTTTTGATTTTGGTCAAAACACAAACCACACTGCAAATCGCTACGTCAAATCAGCTTTTTTCGCTAGAACATCAGGCGAAGTGTTGACCGGCGGGGCTTCAGGCGGGGCCTTGTCGTCGTCCATAAGAATCCGGTAGGCCGGCCCCTCCATGTCGTCAAACTGACCACTACGCAGCGACCACCAGAAAGCGATGCCGATCAGGAAAACCAGCACGACGGATACCGGAATCAGGAGATAGAGGGTTTCCATCGAATTTCAGGACTCCGCAATTTTCTGCAAACGCAAAGAGTTCAACACCACCAGCAACGAACTGCCCGACATGCCGATACCGGCCATCCACGGCGCGACAAAGCCAAACATGGCCAAGGGTAGCGCAACAAAATTATAGGCGAAGGACCACAGCAGATTCTGCCGGATGACGCGCAGCGCGCGCCGCGCAACGACAACGCCACAGCGCAGATGGTCAAGATTTTCCGAGAGCAGCACCAGATCAGCCTGCGCGCGCGCCAGCTGCGAGCCGCCACCCATGGCCACCGACACCTGCGCCTGCGCAAGAACCGGCGCATCATTGACGCCATCGCCGACCATCGCAACAACGGCCCCAGCCGCCTGTAGCGCGGTCACAAAATCATGTTTACCCTGCGGCGACATGCCGGCATGAATATCCGCGAT
>JBIKLY010000013.1:0-46467 GCA_044359525.1 Rhodocyclaceae bacterium | reverse complement strand
AACCTGTTGTTTCATTTTGTGTCTTTCGTGATTTTCGTGGACAGACTGAGGTTTTAAGGATGAATGTTACCGGTAAGGCAGCACCCACCTGATTTTGTTCCTCCGGTCAGCGCCGCGACACCAGCAGCACCCCCGCCAGTACCAGCCCCGCACCAGCCAACTGGGCCAGTGACAGCGGTTCGCCGAGTAGCCACCAGCCGAAGAAGATGGTCAGCATCGGGCCGAGGGTACCGATCAGCACCGCTTTGGCCGGGCCGATGCGGCGGATGGCGGCGGACTGCCAGAATACGGGCAGCACGGTCGAAAAGAGCGCCATGCCAACACCGTAGGCATAAATCGGCAACGGCTGGATGAGCGCGGAAAATGGCTGGGTGATGACAAAATGCAGCAAGGTGGCGAGTGTCGAGACGAGCATGGCCAGTGCGGTAAAGCGCGCTGCGCCGAGGCGCTGGATCATCGGCGCGCTGCCTGCCAGATAAAAAGCGTAGGACAGCGACGAGGCGAAGACAAAGGCGGCACCGATCAGGACGGTGGACGATTCGCCGGCAAATTCGAGATCGTGGAAGAAGGCCAGCCCGATGCCGAGGTAGGACAGCACGAGTGCGCCGACTTCCCGCCGCGATAGCGATTTACCCATGAACAGGACGCCGATCATCACGGTCAAGGTCGGGTAGGTGAACAGGATCAGGCGTTCAAGGCCGGCGGTGATGTAGCGCAGGCCGATAAAATCGAGGATGCTCGCGCCGTAGTAGCCGAGCAGGCCGAGCGCGGTGAGCATCAGCCAGTCGCGGCGGGTCAGCGGTGGTGCAGCGCGGCTGGAATGCACGGCCACCCAGATAAACACGGGCAGTGCGAAAACCATACGCAAAGAGAGCAGCGTGACGGCGTCGACCGGCAGTGCTTGCGGCACCGCATAGGCCAGCTTGACGAAGATCGCCTTGAACGAGAAGCCAAGCGCGGCGAGGATGGCGAGCACAACGCCAAGTCGTTCAGACGACCAGTGTTTCCAGGGCATGTCGTATCTGCAATCAAAAAGCTTACGTAAGGGACGAATCCTGCGAGCGATCAACAGTCGGGCTGTTTGCTCAAGACCGAATACTGACGACACGCTCCATCAATTACAATTGCTATTATTCAAAGCGTGTATTCGTTTTTAACGAACGATAGATCAAAAACCCGTGCGCTACGACCTCACCGATCTGCGGCTCTTTATCGCCATTGCCGAAGCGCGCAACCTGACGCGCGGCGCGGCAGTCGTTCATCTGGCGCCGTCCTCGGCCAGCCACCGCCTGCACCTGCTGGAAGCTGAACTCGGCACACCCCTCTTCGCGCGCCGCGCACGTGGGCTGGATCTGACGCGCGCCGGGGACGCGCTGCTGCGCAACGCGCGTGAAGTTTTCGCCCGTATCGAACAAATGCACGCCGACCTGTCGCCTTACGCCGAAGGGGTGCGCGGCCATGTCAGCCTGTGGGCGAACACGCACGCGACGCACACCTTCCTGCCCGACGACCTGGCCGGCTTTCTCAAGCAGCATCCGCAGGTCAGCGTTACGCTGGAGGAGCACACCAGCCCGGAGATTGCGCTGGCGGTGGCCAGTGGCGAGATTGACGCGGGCGTGCTGGCCGAAGCCGACGCGGGCACCGGCATCATACTGATCCCCTACCGGCGCGACCGCTTGGTGCTGGTGGTGCCGGCCGGGCATGCGCTGGCCGGGCGGGCGCAAGTGCGCTTTGCCGACGTGCTCGATTACCCGTTTGTGATGCTGCACGCCGGCTCGGCGATTCACACATTCACGATGAACGCCGCCGCCACGCTTGGCCGGCATCTGAACGTGCGCATCCAGGTTCGCAGCTTTGAAGCCGTCTGCCGCATGGTCGGTGCAGGCGTCGGTATCGGGCTGGTGCCACGCAGTGCGGTCCCGCTTCAGGGAGGCTTGTCGTTTCCGGGCTCGGGAACGCTTGCAGGCGGGCTTGCAAGCACACGCGAACCGCCTGTGGTGGTCGAGATGGACGAAGCGTGGGCGCAGCGAGACCTGCAGGTCTGCGTGCGCCAGGGGGCTACGCTATCGGGTTTCACCGCCGCGCTAGTCGAAAACCTGCGGCAAAGCGGGCTTCAATCCGGCCCTAAAGCGGGCGCGTAACCGACAGCGCAGCGCGCCGGTTTGGCAGCTGCTTGCCCGATCATGCGGGCAGTTGCGATCGAGCGCCGCTTTCAGACAGCCGGACAGGGGCTCAGCCGGGCCATGACAGGTATGGCAAACCGCAGAGAGGCACAGAAGGGCGGAGAAAATCAGTTTTTCTCTTCGTCGCCTCTGCGTCTCTGCGGTAAAGCCTTTTGTTCTTTTCGGCTTGCCCGGCTTAGGTTAGAAAACAGCCCAACGGAGATTACGAATAGCGGTTAGTCCAAACAGGCTATTGCCTCTGACACACCCCCAACCTAAACTTCGATCACGTAATCCATGCAAGGTGATAACCATGAAGCACCCTATTCGCCCCTTCCTCCTCGCTGCTTTGACTTGCGCGAGTCTCGTGACGCTACCGGCACACGCACTGACCCTGAAATCCCCTGATTGTGGCGCCTCCACTGTCACCAATCTTCAGCCCGGCTACGTTTCCTGCCTCGGCTCATTTGAAGGCAACATCGACAACCAGTTAGCCGGTGGCGCTGGCGTATTCGCCGCTATCAACACCAATTTTGGGCTCAATACCAACACGTATTTCAGCAGCGAAAATTTCGCCGTCACGGGCAATCCTTTTTCGCAAAACGAAGGCGGCCTTGATGATGGCGTAATCAATTTTGATCAAAACTTGACTGGATCCTTCGTCCTTGGCTTAAAACAAGGTAACGGCTTCAGCCTCTACCTGTTCAACGCCTCGACCGTAGCAGGCGGTATCGGCAGCATCATCTATGACACCAATGGTGTCAAAACCAACAGCGGCAACGACCTTTCGCACGCCGGGTTCTTTGGCACACCAAACATTGCACCGGTTCCTGAACCTGAAACCTACGGCATGCTCCTCGCTGGTTTGGGTCTGATAGGAGTCGTTGCACGTCGCCGCAAAGCAAAGCAAGCCTGATTGACAGACGCATAATTCAGACAAAACGGGAGTTTCGGCTCCCGTTTTACATTTGTGCGTCGCTGGCAGTCCGTTGCGCACATCGCCCAGGAAAGCGGCAACGACCGTTGCTGGCAGCAAATAGCAAGAAGTTCAATCAAGCGCCGCGATATCGAGGGCTCGCCGTTGCCGCCAAAGAAGCACAGCGCCCCAGCCCAACGCGGCAAGCAGTACGCCGGCACCCAGTTTGTGCACGAAAAACCCCCAGCCGTGCGCCCGATGTAACTGGCCAAAGCATTCAAGCAGATAGATCCAGTCGTGCGGACCATCCTCGCCGGTATGACCGCCGAGTAGCATCAACTGGGGCTGCAGCGCGTCATAGACATAAGGCGCCAGGTCGAGCAGGCTGGCGCCAACCCACCACAGGCAGACAGCAGCGCCGAAGTTGTCGCGGTTTTTGAGCACGAAGGCGATGCCGATGGCCAGCGGCAAAGCAAGCTGAAAAAAACTGCCGCCGAGGATGGTCAAAAACTCGCCGAATGGCATGAGGAAGACGTGCCCGGCTTCGTGGATCGGCAGGACGATGTTGTGCATGAACGAAGCGAAAATTTCGCCATCGCGATAATCCATCGCGATCAGGCGTAGCCCCCAGATAGCGATGAACAGCAGCGTCGCGCAGCGCCCATAGAAAACCTCGCGGGAAACGCCTACCTGCGGCTTGAGCAGTTCGCCCAGATGCGCCTGCCATGCGCTCGTTTCGCTGCTTGTCGCCTGCCGTGGAGCGGATACCGGCAGTGGCTCGCCGGCTTCAAGTGCGGCCTGCGTCGCCACCCATTTGTGGAAATAGATGCCACAGGCCGGACACTGACCATCAGCGGGCATCGGCGTTGCCGGCTGATGGCCGCATTTCGGGCACGCCCGGTAAGCGCTGCGCATGGCGTCTAACGGCGCCGGGAACCACCGCCGAGGATCGAGCCAAGTACGCCACGAATGATCTCGCGGCCGACCTGCGAGCCGATGGCGCGTGCGGCACTTTTGGCAGCAGCTTCGAGTACCGAGTCCCCGCCCTTGACACGCCCGCCGCTGCCCGAGCTACCGCCGAGAATGTTGCCCAGCCCGCCAAACCAGCCACCACCGGAAGCGGAGGTTTCTGCCGGCGCTTCTGCGCCCTCCTGAGTTGCGGCTGCCGCCGTCGGCACTGTGCGTGCTTTCAGTTTCTCGTAGGCCGAGTCGCGGTCGATCAGTGCTTCGTAATGCCCGTAGATTGATGAACCTTTGATCACCGCCTGGCGTTCTTCGGCAGTCAGCGGCCCGATGCGCGAGGCTGGCGGCAAAACGAAGGCGCGCTCGACGATAGTCGGCCGGCCCTTTTCATCGAGGAAGGAAACCAGCGCCTCGCCGACGCCGAGTTCGGTGATTGCCGTTTCGGTGTTGAAGGCCGGATTGGCGCGCATCGTTTCGGCGGCGGCTTTCACTGCTTTCTGGTCGCGCGGCGTGAAGGCGCGCAAAGCGTGCTGCACGCGGTTGCCGAGTTGGCCAAGCACCGTGTCGGGGATGTCGAGCGGGTTCTGGGTAACGAAATAGACGCCAACGCCTTTCGAACGGATCAGGCGGACAACCTGCTCGATTTTTTCGAGCAAGGCAGCCGGCGCCTCGTTGAACAGCAAGTGTGCTTCGTCAAAGAAGAAGACCAGTTTGGGCTTATCCACGTCGCCGACTTCCGGCAATTGTTCGAACAGTTCGGAGAGCAGCCAGAGCAGGAAAGTCGAGTACAGGCGCGGCGACGCCATCAGCTGGTCGGCAGCGAGGATGTTGACGACGCCCTTGCCGTCGTCGGTCTGCATCAGGTCGGCGATGTCAAGCATCGGTTCGCCGAAAAATTCCTCGCCGCCCTGCTCGCCGAGCGTCAGCAGGCCGCGCTGGATGGCGCCGATGGAGGCTGCGGAGACGTTGCCGTATTCGGTGGTGAAGTCCCTTGCGTGTTCGCCAACGTGCTGGACCATTGCGCGCAGATCCTTCAGGTCGAGCAGCAGCAGGCCGTTGTCGTCGGCGATCTTGAACACCAGCTGCAGCACGCCGGCCTGCGTGTCGTTGAGATTGAGCAGGCGGGCAAGCAGGATAGGCCCCATGTCGGAGATCGTCGCGCGCACCGGGTGGCCCTGTTTGCCGGCGACGTCCCAGAAGGCGACCGGGTGTTTGGCCGGGGCGAAATCCTTGATGCCGAGCGATGCGAGGCGGGCTTCCAGCTTTGGCGTAACGCTGCCGGCCGATGCCAGTCCGGAGAGGTCGCCCTTCACGTCGGCCATGAACACCGGCACGCCAATCGATGAAAAACGTTCGGCCAGTACCTGCAGGGTTATCGTCTTGCCGGTGCCGGTGGCGCCGGTAATCAGTCCGTGGCGGTTGGCCAGGGCCGGGAGCAGGGCAAGTTCGGTTTGTTGATGTTTGGCAATGATGAGCGGTGCGGCCATGGCTAACTCCGGAAAGCTTGTCGAAAGGTGGGATGAGGCAGAAGTGATAGAATGCGCGGCTTGATTATCAACCATTTGCGCCGCGCTTTGGTGGCGCAAACGCAGCATACAAGACGAGGTTAGCATGGCCGGACATTCCAAATGGGCCAACATCCAGCACCGTAAAGGTCGCCAGGATGAGAAGCGCGGCGCGACGTTCTCCAAGATTGCCAAGGAAATTACCGTGGCCGCCAAAATGGGCGGCGGCGATGCGGGCTTCAACCCGCGCTTGCGTCTGGCAGTCGACAAGGGCAAGGGCGTTAACATGCCCAAGGACAAGATCGACAACGCCATCAAGAAGGGCACCGGCGAACTTGAGGGTGTCGATTACATCGAGATCCGCTACGAAGGTTACGGCATCGGCGGTGCTGCGGTAATGGTCGATTGCCTGACCGACAACCGCACGCGCACCGTCGCCGAAGTTCGTCACGCCTTCAACAAGTATCACGGCAATATGGGCACCGACGGCTGCGTCGCCTTCCAGTTCAAGCACTGCGGCCAGATGCTGTTTGCGCCGGGGACGGACGAGGCCGCGCTGATGGATGCGGCAATCGAAGCCGGCGCCGATGATGTGGTGACCAACGACGATGGTTCGATCGAAGTAATTACCCCGCCGCATGACTACATGACGGTCAAGGAGGCGCTTGAAGCGGCCGGTTTCAAGTCTGAATTCGGTCAGGTAACGATGAAGGCCGACGTCGAGATCGAGCTGACCGGTGACGACGCGGCGCGCATGCAGAAGCTGATCGACGTGCTGGAAAGTCTGGACGATGTGCAGGACGTTTATACCAACGCGGCGATGGGCGAGTAAGTCAGTACCCCCGGGCACCCCGAAAAACGGCGCGCCAGCGCCGTTTTTCTTTTGCACTCTCCACAATCATTTTGAAACAAAATGTTTCCGCCCCGGACAAAACGCCGGCTCGCGCGTTAATCCGTTGATGGGCGGATCTTCTGCCCGATTGAACAAGGCGGAAACCATGCAACACTTTCTGAAAACCTTGCGCCACCAGGGCGCAGTCTTTGTCTTAATTGTTGTTAGCCTGCTTCTCGCTGGCCCTGCCATGGCCGATCCGGCAGGGCGAATCGGCCGGATTGCCTGGATCTCAGGCCCGGTGCAATTGCAAAATTCGGGCGCTGAGGCAGCAGAGGCTGCCGTACTTAACCGACCGCTGACCAGCGGCGATGTGTTGTCCACTTCTGCCGGCGGTCGCGCCGAAATACATATCGGCTCGCTCAAGCTGCGGGTCGATTCCGGCACCGTCCTGGCCCTGGAGCAGATTGACGACGAGCGGATTCGTCTGCGCCTTGACGATGGCAGTGTGATTGTCCGGCTGCCATCGCGCGACATGGCACGCGACGTCGAGCTCATGACCCGCGATGGCCGTTTCAGCACAATGGACGCCGGCCACTACCGCTTTGACTTCGATGGCGCCAGTTCGGCCACCACGGCGTATTCAGGGCGCCTGCATTTCGATGCCGAAGACAGCGCGCTCGACGTTTCCGCAGGACAACGTGCCCAGTTCTGGAATGCCGGCGGCACGCGCTACCGGCTGTCGGTGCCGGCCGATGACAGTTTTGCCAACTGGAGCGCTATCCGCGACCAGGCCCGAACAGGCGAGACTTACACCCGCCATGTTTCACCCGAAATGACCGGCGCCGGGGATCTCGACGCCCATGGCAGCTGGACCGAGACCACCGAATATGGCGCCGTCTGGTACCCGCGCGCAGTGGCCGCCGACTGGGTGCCCTACCGCAGCGGCCGCTGGGTGTGGATCGCCCCGTGGGGCTGGAACTGGGTCGGCGATGAGCCCTGGGGGTTCGCACCATTTCATTACGGGCGCTGGGTTCTACACCGACAGGCCTGGGGCTGGGTGCCGGGGGCGCGGATTGCGCGACCAGTTTATGCACCGGCAATGGTCGCCTGGGTCGGCACGGCAAACTTCAGCATCGCCATTGGCCGCGGCGGCGCACCGACCGTCGGCTGGTTTCCGCTGGCCCCGCGCGAGGTTTATGTGCCCGCCTATCGCAGCAGCCCGACCTACGTGCGTCAAGTCAACGTTACGCACGTTACCAACATTAGCAATCTGACGACCATCGTCAATAATCCGCAAACGGTGGTTGATCAAACCCGCTACCGGCACCGCAACGAACCGCGCGCCGTGACCATGGTGGCGGCAGACGTTGTCAGGGATCGCCGGCCGGTTGCGGTTGCGGCCATTGCACACAGCGACCGTTCAGCCATCCGCCACAATCCGGTGCGTGCCGAGGCACCGGTTGCCGCCCCCGTGGCAGTGGTCAGGGCACCTGCGGTACGTGAGCCGAATCGCGAGCAGGGCGTGCCTTCCGATGACTGGCGGGATGGACGCGAGCGCCGCGTGATGAGCCAGCCACGCGAGATGCAGGACAGACCGATGCCGGCAAATGTCCCGGTGCAGCCAGGTGTCAGCGCCAGCGCCGCAAATCCGGTCGTGACGCAGCGCCCGGCGCCATCGGGCGCTATGCAAAAGGCCGTTGAAACACCACCGGTCAGGGAGCCTGCCGCACGTATCGCAAGCCCCGCAAACCCCGCCCCTCTGGCACTGCCGCCGCCATCTGCCGGGCGAGTCGAACGGACGGAACCGGCCGGACAGGGCGCGCCCCTCGCAATGTCGCGCCCGCAGTCAACAGTGGCGCAGGAAACACGCAGCACGCCCATGCCCATGCCCGCGCCTACGCCCAACCCTACTCCCGCTCCCGTTGCTACGCCCGCCGCCGTGCCGGCAGCCATTCCAGTCGGCACGGCACAGCGCAACCAGCCAATGCGCTCGGATGCGCTGCCGGCAGCAAAGGCCAGCGAGGAAAATAGCCGGCGCAACGAAGACAACATGGCGCGCCGGATGCAGCGTGAGCCTCGTCCTGAGCCCCGTTCTGAGCCTTTGGCACAACAACCGGTGCAGCAAACACCGGTTACACGCATCGACCCGGTGCCACCAAGGGCCCGCGAAATCCGCGAGGAGCGTCGCGAGCCGCCGCGTGAAATGCAGCAGAGCGTGCGTCAACCACCACAGGCGCCCCGCGAAGTCGCACGCCCCCCCGAGCCCCGTGCAGAACCCCGCAAGGAGCAACGTGAAGAGCGGCGTGAGGAGCGACGCCACCCGTCGCGCGACGAAAAGCCCCCGACGGATTCCGCTCGGCCCCAAGAGGATCCGCGCCGACGTTAAGGGAGAAAGACCGGGCACCCGGATAGCATTGCGGCAGACTTCTGTGACGGAATGCTTGATACACTTGCCGCTGCGCCCAAAGTCGATCTCATGCCCTCTTTTCAGTCTCTGCTGCCCTTTCTCTTCGTCTTTCTGTGGAGTACCGGTTTCGTCGGCGCAAAATTCGGGCTGCCTTATGCCGAACCGCTGACCTTTCTGCTCACCCGCTATATTCTGGTGCTCGGCCTGATGACGACGTTCGCGCTGGCGACGCGCGCACCGTGGCCACGCGATAGACGGCAGATTTTTCATATCGCCGTTGCCGGTTTTTTCGTGCAGGCGCTCTATCTTGGCGGCGTTTTTGTCGCCATCAAGCACGGCCTGCCGGCCGGCATCACCGCGCTGCTCGTCGGCATGCAGCCGCTGCTGACGGCCTGCGGCGCCGGCTGGCTGCTGGGCGAGCGCGTCAGCGCAAAACAGTGGCTGGGGCTGGGGCTCGGCTTCGTCGGCGTCACACTGGTGGTGGCCAACAAGCTTGGCAATGTTCCCTTGCTGGCGATGATGATTCCGGCGGTTGTCGCGCTGCTGGCGATTACCATCGGTACCTTGTACCAGAAACGCTTCTGTCCGCATTTCGACCTGCGCACCGGTTCGGTCATCCAGTTCCTGCCGACCGCTGTCGTCACCGCACTGCTCGCCGGTGCCACAGAAACGATGGTCATCGACTGGACGCCGCAGTTTGTCTTCGCCTTGTTCTGGCTGGTGCTGGTTCTGTCATTCGGGGCAATCAGCCTGCTCAATGTGCTGATCCGCAGCGGCAGTGCGGTCAATGTCGCCAGCCTCTTTTACCTGACGCCGCCGACCACCGCCATCATCGCCTGGGCAGTGTTTGGTGAAACGCTGGGCGGGCTGGCGTTGACGGGCATGGTCCTGGCCGTCGGCGGAGTTTATCTGGCACGGGCCAACGGCAAATGAGCGCGCTGGAAAAAACGGGTATCCGAATCCTCGGTATCGACCCGGGCTTGCGCATCACCGGTTTTGGCGTCATTGACAAGACAGGAAACAAGCTCGCCTACGTTGCCAGTGGCTGCATCAAAACCGACGCCAAGGCTTCCTTGCCGACGCGTCTGGGGACCATCTACGCCGGCCTGCGCGAACTGGTCGCGGTGCACCGGCCGGATCAGGCAGTGGTCGAAATCGTTTTCGTGAACGTCAATCCGCAGTCGACCCTGCTGCTCGGCCAGGCGCGCGGTGCGGCGATTACGGCGCTGGTTGCCGATGGGCTGGAGGTGGCCGAATATACGGCCTTGCAGGTCAAACAGGCGGTGGTTGGCAACGGCCATGCTGACAAGACGCAGGTGCAGCACATGGTGCGCCGCCTGCTCGCGCTGCCCGGCGACCCGAGCCCCGATGCGGCCGACGCGCTGGCCTGCGCGATTGCGCATGCGCACGGCGGCCAGGGACTGGGCGCGCTGGCCACCAAAGGGCTGCGCGTGCGCAACGGGCGGCTGGTTTAGCGCACTAATTTTTTTAGGAGCCCCAAATGATCGGTCGTCTTACCGGAATCCTGCTCGAAAAGAACCCGCCGCAAGTACTGCTCGACGTCCACGGCGTTGGTTACGAAGTTGATGTGCCGATGAGCACTTTCTACAACCTGCCGGCAAACGGCGAGAAGGTGACTTTGCTGACGCATTTTGTGGTGCGTGAAGACGGGCAGTTTCTCTACGGTTTCGCCAGCGAAGCCGAGCGCTTCGCCTTCCGCCAGTTGATCAAAATTTCCGGCGTCGGCGCGCGCATGGCGCTGGCCGTGCTCTCCGGACTATCGGTCAGCGACCTGGCGCAAGCCATCGCCCGGCAGGAGGTTGGTCGCCTGATCAAGGTGCCGGGTATCGGCAAAAAAACCGCCGAACGCCTGCTGCTTGAACTGAAAGGCAAGCTCGCCGAGGCTCTTCCTTCAAGCGTTATTGCCGCCCCCGACAGCCAGCATGACATCCTCAATGCATTGTTGGCGCTGGGTTACAATGACCGCGAAGCGTCGGCTGCGCTGAAACAGCTAGCTGCCGGCTGTTCGACCTCGGACGGTATTCGCCAGGCGCTGAAGCTGCTCTCGAAAGTGTGAATTGTGAAAGTTTGATTCGACGATGAACCCCGCGCAGAAGCAAATCATCCAGATGGCCCTCGCCGCACTGCTGCTGATCGGCTGCGTGGCCGTGCTGATGCCATTTACCGGTACGCTGCTGTTCGCCATCGTCATTTGCGTCACCACGCTGCCGGTGCGCAACCGCCTGCTCACCCTTTGTCGCGGACGTGGCAGCCTCGCCGCCGCGTTGATGTCGGCCCTGTTGCTGGTGTTGCTGGTGGCGCCGATGGCCTTGCTCTCGGGGTCCTTGGCCGATGGCGTAGAACTGGCGATCCGCTTCCTCAAACCCATGCTGGAAAGTGGTCTGCCAGCGGATGCACCGGCCTGGCTGACCAAAATTCCGGTGATAGGAACCGGGATCAGCGATTATTGGCACAAGCTGGTCGAAAGCCGGGAGGAAATGAACGGCCTCCTGCGGCAGTTTCTCGACCCGACCCGCAAGCTTGCGCTGGCGACCGTATCGCTCTTTGCGCAGGGCCTGCTGCAACTGTTGCTGGTGATCTTCTTCGTTTTCTTCATCTTCCGCGATGCCGATACTTATGCCACGGCACTGCACACGGGGAGTCGCAAGGTAGCCGGTGAGCTCGGTGAGCGCATGCTGAATCTGGCCGAAGGAACGGTTACCGGTGTCATGGTCGGCATTGTCGGTACGGCGGCGGCACAGTCGCTGGTGGCTATGATCGGCTTCCTCATTGCCGGCGTCCCCGGTGTGATCATGCTGACCTTTGCCACCTTTTTCTTCTCGATGGTGCCGGTGATCGGGGCCACGCTTATCTGGGTTGGCGCCGCTGCCTGGTTGTACAACGGCGGTGAAACCGGCTGGGCGATTTTCATGGTGTTATGGGGCATGTTCGGCATCAGCAGTGTTGATAATTTCGTCAAGCCGATTCTGATCTCACGCACCGCCAGCCTGCCTTTGTTGTTGATCGTCGTCGGCGTGTTCGGTGGCGTGCTGGTTTTCGGATTCATCGGAATTTTTCTCGGGCCGACCCTGCTCGCTTTGGGGCGGGTGCTGATCGGCGAATGGCTGGCACACGCGGATAACGAAACGGCTTCAACCCCCTCATGATTGAAACCGATAACTTCAGCGAAAACACGGAGAGCTCGCCCGACGATCGGCTGATTTCCGCCACGGCGAAATCGACGCAGGAAGAAGCGATCGAGCGTGCTCTGCGCCCGAAACGGCTGGCCGAATACGTCGGTCAGGTCAAAATCCGCGAGCAGCTGTCGATCTTCATCGAAGCCGCCAAGCGGCGCAGCGATTCGCTCGACCACGTGCTGCTCTTTGGCCCGCCCGGCCTCGGCAAGACCACGCTGGCACACATCATTGCCACCGAAATGGGCGTCAATATGCGCTCGACCTCCGGCCCGGTGCTCGAACGTGCCGGCGACCTGGCGGCCATCCTGACCAATCTTGAACCGCACGACGTGCTGTTCATCGACGAAATTCACCGCCTGAGTCCGGTCGTCGAGGAAATCCTCTACCCGGCGCTCGAAGACTTCCAGATCGACATCATGATCGGCGAAGGCCCGGCGGCGCGCTCGGTCAAACTCGATCTGCCGCCATTCACGCTGGTCGGCGCGACGACGCGCGCCGGCATGTTGACCAATCCGCTGCGCGATCGTTTCGGCATCGTCTCGCGTCTGGAGTTTTACACGCCGGAAGAGCTGACGCACATCGTCACGCGCTCGGCACAGTTACTCAACGTACCGGCCGATCATGGCGGCGCGCTGGAAATCGCCAAACGCTCACGCGGCACGCCGCGCATCGCCAACCGCCTGCTGCGCCGCGTCCGTGATTATGCCGAGGTCAAAGCCACCGGGCACATCACGCAGGAAGTCGCCGATCTGGCGCTGCTCATGCTGGACGTCGACCACGGCGGTCTCGACATCATGGACCGCAAGCTGCTCTCGGCGATCATCGACAAGTTTGCCGGCGGTCCGGTCGGCGTCGACAACCTCGCCGCAGCAATCGGCGAAGCGCGTGACACCATCGAGGATGTCCTCGAACCCTATCTGATCCAGCAGGGCTATCTGCAACGCACGCCGCGTGGCCGGATGGCGACGGCGGCGGTGTATCGACATCTCGGCCTGGAAGCACCGGCGGCCGGCGGGCAGAATGAGCTGTGGCGAAGCCAGTAAGACCACCGCATCAGAGACCAGCCATCTGCAAACCAATAGCCCGAAAGGACTATTGCCTGGCGCGACCGGACAGCGTAGCCTGAATTTTTGCTTACCCCTCAGCCACAATCCAATTTTCCGGAAGAATCCTTAAAATGAACAAGCTACTCCTTACCCTCGCACTTTCGCTCGGCGCCGGCCTCGCGCACGCCGTCGACACCGCCAACTGGACCAACTGGACTGACGCCGCCAACGGCTCATTCGTGCAGAACGCCAACACCGTCAACGTAAGCTATTCCGGCCAGACCGGCGGCGTGTATAACAGCTCGGCGCCATTCACTGCGGTCCCGTCCTCATTCACCAGCCCCACGGTGACCAACACGCCAGTCAACTCGCTCCAGATGACTGGCGGCCTCGCCGGAACCAACACCTTTACCTTCTCACAGGCGGTGATCAATCCGTTGATCGCCGTTTGGAGCGTAGGTCAAAGCGGCCTGCCGGTTTCCTTCAATTTCCTGAACAACCCGACGTTCACGATTCTGAGCCAGGGCGCAGGAGGCTGGGGCGGTGGAAGCCTCACCCAGTCGGGCAGTTCCATCACCGGTTACGAAGGCAACGGCGTAATCCAGTTCCAGGGAAGCTTCACCAGCATTTCTTTTACTACGCCCAACTATGAGTACTTCTACGGCGCAACAATTGGCGCACCTTCAATCGCCGCCGTCCCGGAACCTGAAACTTATGCCATGCTGGTTGCCGGTCTCGGCCTGCTTGGCGCTATGGCACGGCGCAGAAAACAGAAGCAGCTGTCTGTTTGACCGCCAGTCCGTTTGATTACGCCAACGGGAGCTTCGGCTCCCGTTTTGCTTTTTGTGGCGCGGCGCAGCGAAAACGTGTCCATCCCGTCACAAACACTTACATCGTTAGGCGGTGTGCTGAATTAAAATGACGTTCATGAAAAAGCACGAACAAAAAGCCAACGCCTTCACCATCCCGGTTCGCATTTATTACGAAGACACCGACGCCGGTGGCGTGGTCTATTACGCCAACTACCTGAAGTTCTTCGAACGCTGCCGCACGGAATGGCTGCGTGACATCGGCCACGACCAGGCCGATCTGCTGCGCGATCCGGGTATTGCGTTTGTCGTGCGCTCGGTCAACGTTGACTACCTGAAGCCGGCACGGCTCGACGACCAGTTGATGATCGGGCTTGAAGTTGAAAAAATCACCCGCGCCCAGATTTTCTTCCGCCAGCATATCCGGCGCGCCAATCCGGCCGTCGCCGGCGGCTGGGACGAGCTGGTCACCGGCACGATCCAGATTGTTTGTGTAAACTCCGCCCTCATGAAGACCACCTCGATCCCGCCTTTGTTGCGCACCAGCCTGGAAGCCCTCCAATGAACGTCTCGCAAGACCTCTCGATCCTGCATCTCATCCTCCATGCCAGCGCCGTTGTCCAGGCGGTGATGCTGCTCCTCGCCGGCGTCTCGTTCATGTCGTGGTACTACATTTTCCGCAAGTGGTTCACGGTACGCACGGCGCTGGCGCAGACCGAGCAGTTCGAGCGCGACTTCTGGAGCGGCGGCGACCTCAACGCGCTCTATCAGAGCGCGGCGAATGACCGGCACAGCGCCGGCAGCATGGAGCGAATTTTCGAAGCCGGTTTCCGCGAATTCACCAAACTGCGCAGCCAGAAGAACCTCGACGCCAAGGATGTCGTCGACGGTTCGCGCCGCGCCATGCGCGCCACCTACCAGCGCGAGATGGACAGCATCGACTCGCATCTCGCCTTCCTTGCCTCGGTCGGTTCGGTCAGCCCCTACGTCGGCCTGTTCGGCACCGTGTGGGGCATCATGCATTCCTTCCGCGGCCTCTCCAATGTCGGCCAGGCGACGCTCTCGGCGGTCGCGCCAGGTATTGCCGAAGCGCTGGTCGCCACCGCCATCGGCCTTTTTGCGGCAATCCCGGCGGTCGTTGCCTACAATCGTTTTGCGCACGAAATAGATCGTTTGTCCTCGCGCTTCGAGTCGTTCATGGAAGAGTTCCAGAACATCCTTCAGCGGCAGATGAGATAAAAACATGCGCCCGCGCCGCCTGAAAAACGAAATCAACGTCGTCCCCTACATTGACGTCATGCTCGTGCTACTCGTTATCTTCATGGTGACGGCGCCGATGATGACAACCGCCAACATTGATCTGCCCTCGGTCGGCAAGGCCGCGCAACAGGCCGAAAAGCCGCTCGAAGTGATGATTCGCCCCGACCGCACGCTGGCGCTGCGCGATCTGGCGCGCGACGGGAAAGAGCGCGACGTGAGTCGCAAGGAGCTTTCGGCCGCTATCCTGGAAGCGCAGGCGCGCAACCCGGAGCAGCCGGTGCTGATTTCCGGCGACAAGAACGTCAAGTACGAAGCCGTGCTCGAGATCATGGACGAGTTGCAGCGCCAGCAGGTCAAGCGTGTCGCGCTGAACGTCCAGGTCAGTGGCAAGTAATCGGGCAATGAGCGCTGAACGTCTGTGATCCCGCTTCCCCAGCCTGAAGTCGCCAAATGGAAGTCGCTGACGCTCGCCGCGACGGTGCACCTCCTGCTCATTGCTGCGCTCTTCTTTGGCGTGCAGTGGAAGAGCCAGGCGCCGTCGTCGGTCGAGGTCGAGGTCGAAGTCTGGCGCGCCGCGCCGGCACCGGCAGTCAGGCCCGAGCCGAAGGTGGAGCCCAAACCCGAGCCGAAACCGGAACCGAAGCCCGAGGTGAAGCCCGAGCCCAGGCCGCCGGTCAAGCCCGATATCGTGGTCAAGGAAGAAAAGAAACCGAAAGAGCCGCCGAAGAAGGAAGAACCGAAAAAGCCCGAGCCAAAAAAAGAAGAGCCGAAGCGCGAGGAGCCGGACTGGAAGAAGGCGATTGAGCGCGAGCAAAAAGAGCTTAAGCAGGAGAAGGTCGTGCAGGATCAGCGTGCACATGCCGAAGCCGAGTCGCGCAATCGCGATCAGCTCAAGGCCGAGCAGGCTGCCGCTGCACGCAATCGCGGGCTGGTGACCTATATCGGCAAGATCGCCGGCAAGATTCGCGGCAACATCGTTCTGCCGCCCGGTATCCAGGGCAATCCACTGGCCGAGTTTGAAGTGACGCAGCTGCCCTCCGGCGAGGTGCTCGGTGTCAAGATACGCAAGTCGAGCGGCAATCCGGCGCTTGATGCCGCCGTCGAGCGCGCCATACTGAAGTCTTCGCCGCTGCCCAAACCGGATCAGCCGGACCTATTCGTGCGCGACCTCAGAATCCCGTACAAGCCATTCGAAGAGTAGTTGGCTGTCCTTCTCACGCGGTGAAATTACGTTTCGTTACAATCCCTTCGCGCGTCGAGACGATATAATCGCGGATTCTTTGATGGATGCCTTTGCCCCATGCTCAAACTACGCAGCCTGAGTCTGATCGCCTGCAGCGCGTTCGCGCTATTGCAAACGCCGGCGCGCGCCGAACTGACGATCGAGATTACCGGCGCCGGCGCTAACCGTATTCCCCTGGCCATCGCTGATTTTGGCGGCGAACCAGGGGCCTCGCGGGCACTGACTTCCGTGGTGCGCGGCGACCTTGAGCGTAGCGGCCTGTTCAAGATGGTTGATGCCAGCGGTAGCGTGCTGACCGAAGCGTCGAGCCCGGTCTATGGCGACTGGAAAGCGAAAGGCGCCGATGCGCTGGCTGCCGGCAGTATCAGTGCGAGCGGCGATGGCCGGCAGGAAGCACGCTTTCGCCTGTACGATGTGAACAAACAGGGCGTGCTCGGTGGCTCGGCTTTCGTTACTTCGACGCCAATGCTGCGCGCTGCCGGCCACCGTATTGCCGATGTCATCTACGAAAAACTGATCGGCGAGCCCGGCATCTTCTCGACACGCATTGCCTATGTCGTCAAGGGCAGCAAGGCGCGCTATGAACTGCATATTGCCGACGCCGACGGGCAGAATGCCCAGGCTGCACTGATTTCGAAGGAGCCGATCATCTCGCCGACCTGGTCGCCGGATGGCGGTCGTCTGGCTTACGTATCGTTCGAGAACAAGAAGCCGGTGATTTATGTGCACTCGCTGGCCACTGGCAAGCGCGTCGTAGTGGCCAACTTCCGGGGCTCGAACTCGGCACCGGGCTGGTCGCCTGACGGGCAAAAACTGGCCGTCGTACTTTCCAAGGAAGGTGGATCGCAGATTTTCATCGTCAATGCGGATGGCTCGGGCGTGCGACGTCTGAGCAGTTCCGGCGGTATCGATACTGAGCCGAACTTCGCGCCGAATGGTCAGTCAATCTACTTCACCTCGGATCGTGGCGGCAGTCCGCAGATTTACCGGATGAGCGTCGGTGGCGGCGAGGTTCAGCGCGTCAGCTTCGAGGGCAGCTACAACGTGACGCCCCGCCTCTCGCCGGACGGCAAGTCGATGGCCTTCATCAGCCGGCGCGAGGGTGCTTTCCGTCTTGCGGTGATGGATCTGGCGAGCAAGCAGGTACAGGTACTCACCGACTCACACAAGGATGAGTCGCCGAGTTTTGCACCGAATGGCCGGATGATCCTGATTGCTACCGAAATGGGCGGTCGTGGCGTACTCTCGGCCGTATCGATTGATGGCCGTATCAAGCAGCGCTTATCCGTCTCTGCTGGCGATGTTCGCGAGCCGGCATGGGGCCCATTTACCAAGTAATCGCTTATTCAGTTTTTAAATCTTAAAGCAGGAGAAACACCATGAAACACTCGATCATCAACATTTCGCTGGCCATTGCTTTCGCCGCCCTGGTCGCCGCTTGCGGTTCGTCGCCGACTGGCCCGGAGCAGGATGGTGCGCCGGTTGAATCCCGTGGCGGCCCCGGGGTTGCCACCGTCACTGCCGGCGGCGTTGAAGGCCGCAACCTGCCGGATGTGCTGACCAATCCAAAGAGCATTCTTTCCAAGCGCAGTGTTTACTTTGATTACGACAGCTTCGAAGTCAAGGCGGAGTACAAGGATCTGGTAACGGCGCACGCCAAATTCCTCGCCGGAAACCGCCAGTTCAAAATGCTGATCCAGGGCAATACCGACGAGCGCGGCGGCCGTGAATACAATCTGGCGTTGGGTCAGAAGCGTGCTGATGCGGTGAAGAAAATGCTGGTCCTGCTCGGTGCCCGTGAAGATCAGGTCGAGTCGGTCAGCCTCGGCGAAGAGAAGCCGAAGAATGAAGGCCAGAGCGAGGCGGCGTTTGCTGAAAACCGTCGTGGCGACATGCTCTACAGCGGCGAGTTCTGATCATGCCGGTGCGCTACTTGCGTCTTTCCGCAGTCACTTTGCTGCTTGCCACTTTTGGCGCGCAGCAAGTGCAGGCGGGGATGTTCGACGATGATGAAGCGCGGCGCCAGATCAACGACCTGACGATCAAGACCAACGAGCGTCTCGATACGACGGCAAAAGCGCAGTTCGATCTGATCAACCAGATTCAGGCGCTGCGTGAAGAGAGCGCCAAACTGCGCGGGCAGGTCGAAACCCTGACCTATGAGCTGGAGTCGGCGAAAAAACGGCAGCAGGATTTCTATATCGACCTCGATGGCCGCTTGCGCAAGCTTGAGCCGCAGCCGGTCGCTGAAGCCAAGCCGGGAGAGGAAGCCAAGGCGCCGGCCAAACCGGCTGCCGATCCGTCTGCCGAGTCGCACGATTACGAGGCGGCGCTCAACTACTTCAAAGCCAACAAGCTCAAGGAAGCGGCAGCGGCCTTCGAGGCTTTCAGCAAAAATTATCCGGACAGCACGCTCGCACCGAGCGCGCAGTATTGGCTGGGTAACGCGCACTACGCGCTGCGCGACTGCAAGAAGGCGATTGACGCGCAGAAAGTCGTTCTGGCGAAGTGGCCAGGCCATGCCAAAGCGCCCGATGCGATGATCAACATCGCTACCTGCCAGCAGGAACTGGGTGATGCCAAGGGCGCCAAGGGTACGCTCGAAGCGGTGCTGATCAAATACCCGGATAGCACGGCGGCGGCAACGGCCAAGCAGCGCCTGAAAAAGAAGTAAGCCGGTGACCGGGCGGGAAAAACCGGTTTCGCTGAAGATCAGCGAGATTTTTTTCTCCTTGCAGGGAGAAACTTCGCGCGTCGGCCTGCCGACTGTTTTTGTCCGCCTTACTGGTTGCCCGCTGCGCTGCGTCTGGTGTGATACCGCGTATGCTTTTGCCGGTGGCAGCAACCGCACCGTGCCGGAAATTCTCGCCGACCTTGCGCGCTACGATACGCGCTGGGTGTGCGTTACTGGCGGCGAACCGCTGGCGCAAAAGTCCTGTCTGCCCTTGCTCACGGCGCTCTGCGATGCCGGCTATGACGTCTCGCTGGAAACTTCCGGGGCGCTCGATATTACCGATGTTGATGCGCGCGTTTCGCGTATCGTCGACCTCAAGGCGCCCGGCTCCGGTGAGTTCGACAAGAACCGCTGGGAAAATCTGGCGCTGCTGACCCGGCGTGACGAGCTCAAGTTCGTTCTCAAGGATCGGGCTGACTACGAGTGGGCGCGCGACACGATTTTCGAACACCGTCTCGACACAGTTTGCCCATTGCTCATGGCACCGGTACAGGGTGATCTGGAGCCAAGAATACTGGCTGACTGGATACTTACCGACCGTTTGCCGGTACGCTTCCAGCTACAACTACACAAGTTGCTTTGGGGTAATATTCAAGGCAAGTAGACCTCTTGAAGGAGCCTGTCGTGACCGATGAACGTCGCCTGTATTCGCGCATCGCCTTCCACACACCGGCGCAGCTGGTGCTGATCGATCGCGACATCGAAGTGATGGTTCTTGATGTCTCGCTGAAGGGGGCGCTGGTACGCCTGCCGATCGACATCTATCTGCATGATCAAACACCATGCACCCTCTGCATCCGGCTCGACGACGACGGCGACAGCATCCGCATGGAAACACGGGTCACGCACATCGAAGGTCGTTATGCCGGACTCGACTGCCATAACATTGACCTCGACAGCGTGACGCATCTGCGCCGCCTCGTCGAATTCAATCTGGGCAGCGAGGAATTGCTTGAGCGCGAGCTTTCCGCGCTGCTCTCCGAGTAAATCAAATCCCCAGATAGCGATGCCAGATGCCGTGATCGGCATCGAGTTCGGCGGAGCTGCCTTGCCAGGCTACTTGCCCGCGTTCGAGGATGGTGTGCCGGTCGGCCAGGGCAATCAGGCGTTCGACGTATTTGTCGATGACCAGAATGGTTTGCCCGCTGCCGCGCAGGGTATCGAGACAACGCCAGATTTCTTCACGGACCAGCGGCGCGAGGCCTTCTGTTGCTTCATCGAGTATCAGCAGGCGCGGATTGGTCATCAGGGCGCGGCCAATGGCCAGCATCTGCTGTTCGCCACCGGATAGCCGGCCACCGAGATTGTTGGCGCGTTCGGCCAGCCGTGGGAAGAACGCATAGACCCGCTCCAGCGTCCACGGCGCGCGCGCGGCATGGCGATTGGCGGCGAAAGCGATGAGGTTCTCGCGCACCGAGAGGTTCGGGAAAATCTGCCGACCCTCCGGCACCAGCGCGATCCCGCTGCGCCCGATGCGGTCGGCGGTGAGTGTGTCAATACGCTCGCCGGCAAAACGGATTGAACCACTGCGCGGTCGCGTCAGGCCGCAAATCGAGCGTACCGTCGTTGTCTTGCCCATACCGTTACGCCCGAGCAGCGTGGCGACTTCACCTTCGCCAATCGTCAGGCTGATGCCGAACAGCACCTGGCTGCTGCCATACGCCGTTTCCAGTTGCTCGATTTCCAGCAGCGGAGCCGTACTCATGCTCATACCACATCGCCAAGGTAAGCCCGCCGCACGGCGGCATCGGCGCGAATCATTGCCGGTGTATCGGTCGCGATCACCCGCCCGCCAACCAGCACCGAGATGCGATCCGCCAGCCGGAAAACGGCGTCCATGTCGTGTTCAACGAGCAACAGTGTGACCTGGCGCGACAGATGTTCGATCAGCTCGACCATGCGCGCTGATTCTTCCGGCCCCATGCCGGCCATCGGCTCGTCAAGGAGCAGCAGTTTTGGCTTGGTCGCCAGCGCCAGCGCCACTTCAAGGCTGCGCTGTTCGCCGTGCGACAGGTGGCTGGCTCGCCGTGCAGCCAGCGCACCGAGCGATACCTGATCAAGCAGCGCACGCGCCTCCTCGGTGATCCGGGTATCACTGGCAAATGGCTGCCAGAAGCGGAAACTGGATCCCCAGTCGCGCGCTCTAGCCTGCACGGCAAGCGCCACGTTATCGAGCACCGTGAAGCCGGCAAATATGTTGGTGATCTGGTACGAGCGCGCCAGACCGAGCGCCGCACGCCGATGCATTGCAAGCTGCGTGACATCACTGCCGGTAAAATTTACGCTGCCCTGATCCGGGCGTAACGAACCCGAGAGCGTGTGGATCAGCGTCGTTTTGCCGGCGCCATTCGGGCCGATCAGCGCATGCACTTCGCCCGCTTCGATAGCCAGCGTCGCGCCATTGAGTGCATAAACACCGCCGAAATGTTTGCTCACATCGCGTACATCGAGCAGCGCTTCATTCATGCTTATCACCGCTGCTGCTCTTGCCACCCCTGCCACCATCAGCCGCTTTGTCTCTGCGCGCAAACAGCCCGGCAACACCCTGCGGCGCCCACAGCACCACGGCGAGCAGCACCAGCCCGAGGCCGATTTGCCAATGTGGCGTTATTTCAACCAGTAGTTCTTCGCCGAGCAGCAAAAGCACCGCGCCGATCAGGCCGCCATACAGGCTGCCGACGCCGCCGAGAATGACCATCACCAGCAGCGTTCCCGATTGCGTCCAGTGCAGCAGGCTCGGGCTGGCGAGGCCGGACTGGTTGACCAGCAGCGCACCCGCGAGGCCGGCGAGCGCGCCACCAATCACAAAGCAGACGAGTTTGTAGGCGAATACCGGATAGCCCAGTGCCTCCATACGTGTCTCGTTTTCGCGGATACCCTGAATCACGCGCCCGAAGCGCGAATGCGCCAGCCGGTCGAAAACCAGCAGCACCAGCGCCAGAAACAGCAGCACCAGGTAATAGAAAGTCGCGTCATCCTTGAGATCCAGCCCGGGCAAGGTCGACCGTTGCAAGAGCGCCAGCCCGTCATCGCCACCCCATGAATTCAGTGAAACAACGAGGTAGAACGCCATCTGCGCGAAGGCCAGCGTGATCATGATGAAATAGACACCGCGCGTGCGCAGGCTGATCGCGCCGATCAGCAGGGCGAGCAAAGCCGCGATACCGCCGGCCAGCGGCCAGGCGACCAATGCCGAAAAAACGCCATTTTCAGCCAGTACGGCAACGCTATAAGCGCCAGCGCCGAAAAATGCCGCGTGACCAAACGAGATCATGCCGCCGAAACCAACCACCAGATTCAGGCTGGTCGCCACCAGCGCAAAGATCAGCACGCGGCTGGCAAAGCTCACATAGAAGCTCTGATCGAGCATTTGCGCCAGCCACGGCAGCGCAGCCAGGGCGGCCAGAGCGACTGCCGCCAGCACCCGGCGGCGCGGTGAGGATGCGTAAAGCCCCATCAGGCGCGCGCCGGGAAGAGGCCTTCCGGCCGCCAGAAAAGAATCGCCGCCATCAGCACATAAATCAGAATCGACGCGATGGCCGGCCCGAGGCTGGCCGCCACTTCGGGAGAGGCAAATTCGCGCAACAGCGACGGCAGTACGGCGCGCCCCAGCGTATCAACCAGACCGACAAGCAGGCTGCCAACCAGCGCGCCGCGCATCGAGCCGATGCCGCCGATCACGATCACTACAAAGGCGAGAATCAGGATGCTCTCGCCCATGCCAACCTGTACCGCCAGCAGCGGGCCGAGCAGCGCACCGGCCAGCGCACAGAGCGCCGCGCCCACCGCAAAAACGGCGGTGAACAGCAGGCGCACATTGACGCCAAGTGCCTCGGTCATCTCACGATTCGATGCCCCGGCACGCACCCACATACCGACCCGCGTTTTCGCCACCAGCAGGTAAAGCAGCCCGGCGACCAGCGCACCCACGGCGATGATCAACAGGCGGTACGAGGGGTAGAAGAAACCGCCGATGTCGACCGGCCCGGACAGTGCGTCCGGCGTGTTGAGCAGCACCGGCTGCGCGCCCCATATCATGCGGACGGCTTCGTTGGCGATCAGGATCAGCGCGAAGGTGGCGAGCACCTGCGCCAGATGGTCACGCGCATAGAGCCGGCGCAGCAGCGAGACTTCGAGCAGCGCCCCGAGCAGCGCCGTACCCAGCATTGCCGCGCCGATGCCGGCGATAAACGAGCCGCTGGCCTGCGTTGCGGCCGCCGCCAGATAAGCGCCGACCATGTACAGCGACCCATGCGCAAGATTGATCATGTCCATGATGCCGAACACCAGCGTCAGCCCGGCGGCGAGCAGGAACAGCATGAGACCGAATTGCAGGCCGTTGAGGGCTTGTTCGAGGATGAGTTGGGTCATGGTGCTGAATTCATGGTGCTGGCTAAGTGTGTTTTTGACTCATCGCAAAAAGCGCTTGGCATCTTTTTGATGGCGCACTGTCAGGGGATGATCACACAATTGCTATCCTGACGATACAGCGCAACAGAATCTTTAGGCACAAGAGCTAGCGTATCCGCTCCAGATCAAGTGGCCCGGCAGGCGCGAATTTCACAGGTGGCATGCAGGCGCAGTTTTTTCGATTTCCTCGCACCAAGTGTCGAGCCAGGCAATGACTTCATCTCCCGAGACGTGTGAACCGCTTCCCTGATATTCATTCCACGCCAGAATGCCATCATGTCGGAATGCTTTACGTTTTTCTTTTCGGTCTACATACTGGAGAACAGCCTCCAGAGTCATCCAGTGCGGCGTTCGATTGCGTGCTTCGACCAGGCGCTTCATACGCTCTCGGGTTTCTTGATCAATCTTGATGGTCGTTGGCCGGGTGGTGGTAGCAGCCATGCTGTTTCCCTGTTGGTGATATCAGGTAACAACTTAACATAGCCGGCCGCAGTCACCGCTAATTCGTAAAGTCGTACTGGCGTACTATCTGATGCACAAGGCATTCACCGCAAACAGCTTTCGTAGCGAAGTAGTAGCGTAACTGCGCACCGCGCCGACTCGTCAACAAATAAATTCTCAAGCCTAAATGACCCAAAACACCAACAACCTCGCCGCCGACATCTGGACACTCGCCGACCTTCTGCGCGGTGACTTCAAGCAGAGCCAGTATGGCCGCATCATCCTGCCGTTTACCCTGCTGCGCCGTCTGGAATGCGTGCTGGAAGCCAGCAAAGACGCCGTGCTCAAGCAAGTTCCGATGGTTGAAAAGATGAAGGTCCCGGAGGAGGCGCAAGAGAAGCTGCTGCTGCGCGCTACCGGTGGCCTGTCCTTCTTCAACACCTCGCCGATGGATCTGGGCACGCTGGGCGAAGCCGGCATCAAGGCCAACCTGGAGCGCTACATCCAGTGCTTCTCCAAAGATGCTCGCGAGATTTTCGATCACTTCAAGTTTGCCGAATTTATCGGCCTGCTGGGTGATGCCAACCTGCTCTACAAAATCGTGCAAAAAGTACGCACCATGGACATCAGCCTCAAGGCCGTTTCCAATCACGACATGGGCCTGGTGTTCGAAGAGCTGATCCGGCGCTTTGCCGAAAGCTCGAATGAAACCGCCGGCGAACACTTCACGCCGCGCGATATTGTGCGCCTCACCACCTCGCTGGTGTTCATGGAAGACGACGACGCGTTGACCAGGCCCGGCATCGTCCGCACCATTTACGATCCCACCGCCGGCACCGGCGGCTTCCTGTCGGCCGGCATGGAATACGTGCACGAGCTCAACCGGCAAACCGTGATGCGCGCCTACGGCCAGGAACTCAATCCCGAAAGCTACGCCATCTGCAAGGCCGACATGCTGATCAAGGGGCAGGACGTCAGCAACATCAAGCTCGGCAACACGCTCTCCAGCGATCACCTCTACGCCGGCAAGTTCGACTACATGCTCTCCAATCCGCCATTTGGCGTGGACTGGAAAAAGATCGAAGGCGACATCGCCGACGAGCACAGCCTCAAAGGCTTCGACGGTCGCTTCGGCCCCGGCCTGCCGCGCGTTTCCGATGGCTCGCTGCTCTTCCTGCTGCACCTGATCAGCAAGCTGCGCGACGTGAAAGATGGCGGCTCGCGCATCGGCATCATCCTCAACGGCTCGCCGCTGTTTACCGGCGGCGCCGGCTCGGGCGAATCGGAAATCCGTCGCTACATTCTGGAAGCCGATCTGCTCGAAGCCATCGTCGCGCTGCCGACCGACATGTTCTACAACACCGGCATCGCCACCTACGTCTGGGTACTGTCCAACAAGAAAGCCGGCGAGCGCAAAGGCCGCGTGCAACTCATCAACGGCGTCAATCTCTGCGGCAAGATGCGCAAATCGCTGGGCAGCAAGCGCAACCAGATGGATGAAGGCGACATCGCCACCATCACCCGCTGCTTTGGCCAGTTTGAAGTCGTCGACGCCCGCCCGCTCGACAAGCCTGCCGAGCAAAAGAGCAATCGCGGCCGGCAATCGGCCAATCCAAAAACCGAAGCGCCCAAGACCTTCGCCAGCAAGATCTTTGCCTCGCACGAATTTGGCTACCGCCGCATCAGCATCGAATGCCCGCTGCGCCTCTCCTGGCAGTTCAGCGATCAGCGCATCGCCGCGCTGCGCTTTTCCCCCGGCGCGCTGGGCGGCGCGATGCAGTGGATCTACGCCGAGTATGGTCAAGGGCATTGGAGCGACACGCTAGACAGCCCGGACTACGGCGACCTGACCGCCCATGCCGACGAAATCCGCGCCCACTGCAAGCGCCACTTTGCCGAGCTGAAAGAAAAGCAGATCAAGGACCTGCTCGACCGAGACACCTGGCTCGCCCAGAAGCGCATCCTGCTCAGGGCGCGGGCCTTGCAGCAGATCATCGGCAGCGCGCAGTCTGACGACTTCAACGCCTACGACGACGCCATCAAAGCCGCAGCAGCCGGCGTCACGCTCGACAGCAAAGAGAAAAAACAGATCGCCGACGCCGTGAGCTGGAAGAACCCGGCCGCCGCGAAAGTCATCAAGAAACAGCACAAGGGCAAGGCCGACCCGCTCTACGGCCTGTTTCCCGTCGGCAAGGAAATTGTCGAATACCAGACCGACGGCGATCTGCGCGACTTTGAAAACATCGCGCTCGACCCGAGCCGCAGCGTGAACGCGATCAACGAGGCCTATTTCATCAAGGAAGTGCAGCCGCATGTGCCCGATGCCTGGATAGACGCCGGCAAGCGCGACGCCAAGGATGGCGAGATCGGCATCGTCGGCTACGAAATCCCCTTCAACCGCCACTTCTACCAATACCAGCCGCCGCGCGATCTGGTCGACATCGACGCCGATCTCGATGCGGTTAGCGCCGAAATTATGGCCCTGCTGCGCGAGGTGCATTCATGAGCGAGTTGAACGAGTTGACGCCAAACCCCGACTTTTCGGAGATCACCCGGCTGATCGACAGCGCCCGCCAGCGCGCCTATCAGGCCGTCAACACCACGCTGATCGAGCTTTACTGGCAGGTTGGGGCCTACCTCAGCGGTAAGATCAATGCCGCCGAATGGGGCAAGGGGGTCGTCGAACAACTGGCCCAGCACATTGCCAATACGCAGCCAGGTTTGAAAGGCTTCACCCGCGCCAACCTGTTCCGCATGCGGCAGTTTTACGAGACTTATCACCCCCAGGAGAAAGTCGCACCACTGGTGCGACAATTGCCCTGGAGCCATAACCTGATCATTCTCGGTCGCAGCAAACGCACCGAAGAGCGCGAGTTTTACCTGAAAATGGCGGCGCAGGAAAAATGGAGTAAGCGCGAGCTGGAGCGGCAATACGACACCGGTCTTTTCGAGCGCGTCGTCCTCTCTCCGGCAAAAGTGTCACCACTGGTGACACAAACTCACCCCGGCGCAGCGAGCATCTTCAAGGACAGCTACCTCGTCGAATTCCTCGACCTGCCCGCCGCGCACCTCGAAAGCGATCTGCAACGCGGACTGCTGGCTCGGCTCAAGCAGTTCCTGCTCGAACTCGGGCGCGACTTCTGTTTCATCGGCAGCGAATACCCGCTGCAAGTGGGTGGGCAGGATTTCGCCCTCGACCTGCTGTTTTTTCACCGCGGCCTCAACTGCCTGGTCGCCATCGAACTGAAAACCACCCGCTTCTCGCCCGAACACCTCGGCCAGCTCAATTTCTATCTCGAAGCCCTCGACCGCGACCACAAGAAAGCCCACGAAAACCCGGCCATCGGCCTGCTGCTCTGCGCCAGCAAGGACGACGAAGTCGTCGAATACGCCCTGAGCCGCTCACTCTCGCCCGCGCTGGTCGCGCAATACCAGACCCAGTTGCCGGACAAGAAACTGCTGC
Organism: Rhodocyclaceae bacterium; assembly: GCA_044359525.1. GTDB lineage: Bacteria > Pseudomonadota > Gammaproteobacteria > Burkholderiales > Rhodocyclaceae > CAJBIL01. Next base: position 19,076 of record JBIKLY010000013.1, on the reverse strand, counting down.
AAGCGAAATTGCACGAGTTTTATGCGGCGAATGTGGGCGATGGAGACGAGGCATGAGTCGGTACAAGGCTTATTCGGAGTACAGGGATTCGGGGGTTGAGTGGCTGGGGCAGATTCCAAAATTCTGGAATCTGTCGCCATTTAAATGGTTCGTCGAACGAAATGATGGTGGTGTTTGGGGTGATGATCCTGATGGAGAAAATGACACCATCGTTCTTCGATCAACAGAGCAAACGGTTGATGGCTATTGGAGGTTGGATGATCCTGCGCCGAGAAAATTGAATCAAAGAGACAAGGAATACGCGCAGCTAAAAAAAGGCGACTTATTGGTAACCAAATCCAGTGGCAGTGCGCTACACATTGGAAAAACAACTATTGTGACCAATGAGGTTGAAGGGTTGGGATGTTGCTACTCAAATTTTATGCAACGTATTCGCACAAACAGCCTGTTGCTTCCAAAGTTAGCTTGGTACGTGATGAATAATGAACTGGCCAGAGCTCAGTTTGATTACCTTTCAAATACCACAACTGGCTTGTCAAATTTAAATGGAACAATGATTGGTCAGATTTTTCTTGCAATCCCGCCTAGCGGCGAACAGGAGAAAATCGCCGCCTTCCTCGACCACGAAACCGCGAAGATCGACACGCTGATCGAGAAGCAGCAGCGGCTGATTGAACTGCTCAAGGAAAAGCGCCAGGCGGTGATCAGCCATGCCGTGACCAAAGGCCTCAGCCCCAACGCCACTATGAAGGATTCCGGGGTCGACTGGCTGGGCGAGGTGCCGGCGCATTGGGAAGTCCTCGCTATTAAGCACATGGTTTCGACACCCATTACGGATGGGCCACATGAGACTCCAGAGTTTTTGGATGAAGGGGTTCCATTTATTTCTGCCGAAGCCGTTTCTTCTGGCTTTATCGACTTCGGCAAAATTCGCGCTCACATATCCGAGGAAGACGATAGGCGGTTCTCAAAAAAATACTCCCCGAGGAGATTTGATATATACATGGTCAAATCTGGTGCAACAACAGGTGTAACAGCCATTGTTGAAACGGATAGGAGATTTAATATTTGGTCTCCGCTGGCTGTAATTAGGTGCAACGAATTCAGCCATCCTTATTTTGTGTTGAATTTTCTTCGGTGCCATAATTTTATCGAAGCAATTGAACTCAATTGGAGTTTTGGGACGCAACAAAATATCGGTATGCAAGTGATAGAAAATTTACACATCACACAACCGCCATTAGATGAGGCGATAAATATCGCTAATGTTCTTCAAGACAAATGCGCCGTTTTCGACAAAATAATTACGAGTGCGGCAATGCAAATTGATCTGATGCAAGAACGTCGCACCGCCCTGATCTCCGCCGCAGTCACCGGCAAGATCGACGTTCGCGACTGGCAAGCCGCCGCTTGAGACCCCTCCAGCGCCGCCCCCAACCTCCAAAACCCACCCAGACCCCAGCCATGAGCGACCAAGCCAGCGAACGCATCTTCCAGGACGACATCATCCGACAACTGCTGGCCAGCGGCTGGCAGCTCGGTTCGCCGGAAAAATACAACCGCAAACTCGCCTTGTACCCCGAGGATGCGCTGGGCTTTGTGCAGGAAACGCAGGACGCGCAGTGGCAGAAGTTCTGCGCCAATCACCCGAGGGACAGCGAACAGAAATTCCTTGAGCTGGTGGCGGCGCAGCTGCAAAAGGCCGACCCGAACGCGACGCACAAAGACAGCCGCACTTTCGGCACGCTGGGCGTCTTGCGCCACGAGCTGCGCGACCGCAATGCACGCTTTGCGCTGTGCCAGTTCAAGCCCGAACACGATCTGAACCCGGAGACGCTGGCGCGCTACGCGAAGAACCGCCTGCGTGTCGTGCCGGAACTGGTCTATAGCCCGTGGGCGAGCGATGCGCATCTGCTTGAGACTGGCGCCAAGGCCCGCGCCTGGCGCATCGATCTGGTGCTGTTTGTCAATGGCTTGCCGATTGCGACGCTGGAACTGAAATCCGAGTTCAAGCAGGCAGTGGATCGCGCGATCAGGCAATACAAGACGACGCGCCTGCCGTTCGACCCGGTCGCCAAAAAGCCCGAGCCGCTGCTCTCCTTCAAGCGCGGCGCGCTGGTGCACTTTGCCGTGAGCCAGTACGAGGTGCATATGGCGACGCGGCTGGAGGGCGAAAAGACCTTCTTCCTGCCGTTCAACAAGGGTACGCACGATGGCGGCGCCGGCAACGACGTGCCGGAAGACGTGAATCACTACGCCACCGACTACCTGTGGAACGAGGTGCTGCTGCCGGACAATCTGCTGAACATTCTGGCGCGCTACGTGCACCTCCAGATCGAGGACAGGGAAGACTGGGAAGGCCGCAAGTACAAGAAGGAAAGCATGATCTTCCCGCGCTATCACCAGTGGGATGTGGTGGGCAAGCTGCTCGACAAGGCGCGGGTAGAAGGGCCGGGGCATAAATATCTGGTCCAGCACAGCGCCGGATCGGGCAAGTCCAATTCGATTGCCTGGGTGGCGCATCAGCTCTCGTCGCTCTACAAGGGCGACGGCAGCAAGCAGTTTCATTCGGTGATCGTGGTGACCGACCGCACGGTGCTCGACGCCCAGTTGCAGGACACGATCTACCAGTTCGAGCACACCGACGGTGTGGTCGGGCGCATCAACAACAAGGAAGGCGACGGCTCGAAATCCGAGAAGCTCGCCAGCGCGCTGGAAGCCGCGCAGCCGATCATCATCGTCACCATCCAGACCTTTCCCTTCGTGCTCAAGGCGATTGAAAACAGCGTCAGTCTGAAGGAGCGCTGCTACGCGATCATTGCCGACGAGGCGCATTCGTCGCAGAGCGGATCGACGGCACGGCAGCTGAAGGAAGTGCTGATGAAGGAGGCGGGCGAAGCGGGTGAGGAAGACGAGATCGACAGCGACGACATCATCGCCGCCACCGTGGCCTCACGCCGCGCTTCCGGCAATCTGAGCTTCTTTGCCTTTACCGCGACACCCAAGCCCAAAACGCTGGAACTGTTTGGCCGCTTGCCGCGCCCGGATGAAGTGCCCTCAATCACCAACCGGCCCGAGGCGTTTCACGTCTACAGCATGCGCCAGGCTATCGAGGAAGGCTTCATCCTTGATGTGCTGAAGAATTACACCAACTACAAGGTGGCGTACAAGCTGGCACTGAAGATTCAGGCCAGCGATCAGGAGGTCGAAAGCAAGCGCGCCCGCGTCAAGCTCAACCAGTGGGTGCGGCTGCACGATCACAACATCGCGCAGAAAGTGATGGTCATTGTCGAGCACTTCAAGGACAACGTGCTGGGCCTGCTCGGCGGCCAGGCCAAGGCCATGGTGGTGACCAGCTCGCGCAAGGAAGCGGTGCGCTACAAGCTGTGCTTCGACAAGTACATCATTGAGAAGGGCTACCGGAAAATCCACGCCATGGTCGCCTTCTCGGGTGAGGTGGCCTTCACCGACAAAGACCCGAACGGGGCGAGCCTGATCGGCGAGAAATTCACCGAGACCAACATGAACCCGAATCTGAAGCGCCGCGACCTGCGCAATGCTTTCGATTCGGACGACTACCAGGTGATGATCGTCGCCAACAAGTTCCAGACCGGCTTCGACCAGCCCAAGCTGTGCGCCATGTACGTGGACAAGAAGCTGGCCGGCGTCGAGTGCGTGCAAACGCTGTCGCGCCTGAATCGCACCTACCCGAACAAGGTGGAAACCGGCACCTTCGTGCTGGATTTTTTCAATGAGCCTGATGAAATCCTGAGTGCCTTCCAGCCCTACTACCAGACGGCGGAGCTGGCCGATGTCTCGGACCCGAACCTGATCTTCACCCTGCACGACAAGCTGCGTGCGGCGGGCATCTTCACTGGGCAGGAAGTCGAGCAGTTCTGCGCGGCGTTTTATGTGAAGAACAAGAGCAATGCGGCGATTGCCAATATCTGCAAGCCGGCAGTGCAACGCTGGCAGCAGCGTTACAAATCAGCGGTGGCGGCGTTCCGGCAGGCCAAGGAGATGTTCGAGCGCACCAAAAAAACCGGCGACACGGTGCTGATCACCAACGCTGAGAACTGCCTGAAGGAATGCCAGAAAGAAAAGGACGCGCTGGATATTTTCAAGAAGGATCTGGGCACCTTCGTGCGCTTCTATGAGTTTATGTCGCAGATCGTCGATTACGACGACACCGGCCTGGAAAAGCTCAGCCTCTACGCCCGCAACCTGCGCCCGATGTTGCGCGAAGCCTTGCTCGATGAAGACGAAGTCGACCTCGATAACGTGGTGCTCAGCCATTACCGCGTCGCAAAAATCCGTCAGCAGGATCTGCTGCTCAAACAAAACACCGGCGAATACCAGCTGGAGCCGGGTGAAGGCCTGGGGTCGGCCAAGCCTCATGATGAGAAGGAAGAATTTCTGTCGCAGATCATCAGTCGGCTGAACGAGATATTTGTCGCCGACCAGCTTTCGGACAAGGACATGGTGAACTACGCCTACACCATCCGCGACAAGGTCAGCGAGAACGACATCGTGATGAAACAGATTGAAAACAATTCACCCGAACAAGCCTTGCTCGGCGACTTCTCTAAGGCCATCGACGACGCCATTCTCGATAGCAACTCTGCACATCAGAATCAGATGATCCAGCTTTTGTCCGACCCGAAGAAAGCCGCCAGCTTCGCCAGAGTTGTCTTTGACTTGCTGGTTTCAGGGAAATCGAATCCTGCGGCGCAAGGCTGATCCATCGCGCATGCCCTACACGTAGATCGCCATTTGGCGCGCCTTGCAGGGCAGTGCCTAAATTGCCTTTACTTCATCTTGCACTGCGCGACATAGGCATCGGCGTGATTGGTGAATACCGTGCCCATCGACTTGTTGGTCACCCGGCCCTGTGCGTCTTTGCCGATGACGCGCAGGTAGTAATTTTGTACCGGGTAGTGGTTGCTGTTGAACTTGAAGTCGCCGCGCACGGATTTGAAGCGTTTGGCTTCGAGGGCTTTTCTTACGGCGTCTTTGTCGTTGAGCCGGCCTTTGCTGTCGCGCACGGCGGCGTCGATCAGCATGGCGGCGTCGTAGCCTTGCGAGGCGTAGAGCGAGGGCAGGCGGCCGTAGGTTTTTTCGAAATCGGCGACGAAGCGTTTGTTCTCGGCGTTGTCCATGTCGTGCGCCCAGTGCGACGAGTTGAACATGCCGAGCATCGGCGCGCCGACGGCTTTGATTACGTCTTCATCTGCCGAGAAGCCGGGGGCGAAGAGTTGCGTGTCGCGTGACAGGCCGGCGGCGACGAACTGTTTGACGAAGTTGATGCCCATGCCGCCAGGCAGGAAGAAGAACACGGCATCCGGCTTGAGCGAGCGGATTTGCGCGAGTTCGGCGGCGTAGTCGAGCTGGCCGAGCTTGGTGTAGACCTCTTCGCTGACCTGACCCTTGAAGTAGCGCTTGAAGCCAACCATCGCATCCTTGCCGCCCGGGTAGTTCGGGGCGACCAGCACGACATTCTTGAAGCCCTTGTCCTGCACCGTTTTGCCGACGGCTTCGTGCAGGTTGTCGTTCTGCCAGGCGACGTTGAAGAAGTAAGGGTTGCACTGCTCGCCGGCGTATTGCGAGGGGCCGGCGTTGGCCGAGATGTAGAAGGTTTTGCTGTCGAATACCGGCTGGCCGACGGCGAGCATGAGATTGGAGAAGACGATGCCGGTCATGAAGTCGACCTTGTCTTTCTTCAGGAATTTTTCGGTGATCTGCTGTGCGACCTCGGGCTTTTGCTGGTCGTCGGCGATGATGATCTCGGCGGGTAAGGCGCCCAGCTTGCCGTTCAGATGTTTCATCGCCAGATTGAAACCGTCGCGGATATCCACGCCGAGGCCGGCACCGGGGCCGGAGAGGGTGGACATGAAACCGATCTTCACGCTGTCGGCAGCGAAGACGGGGGTCGCAAAAAGCAAGGCGGCAGCGATAACTGTCAGGCGTTTTTGAATCATTTTTTTCTCCGCGGAGGTTGTGCAGGTCAGTGAGCAGGCAGCCTCGGATTGTAGCGCAAGAACAAACAGATACGGCACGGCGCCATTTCAGCGGCGGGCAAAAAGCGGTATATTCGCCACCCCATGAACAAAATCCCCGACCACTCCCCGAAGCGCGCCGTCGTCCTGCTTTCCGGCGGCCTTGATTCGGCCACTACGCTGGCGATCGCCCGTTCGGCTGACTTTGACTGCTACTGCCTGTCGTTCGACTACGGCCAGCGGCATCGTGCTGAGCTCGATGCCGCCGTCCATGTGGCCAAAGCACTTGGCGCCCGCGAACATCGCGTCATGCAGCTCGACCTCGGACAGTTTGGCGGCTCGGCACTGACCGACAGCCGCATGACCATTCCGGTCGACGGCGTTCAGCCGGGCATCCCCGTGACCTACGTACCGGCCCGCAACACCGTCATGCTCTCGCTGGCGCTGGCGTGGTCCGAAGTGCTCGGCAGCCGCGATATTTTTGTCGGCGTCAATGCCGTCGATTATTCCGGCTACCCGGATTGCCGGCCGGACTACATCGCCGCTTTCGAGAGCATGGCCAATCTCGCCACCAAGGCCGCCGTCGAAGGCGCGTGGCTAACGATTCATGCACCGCTGATCGAGCTTTCCAAGGCCGATATCATTCATCGCGGTACGCTGCTCGGCGTTGATTACGGGTTGACGGTTTCCTGTTACAAGGCCGATGCTGCCGGGCAGGCCTGTGGCGTGTGTGACTCCTGCCGCCTGCGCCGCGAAGGCTTTGCCGCCGCGGGTGTGGCTGATCCGACGCGTTACATAAATTGAGGGGTGTAAAAAATCAACGACTTACCGCAGAGACGCAGAGGCGCAGAGGAAACGCAGAGAAAACCATTAAAAAATAGGGGTCCTCTGCGTCTCTGCGTCTCTGCGCCTCTGCGTCTCTGCGGTAGGGTTTAAAGCTTTTTCACGATCTCTGAATCGGCGAGCGCCCCCTATGGAATCTGTCACCTCCCCTACTACTATTCTCTGGCTCGCCTTCGCACTTGGTGGGGCATTCGGTGCCGTCGGCAACCGCACGCACTTCTGCACCATGGGCGCCGTTTCCGACATTATCAACATTGGCGAATGGAGTCGCATGCGTATGTGGCTGCTGGCCATTGCCGTCGCCATCCTCGGCAGTGCGGCACTGCATGCGAGCGGCCAGATCGACCTCGGGAAATCGATCTACCGGACGCCAAACTTCATCTGGCTCTCCTACCTTGTTGGCGGGCTTTGTTTTGGCATCGGCATGGTCCTCGCGTCCGGCTGCGCGGGGAAAACACTGATCCGCATCGGCGGCGGTAACCTCAAGTCGCTGGTCGTTTTCCTGATGCTCGGGCTTGTTGCCTACATGACCATGCGTGGCGTGCTGGGTGTCTTCCGCGTCAATGTGCTGGAACGGGCCACGATCTACCTGCCCGGCGGCCAGGATCTACCCGCACTGCTCGGTACCGCGGGGCTCCCGGCATCCGCCGCACTGGCTATTTGCGCACTGGTGATTGGCGGCGGTCTGCTGGCCTTCGTTTTTGCGCGACGCGACTTTCTGACTTTTGACAACCTGCTGGGCGGCATCGCCACCGGCCTGATTGTCTTAGCCGGCTGGTATGTCAGCGGCCACCTCGGGTATCTCGCCGAAGATCCAAACACGCTGCAGGAAGCGTTCGTTGCCACCAACAGCGGCCGGATGGAATCCTTCAGTTTTGTTGCGCCGCAGGCCTACACACTGGAATTGCTGATGCTCTGGTCGGACAGTAGCCGCAAGCTGAGCTTTGGCATTGCCGGCGCACTTGGCGTGATCTTTGGCAGCATGGCCTACGCCCTGTTCAGCCGCAGTTTTCGCTGGGAAGGCTTTCGCGACATTGAAGATACCGCTAACCATCTGGTCGGTGCCGCACTGATGGGCTTCGGCGGAGTCGTTGCAATGGGCTGCACGATCGGTCAGGGCTTGACCGGCTTATCAACTCTGGCTGCCGGTTCGATCCTCGCCTTCGCCGCCTTTATCGCCGGGGCAAGCGCCGCGCTGAAATATCAGTACTGGAAAGTGATGCGCGAGGTGTAGCCGGAGGACGACGGCTACCCGCAAACCTCGAAAACATCACGACGTCCCGATGTAGCTGTGGTTTTCGGCCGCTATTTTTTACCATCCATCGCCTGTGTGCAGCGCTTGAGCGTCGCCTGCTGCTCTTCCGGAGACTTGCCGGTAATCTGGCAGTCGAGATTGCCAGGCTTCGCTTTTTTTGCTTCCAGCGTTGCAGCGGGCGCTTTCGGGGCAGGCGGGGCGACTGGCGGGGGTGCTGCTGCTGGTACGACCGGTGCGGGCTGTTCCTTTTTCCCCGCTTCAGAAGCCGGTGCGTGAGCGCTGCTGTTTTCCGTAGCGGCTTGCGGCTTATCCACTGCAACTTCTTTTTCTGCCACAACATCGCTCGCTTTGGCGACCGAAAATTCCCTGAGGGCGTGCATCTGCATCGACAGGTTCGCGATCTGCTCCTGCGCTTCGGTCAATAACAGCGTTTTGCGCTTCAGTTCCTCGCGGGCGACTGCAAGCTCGGCCTGCATCGTCTTGCCGGATTGAACGTGGTAAATGGCGCCACCCGTCAACAAGGTGAGGAACACACCAAGCAGAACCGCGAGAATAATAATCAGCGTCAACTTCGGCTTTGCCTGCGGCGCTGGCTCGACGATCTCCGCTTCCTTGTCCTCATGTGCCATGACACGCTCCCTTGAAAGATCTACACCTCAGCAAGCAAAAACGACTGTTGTGTTTCAAAGTATGCCGGCCTTTATGAAAAACACACAATATATTCAGGCGCGCGCCTGACGCACCGCCCGTGTCGTCACCAGCAGCTCCATGATCATTTTTTCGAGCATCTGGTGCTGCGCCGGGTCGCGTAAATTACCTTGCGCATCGAATGCCTCATGCGCACGCGGCAGCGACATTTGCCCCGGCGTCACCAGCACGCCGAGGTTACTCAATAACTGACGTACAGCCGGCAAGCCACGGATGCCACCCAGCGCACCGGGCGAAGCCGCCAGCAGTGCGGCAAGCTTGCCGCCGAACGGTGACGGCTGGCCGGCCTGCGGGCGCGACGCCCAGTCGATGGCATTCTTCAATAGTGGCGAGAAAAAGCCGTTGTACTCTGGCGAAGCAAGGAGCAGCGCATCATGCCCGGCCAACGCTTGCTTCAGTAAAACGCAGCCATCCGGCAAGCCGGCGGCAGCCTCCAGATCGCCGTCATAGATCGGCAGGTCAAGCGTCCGCAAATCGAGTTGCGTTACATTTGCCCCGAGCGCACGCGCTGCGCTGATGGCTGCGTCAAGAAGCTGTTTATTGAGCGAGCCCTGACGGCTGCTGCCGGAAATGGCGAGAATTTTGATCGGCATGGAAGTCCTTTGAAATCGCGATGGGCTATTTGAGAAGACGCCGCCGGGTCAGTACGGTGGCGATGGCGAAAGCAACACTGGCGATCGTCAGCAATGCAGCAACGTGACCAATCGCATTATCCGGCACTTCACCGAGCAACAGCGGCCGGGCGAGTTGCACGGCGTGCGACAACGGCAACCAGCCGGCCACGGCATGCAGCGCCGCCGGCAGCTGATCCGCCGGAAACAAGCAGCATCGGTGTGATGAACAGCGTGAAGTAGTACATGAAGAAATCGTAGGACGGCGCCAGTGCGCAGACGATCAGCCCCATTGCGGCAAAGGCCAGCCCAGTGAGGAAAATTACCGGAATCACCCACAGCGCAAGTGGTGAAGTGGTCAGCCCGAGCGCGGCAATGACGATCAGGATGGCCAGCCCGGAAAGCAGGCTTTTGCTCGCCGCCCAGACAAGTTCCCCGGTCAGCACGTGATCAAGCGAGAGTGGTGTGTTGAGAATGGCGTCCCAGGTTTTCTGCACATGCATGCGCGAGAAGGCTGAGTAAAGCGCCTCGAAAGTCGCCGCATTCATGGTGCTGGCGACCACCGTACCGGCCGCGAGAAAGCTCACGTAGCTCACCCCGCCCACTTGCGGCAGCATGCTGCCGAGGCCGTAGCCGAGGCCGAGCATGTAGATCAGCGGATCGGCCAGGTTGCCGAGCACTGAAGGGATCGCCAGCTTGCGCCAGACAAGGAAATTGCGCCGCCAGACGGGCAGCCAGCGCAGGCCGGGGCGGGGGAGGGAGAGGAGTTTTTGTGAGTTCATAAGCTGGAAAGAAAAAGGACTTCACCACCAAGACACCAAGGGCACCAAGTGACACCAAGAAAACCTGCCTGAATTTCTTGGTGAAACTTTGTGTTCTTGGTGTCTTGGTGGTTCAAGATTTTTCCATCCTCAATCCCGCAGCTCGCGCCCTGTCAGTTTGAGGAAGACATCCTCGAGGTTGGCGGCGCGGTGCGCGTAGCGCAGATTTGGCTCACCAGCCAGTGCGGCAAGTAACGGCGCCGGCTCACGGCAGTAGAAGAAGGCTGTGTCACCGGCGATTTCGAGGCGTTCGCCAAGTGCGCGCCGGGCTTTGGCCCACGCGGCTGCGTCATCGCCAAAAATCTCGACGACCTGCGGCTCGATCTGTGCGGCGATCAGTTCGCGTGGTGCGCCCTCTGTCACCAAACGTCCATGATCGAGCACGGCAAGGCGGTCGCACAGGCGTTCGGCTTCGTCCATGAAATGCGTGGTCAGGATCAGCGTCTTGCCGCGCGCGGTGAGGCGCTTCAGGCGCTCCCAGATCAGGTGCCGGGCCTGCGGATCGAGGCCGGTGGTCGGCTCGTCGAGGAAGAGGATGTCCGGGTCGTTCACCAGCGCGCGGGCCAGCGTCAGGCGCCGCTTCATGCCGCCGGAGAGGGACTGGATGCGCGCTTTTTCCTTGCCGCTGAGGCCGGCGAAATCAAGCAGATCGGGAATGCGCGCGCGAATGAGCGCGTCCTTGAGGCCGAAGTAACGGCCGTAGACCAGCAGGTTTTCACCGGCGGTAAAGTCCGGGTCGAGGTTGTCGAACTGCGGCACGACGCCGACGCGTTCGCGCGCGATCCCGGCCTGCGCCGGAATGTCGAAGCCACCGAGCTGGATCTCGCCGGCATCGGGCGTGGTCAGCCCGAGGCAGCAGCGCAGGGTGGTCGTCTTGCCGGCGCCATTCGGTCCGAGCAGGCCGAAGCAGGTGCCGGGCGCCACAGTGAAGTCGATGCCGGCCACCACCTCGTTGCCGTCATAGGATTTATGCAGGCCGCGCACGTGCAGCGCGGCGCCGCGGTCGATTGTCGCTGCGGCGTTCAGTGCCGCCATGCGCGGGTGACGATTTCGCGGATGACGTGCAGGCGGCGGTGGAAGAAGTGATCCGCGCCGGGCACGACAATGACTGGCAAATCCATTGGTTTGGCCCATTCCAGGACGTTGGCCAGGGGCACGGTTTCGTCTTCCGAGCCGTGGATGACGATGGTATCGCCGGGAACGGCTTCGGTCGCGTAGCTGCGCGTGCCTTCGACGTAGCCTGAGGCGGTGCCAACCAACACCAGTCGCTGCGCCGGATGGCCGGCTTCGGCCAGCGCTTTGGCGACGCGGGTCTGCACAAAAGCGCCGAAGGAAAAACCGGCCAGCGCGACGGGCAGGTCGCCATAGCGACGCTTCGCCTCGCTGAGCACAGCGAGCAGGTCGTCGGTTTCGCCATGGCCTTCGTCGTGCACACCGTCGCTCTCGCCGACCCCACGGAAATTCGGGCGCAGCGCGACGTATTCCATGCGTGCGAAGGTGCGTGCCAGCGTCTGCGCCACTTTGTTGGTGTTGCCGCCGCCGAACAGCGGATGCGGATGGCCGATCAGCGCAATGCCGCGCGGCGCGCCGGGGTTTTCGACAATGACATCGATCTTGCCGGCCGGGCCGTCGAACAACAGTTTTTCTTCGATGAGTTTCATTCCGCGGAACTTCTCCGGTTCATCCCTTGAAGGGGTTCATTTCAATCAATCTTCAAACGCTCGACAACGCGGCCATGCACCAGATGTTCCTGGATGATTTCCTCGATGTCTTCCTTGTCGATGTAGGTGTACCACACGGCTTCCGGGTAGACCACGAGCACCGGGCCGTTGTCGCAACGATCCATGCAGCCGGCCTTGTTGATCCGGACCTGCCCCTTGCCCTTGAGCTTAAGTTCGCCGATCCGGTCTTTTGCGTAGGTCTGCATTTCGGTGGCACCCAGGCTGTTGCAGCAGGTTTCACCTTCGGCGCGCTGGTTGCAGCAGAAAAATACGTGATGCTTGAAATGGCTCATGCCGGTCGTCTCCTGATTGAGTGGTGCTTTTCCTGCCAATGATTTTACCTTGATTGGCCCCATTTCCCGGCTTCCGGCCATCGAATGCAGCGCCATCGCTTAGAATCACGGCTCGCAATCTGATCACCACGCCGCCGCCGGCAACATGACCCCATGAAACAATCCGACGATCCTTTTGCCCTGCTTGGCCTGCAGCGAACAGCGTCGCTTGAAGACGTCAAGCGGGCCTATCGCCGGCTGGCCATGCGCTGGCATCCGGATCGCAATCAGACCGCCAGTGCGGAGGCCGAATTCAAGCGGATCAAGGCCGCCTACGAGCTGATTCTCGACCCCAAACGCCATGCCGAATGGCAGCAAGGGCGCGCCGCTTCGGGCACAGCAACGGATGACGAACCGGACGAACAAACAACCACCGGCGATGACCTGACACAAACACTGATCCTGACGCTGGAAGAGGCAGCACACGGCTGCGTCAAAAGCATCGAGCTGGCGCGCAGCAGCCGTTGCACGCCATGCCACGGCACGGGCAGGGTGCAGCATACCCATTCGACGCCCTGTGCACTGTGCAATGGTATCGGCAGAGTACGTGGCGACAGTCACGGCACGCGGCTTTGTGACGGTTGCGGTGGACGTGGCTATCTGCGCGAGACGGATTGCGTCGAATGTGCCGGTAGCGGCTGGCGGAAAAAGCTGCGCACGCTTTCAGTCAAGGTGCCCGCAGGCATTCTGCATGGCGAGCGTCTTCGTCTGGCGCGTCAGGCACGGCAAGGCCCGGAAGACGGCAGTGCGGCCGGCGACCTCTACCTTGAGGTCCGGCTGGCGGCACACCCCTTGTTCGAACTGCGCGAGCGTGACCTGCATTGCACAGTTCCGCTCAGCATTTTCCAGTTGCTGGCGGGTGGCTGTCTCGAGACACCAACACTGAATGGTGACTGCACACTCGACCTGTTGCCGTATCCCGGACACGGCCTCGACTACCGGCTACCGGCAAAGGGCTTCCCGAAAAAACACGGGCGCGGGTCCGGTGATCTGGTGGTGCATTTGCGGCCGATCTACCCTTCACGCCTTGGCGCCAAGGACAAGGCGCTGCTCGACCGGCTGCAAGCCTCGCTGGCCGGGGATCTTGAGCAACGCGCACCGGAGCTTGCGGCGTGGGCCGATCTGATGTGTAAACACCAGAAGCGCTGAGTAGCGCTTTTTCGACCACATTCGCGACCCCTTACGCACCCACCTACTCAACCACTTTGATCAACTGCCCGGCCTGCAGGTTGCCGCCCGAATAGACACCATTAAGTAGCCGCAACTGCTGCTCGGCATTGCCGGAAAGCGGCGAATCCCTGACCAGTTGCGGCAGGCTACCCTGCCGGTATGGCACGGCCCTGATTGTCCATGGGCGGGCGGCGGCACGATCGGCGCTGCTCAGGGGACGGAATGAGGCTTCACCTTCCTGAATTTTTCCGCGCGCGTTTTGTAGCAGCTGTGGATTCCTCGCGCCATAGACCAGCAGGTAGTTGCGGTTTTCCGGACCGGTCACTACCGTGGCTTCGATTGGCTGCATCTGGCCCTGCTGGTTCTGGCGCGTACCGACAAAGTGCGTGGCCGGAAAACCACCCAGACTCCGCCGCTCGGTACGGCCCTGCGCCGACCTGAAAATATTCCGGACAATCTCATCCTGTGTGCTGCCGGCCTTGGCGGGCAGCACACTGACGATCAATCCGGCGTCCTCTGGCGCATTGATTAATGCGATGGCTTCCGGCGTATTCCGGACCTTCCAGCCTTCGGGCGCTGTCAGCGCAATGCCCAGCGGCTCATGATAAAAATGACGGCCACGCGTGACACCCTGGTCGCGGCTTTCGCCAAAGGTCATACCGTTGATCGCCTGCAAATAACGACTGCGGCCCTCATCGCCATAGTTGCCCTTGTACTGCGCGGCAATCCGCACGATGTCCTGCAGCCGCTTGTCATTGCTCGGATGCGAAGTGAGCCAGCCCGTATGCGGTGGTGGTGTGCGCCCTTCGGCACGCGCCGTGTCATCGGCGAAGCGCTCCTGATTCTTGAGAACGCCGATCACGTCAACCATATTTTTCGGGTCGAGATTGACGCGGGAAAGATACTCGGCGCCGAGACTGTCCGCCTGCAGCTCCTGATCGCGCCCGTAGGACGCAATGTAGCCTGCGGCCAGGCCTTGTGAAGCCTGATTCGCCAGCTGGCCGGCGCCGCTGACGCCGCTGCTTTCGAGTATCGCACCGAGAATGGTGGCCGCCAGCACGCCGACGCCTGCCGTCTGCTGGCGCGTTGCACGCTGTGCGCCATGACGGGCGGTGACATGGCCAATTTCATGACCGATGACTCCCGCCAGATCGGCCTCGCTATCCATGTAGGCCATGATGCCCCGGGTGACATAAACGTAGCCGCCGGGCAAGGCAAACGCATTGATCTGCGGGCTGTCGAGCACCGTAAAATGCCATTCCAGATCCTTGCGGTGCGACTGTCTGGCCAGACGCTGGCCCAGCTCGTTGACATAAGTCTGTAGCCGGGGATTGTTGTAGATCCCGTATTCCTTCAGTACCTCGGCGTGTTCTTTGCGGCCAAGGGCGATTTCGCGCTGCTCGTCCATCACCGTCAGCTCATTTTCGCCGCTCACCGGATTCTTGACCGTAGCGCAAGCGGTGAGCAGGGTCGCGGCAAAAATTATTCCAAAAAAATTCTTATTCATCCTGGAAAACTCAGTTACAAGCTCTTTCGACACAGAGAACACAGAGCCACAGAGGGCACGGAGGCAAAGCTTTAACTCACCAACTGGGTGAGTCGTCATTTCAAGCGATCTCTCTGTTTTCTCTGTCCCACGGGATTTGCTTCGCGGCATGTTTTTCTCCGTGTTCTCTGTGTTGAATGCGGTTTTTAGGTTCATTGGGAGTTTCCTTTCCTGAAGCTGACGGCGGCCCGCTAAAGCCGGCGGCCGAGCATGGTCAGATAGGGTAGCGCGAGAAAAGGCCAAACGCTGGCGACGAGTCGCGTCAGACCGTTGAAATTGAGAAAATGCCCCTGTCGCCAGGCGGCCAGCGCGCCCGCTGAATACGGATTGAGTGGCGCCAGATTGACCAATACAGTGCCGGCCATCAGCGCGAGGCCAGCCAGTGCGAGGCGCGGCGAGGGCGGTAGTAGCAGTGTCAGCAAAAGCACCACAAAGCCGATCAGCAAACCGAGCCCTGCACCTGGGGTCAGCCAGACGAAAGCATCCTGCGGGCTAAGCAGCACAGCGGCGGCCAGCGCCCGGATACTTAGCGCCAGCGCAAAGAAAATAGCCAGCACCATCGGCGGCGAACTCCGGTCGGCGAGCAGGGTGCGGGCAATCAGACCGATGGCAATGGTGTTGCTGACAATGATCAGGGTTTCAATTACAAAAAAGGAGGGTGCGGCATAGGGCACCGCCGGGGTCAGCCCGAGCAGATGGCGCAGATCTCCGGCACCGAACAGCAAGGTTTCGGGCGAGAGCTGGGTGAGCAACCACATGCCGAGCATGACCAGCGCGAGGTCGGCATGCGGCACCGGTGCCAGAAGGCGTCGTTGCAGCGAGGCCACCCGGCGGAAGAAACGCTCGCCGTGCCAGGCGGCGAGCAAGGCACCGCTACCCGCACCGAGCATATTGCTGGCCAGATCAAGATTGGACGGAACCCGCGATGGCAGCCAGGTCTGCAGGCATTCAAGACAGAAACTGATCAATGAGGCCAGCAAGGTGGCCACGAGCGCGGGCGACAGACGGCCGGGAATTCGCGATAGCGCCAATGCCAGCAAAAAACCCAGCGGCAGATAGGCGAGGACATTGATCGAGAGATCGAATGCAGTCCAGTAACGAGGCCAGGCCGCGTCGAGAAAAGCAATGGGTGACAGGCCGGTGTCGCGCCAGCCTGAGAAGGGATGCAGACTGGCGTAAACCACCAGCACCATATAGGCAAATGCCAGATAGCGCGGCAGGCCTGGCGAACGTGCCATGGCGGCACTGGCGACGTGAGGTTTCGGCGCGAGCCTGGATCGAATCATCGCCGTCATCAAAGCATGGAGAAGCGTTGATTCTACCGCGTCAGGACCCAAACGCGTTGAACAGCAGCGGCAATAGCAAGGCGGTTGCAATACCGTTCAGACACATGGCCAGCGCTGCGAAAGCCCCCGCTTCCTCGCTGACCTGAAAGGCCCGCGCAGTGCCGATGCCGTGCGCCGAAACGCCCATGGCAAAACCATGAATGGCATGATCCTTGATGCGCAGCACGTCAAACAGATAACGGGCGGAAACGGCACCAAGAATGCCAGTCGTGACCACCAGCACGGCAGTCAGTGAGGGCAAGCCACCGATCTTTTCAGCAACCCCCATGGCGATCGGCGTAGTCACCGACTTGGGTGCCAGCGAACGGATCGATTCCGTTGAGGCGCCGAGCGCCCAGCCGATGGCAACGGCCGAAACACAGGCGGTCAGCGAGCCGACGAGTAGCGCGCCGAGCAACGGCAACAGCATGCGCTTCAGGCGCCCCAATTGCGTAAATAGGGGAATCGCCAATGCCACTGTTGCCGGTCCGAGCAGAAAGTGCACGAACTGGGCACCTTCAAAATAGGTGCGATAGGGCGTTCCGGTCAGGGTCAGGGTGGTAACCACGATGGCCACGGAAATCGCCACCGGATTGGCCAGCGGGTTGCCGCCACTGCGCTGGTAAAGGACAAAGGCCAGTTGATAGGCGAGCAAGGTGAGGGTCAGTCCGAGCAGCGGCGTCGCTGCAAGATAAACCCATATTTCGCTGAGTCTGGGCGCCACGTTCATCATTGTCCGCTTTTCTGGACAGGCTGTTCGCTGCGGTGGCGCAGAAAGAACCTCAGGCTGAGCGCAGTCGCTGCCATCGAGAGCAAGGTGCTGCCAACCAGCGCGACACTTAGCGCCAGCCATTCCTCGGCAACCCGGCTGGCGTGAATCATCACCCCGGCCCCGGCCGGAACGAAGAGCAACGAGAGGTGTTGCAGGAGATTGTTTGCCGTGCTGCGCAGGTCGTCACCGAGCCTGCCGCGCACCACCAGCGCAGCGAACAGCAGGACCAACCCGATCACCGGCCCTGGTACCGGCAGGGCAAAGAACTGCACAAAAATTTCGCCGATCAGTTGCAACAGCAGCAGGAGAGTCAGTGCGGAGAGCATTGATCGGTACGCCTTGAAACAGGAGGCACTGGTTGATCGGCGCCATAGGAGAAAAGTTCAAACAATTCGATGGCTTGGCACAATCAATGGCCGCTGAATTGAGGTTTTTTCTTTTGCAGGAAAGCCGATAAGCCTTCACGGTAATCCGCGGTATCAAGAAAGGCAAAGGAGGCGCGTAGTTCGGATTCAGTGAGCGGCGTATCCTGCTGCAGGCGGCGCACCCACTGCTTGTGCCAACGCGCCACCAGTGGCGCCCCGGCACAGATGCGTTGAGCGCTCGATTGCACTTCGGCCGGCACTTCCGCATCCGCCACCACCCGCGTCACCAGTCCCTTGGCGCAAGCTTCAGCCGCGCCCAGAATGCGGCCTTCGAGCAGCAGTTCAAGAACCGTTGCTGCTCCTGCAAGGCGCAACAGACCATCCATTTCGCCGGGATACATTGAAAAGCCAAGCTTGTTGATCGGCACGCCAAAACGCGAAGACTCGCCGCAAATGCGCAGATCGCACTGACCGGCGATTTCGAGACCGCCCCCGATGCAGGCCCCCTGGATCAGGGCAATCGTTGGATGACGGCAATCAGCAATGGCCTGCAGGGCATCAGCCACCTGGCGATGGTAAGCCATGGCCTGCTCCACCGTGTTGCGCCGGGTGAGGAATTCTTCAATATCACCACCGGCTGCGAACGCCAGGTCGCCATCACCGCGCAGAATCACGCACCGGATATCCTCGTCTGCCGAAAGCGCAGCCAAAGTCGCAGCCAGGCCTTCCCACATGGCGAAGTCGACCGCATTGAGCTTGCCCGGATTGGTCAGGGTAACCGTCGCAATGCCACCCTCGCGGGCACAGGAAACCGTACCGGCCATTACTCAGCGGCTGTATGCACGTGACTCTTGGACAGCGCCTGACGGCCGGCGAGCAGGTGTTCGTGCATGGCTTGTTCGGCACGTTTCGCATCGCGCGCCTTGATTGCCGCCATTATTACGCGGTGCTCGATCAGTGACTGCTGCAGGCGGCCTTCAATGGTCAGCGAATGCATGCGCGTCAGTTTCAGTACCTTGCGCAGATCCTGAATCATTTGCTGAAGCCAGCGGTTCCCGGAAATTTCCTGGATGCGCCGGTGAAATTCCTGATTGGCTTCAAAGTAGCGTTCGACCTGATTGCTTTGGGCAAAGCGCTCGAGTTCGCCATGTACGGCTTCAAGCTTCAGGATATCTTCCGGCTTTGCCCTGCTCGCCGCTTCAAGCGCGCAGCGGCCTTCAAGCATGCCCATCAACGGGAAAATATCATCGAGATCCTTTTCCGAAATCTCGGTGACGTAGCAGCCACGGCGCGGCTTGAGCGTGACCAAGCCCTCCGACGCCAATACTTTCAGGGCTTCGCGCAGCGGCGTGCGGCTGATACCGTAGTCAACGGCCAGCGCCTGCTCGTCAATCCATGTGCCTGGCGGCAGTTCGTGCGCAAAAATACGCTGACGCAGACGTTCGGCAACTTCCTGGTAGAGAGCAGTCTGGGCGATGCGATTCGGGATCATGATTTTTTCAATTAGCAAGACAGGTCACTTTGTAGCTGAATATCAAGTTTACGACAAGGGTATTGCATTCATAATTATGGATACAGTATTATTCATCTTTCGGGGAGTCAAGCTATGAT
>JBIKLY010000018.1:0-43535 GCA_044359525.1 Rhodocyclaceae bacterium | reverse complement strand
TAGCCCTCGGGTTTCTGGCATCATCAAGAGGAAGCATCGCCCTAACGTACAGGTTTCGTGAAAGGTTTCGCCATGTCCAACGCGGATAACGTTGCTTCGCTTGATTCGTCGAGTCTCGACGTCTGGAAAAAGGCTGCCGCCAAATCGGCGCCCGGTGGCGATATCGAGGCACTGAACTGGGTGACACCGGAAGGCATTGTCGTCAAGCCGCTCTATACCAAGCAGGACGTGGCCGACCTACCGCATGCCGATACCCTGCCGGGCTTTGCGCCCTTCCTGCGCGGCCCGCAGGCCACCATGTACGCGGCGCGCCCATGGACCATCCGCCAGTACGCCGGCTTCTCTACCGCCGAGGCCTCCAATGCTTTCTACCGCAAGGCGCTGGCCGCCGGTGGTCAGGGCGTTTCGGTGGCTTTCGACCTGGCGACGCACCGCGGTTACGACTCCGATCATCCACGCGTCACCGGTGACGTTGGCAAGGCCGGTGTGGCGATCGATTCGGTTGAGGACATGAAGATCCTGTTCGACAGCATTCCACTCGACAAGGTGTCAGTGTCAATGACGATGAACGGCGCTGTGCTGCCGATTCTCGCCGGCTACATCGTCGCTGCCGAAGAGCAGGGCGTTGCGCAGGACAAGCTGTCGGGGACCATCCAGAACGACATCCTCAAGGAGTTCATGGTCCGCAACACTTACATCTACCCGCCGAAGCCGTCGATGAAGATCATCGCCGACATCTTCGGCTACACCGCGCAGCACATGCCGAAGTTCAACTCGATTTCGATTTCGGGTTATCACATCCAGGAAGCCGGCGCCAATCAGGCGATTGAACTGGCTTTTACGCTGGCCGACGGCATGGAATACGTGCGCACCGGCATTGCTTCGGGCATGGATGTCGACGCCTTCGCCGGACGTTTGTCATTCTTCTGGGCGGTCGGCATGAACTTCTATCTGGAAGTTGCCAAGATGCGCGCCGGTCGTTTGCTCTGGAGTCGCATCATGAGCAAGTTCGAGCCGAAGAGCGCCAAGTCGCTGATGCTGCGCACGCACAGCCAGACTTCGGGCTGGTCGCTGACCGAGCAGGACCCGTACAACAACGTCGTGCGCACGACCATCGAGGCGATGGCGGCGGTGTTCGGTGGCACGCAGTCGCTGCATACCAATGCGCTTGATGAAGCGATTGCCCTGCCGACCGAATTTTCGTCGCGCATCGCACGTAACACGCAGCTGATCATCCAGGAAGAGACGCACATCACAAGCGTCGTCGATCCGTGGGCCGGCTCGTACATGATGGAAAAGCTGACGCAGGACATGGCCGACAAGGCATGGGGCATCATCGAGGAAATCGAGACGATGGGCGGCATGACCAAGGCCGTCGAATCGGGCTGGGCGAAGATGCAGATCGAAACCTGCGCCGCCGACAAGCAGGCGCGCATCGATTCGGGCAAGGATGTGATCGTCGGCGTGAACAAGTACAAGCTGGCCAAGGAAGATGCAATCGACATTCTCGACATCGACAACCACGCCGTACGCGATTCGCAGATTGCCCGCCTGAAGAACATCCGCGCGGCGCGTGATGGTGCCGCCGTGCAAGCTGCGCTCGACGCGCTGACGCAATGTGCAAAAACCGGCGATGGCAATCTGCTCGATCTGACGGTCAAGGCCATGCGCCTGCGCGCCACGGTAGGTGAAGTGTCGGACGCGCTGGAAAAAATCTTTGGCCGTTTCCGCGCCAACAACCAGACCATCTCAGGCGTTTACGGAGGCGTTGTGGAAGGATTGGAAAGCTGGGAAGCGATCAAGACCGACATCGAAAAATTCAAGGAAGAAGAAGGCCGCCGTCCACGCATCATGATCGCCAAGCTCGGTCAGGACGGGCACGACCGTGGTGCCAAGGTGGTGGCGACGGCGTTCGCCGATCTGGGCTTTGATATCGACGTTGGCCCACTTTTCCAGACACCGGAAGAAGCCGCGCGCCTGGCCATCGAAAACGACGTTCATGCCATCGGCGTTTCATCGCTGGCGGCCGGCCACAAGACGCTGTTGCCAGCGCTGATGCAGGCGCTGCGTGATCAAGGCGGCGCTGATATCATCGTTTTTGCCGGCGGCGTGATTCCGGCGCAGGACTACGATTATCTGTTCAGCGCCGGTGCCAAGGCCATTTTCGGGCCGGGTACGCGCATTGAAGATTCAGCAAAGAAAGTACTGGAAGAAATCCGTAAGGCACGTGTCTAGATCGCCAAAGCCAACCTCCACTTCATTCAATGGACATGACGAACGCGCCGGCTGCCGGACTATCCGCTGCTGACCAGAAACTGGTCGACGGCGTGTTGTCGCGTGGCGCTGCGCAGCGTCGTGCGCTGGCCAAGACGATTACGCTGATTGAATCGGTGCGTGCCGACCATCAGCTGCGCGCACAACATGTGCTGGACGCCTTGTTGCCACACACCGGGCGGGCGATTCGTATCGGCATTTCCGGCGTTCCCGGGGCCGGCAAGTCGACCTTCATTGAAGCGCTGGGTATCTGGCTGATCGAGCAGGGCAAGCGTCTGGCCGTCCTCGCCGTCGATCCGTCGTCGTCGGTTTCCGGCGGCTCGATTCTCGGCGACAAGACGCGCATGGAGTTGTTGTGCCAGCGCGAAGAGGCGTTCATTCGCCCGAGCCCTTCGTCGGGTTCGCTGGGTGGCGTGGCAGAGAAAACACGCGAAGCGATGCTTGCTTGCGAGGCTGCCGGGTACGATGTCGTCATTGTTGAAACAGTGGGTGTCGGGCAATCGGAAACGGCCGTCGCCGGCATGGTCGATATGTTCTGTCTGCTGCAGTTGCCGAATGCCGGGGATGATCTGCAGGCGATAAAAAAAGGCATTGTTGAAATCGCCGACATGGTGGTGATCAACAAGGCGGATATCGACCCGAAGGCGGCGCAGGTGGTGCGTGCGCAGTGGAAGAATGCGCTGCACATGCTGCGGCCGACTTCGCTTAACTGGGCGCCGCCGGTGATTACGCTGTCCGCGCTGCACAAAGAGGGCATTGTTGAATTCTGGGCGCAGGTTGAAAAATATTGCGCTGCGCTCACGCCGACTGGCGAGTTTGCCGCGCGCCGTCAGCGACAGTCAGTTGACTGGATGTGGAGTCTGATCGACTCCGGTTTGCGCCAGTATTTTCGCCAGCATCCGGCGGTACGTGCGAGCCTTGCCGAGCTCAGTCAGGCGGTATCTGCAGGACGAACGACGCCGGGCGCGGCGGCGTATCGCCTGCTCGAAGAGCTTAAACATTGAAGCATTGAAGCAGCACCGTTGAACTTTTTGAATCACCCGGCCCGGTTTTGGGACTAGTGCCATAGACCCAAGTGCTGGCATTAAAGGAGTAGACCTTATGCACGACATCATCCGCCAGCTTGACGACAAGCGCTCGGCTGCGCGCCTCGGCGGCGGCGAAAAGCGTATCGCCGCCCAGCACGCCAAAGGCAAGCTCACTGCGCGCGAGCGCATCGAGCTGTTCCTCGATCCGGGTTCATTCGAAGAATGGGACATGTTCAAGGAGCACCGCTGCACCGACTTCGGCATGGAGAAACAGTCGCTGCCCGGCGATGGCGTGGTGACGGGTTACGGTACGGTCAACGGACGACTGATTTTTGTCTTCTCGCAGGACTTCACGGTGCTTGGCGGTTCGCTGTCCGAAACGCACGCCGAGAAAATCTGCAAGGTGATGGACCATGCGATGAAGGTCGGCGCGCCGGTGATCGGCCTCAACGACTCGGGCGGTGCGCGTATCCAGGAAGGGGTCGCCTCGCTCGGCGGTTACGCCGACGTCTTCCAGCGTAACGTGATGGCTTCCGGCGTCGTGCCACAGATTTCGATGATCATGGGGCCTTGCGCCGGCGGTGCCGTGTATAGCCCGGCGATGACCGACTTTATTTTCATGGTCAAGGATTCGTCCTACATGTTCGTCACCGGTCCCGAAGTCGTGAAGACCGTGACGCACGAAGAGGTCACGTCGGAAGAACTCGGTGGTGCGGTGACGCACACCAGCAAGTCAGGGGTGGCCGATCTCGCTTTCGAGAACGATGTTGAAGCCCTGGCCATGCTGCGCCGCTTCATCAACTTCCTGCCGTCAAACAACCGTGAGAAGCCACCGGTTCAGGCGACCAATGATCCGGCTGAACGGCTTGACTTCTCGCTTGATACGCTGGTGCCGGACAACGCCAACAAGCCGTACGACATGAAAGAGCTGATCATCAAGATGGTTGATGATTGTGATTTCTTCGAAGTCCAGCCTGACTATGCGAAAAATATCATTATCGGTTTCGCGCGCATGGACGGCCATACGATCGGCATTGTGGCCAACCAGCCGCTGGTGATGGCTGGCTGTCTCGACATCAAGAGCTCGATCAAGGCCGCACGCTTTGTGCGCTTCTGCGATGCCTTCAACATCCCGGTGGTGACGCTGGTCGACGTACCTGGTTTCATGCCGGGCACTGCACAAGAGTACGGTGGCATCATCAAGCATGGCGCCAAACTGCTTTATGCCTATGCCGAATGCACGGTGCCGAAAGTTACGCTGATCACCCGCAAGGCCTACGGCGGTGCGTATGACGTGATGTCCTCGAAACATTTGCGCGGCGACGTCAACATCGCCTGGCCTTCTGCGGAGATTGCAGTGATGGGCCCCAAAGGCGCGGTAGAGATTATCTTCCGTGAAGAAAAAGGCGACCCGGCGAAACTGGCGCAGCGCGAAGCAGAGTACAAGGCCAAGTTCGCCAACCCGTTTGTGGCCGGCGCACGCGGTTTTATCGACGACGTGATCATGCCCAATGAAACGCGCAAACGTATCTGCCGTTCGCTGGCCATGCTGCGCAGTAAAAAACTCGAAAATCCGTGGCGCAAGCACGGCAACATTCCGCTGTAAGCGTCAGGGAGGATTACCTAAAATGTTCAAGAAAATTCTGATTGCCAATCGTGGCGAGATTGCTTGCCGCGTCATCAAGACCGCCCGCAAGATGGGCATCCTGACCGTTGCCGTCTATTCCGAAGCCGACTGCGATTCGTTGCACGTAGAAATGGCCGATGAAGGCGTCTGCATCGGGCCGGCAGCGTCGAAAGAATCGTATCTGGTGATCGACAAGATCATCGCCGCCTGTAAGCAGACCGGTGCCGAAGCGGTGCATCCGGGCTACGGCTTTCTGTCGGAGAACCAGGAGTTCTCACGCCGGCTGGAAGAAGAGGGCATCATCTTCATCGGCCCGAAGCACTACTCGGTCGGCCAGATGGGCGACAAGATCGCTTCGAAAAAGCTGGCCAACGAAGCCAAGGTCAACACCATTCCGGGCTACGCCGACGCCATCGACACACCCGAACAGGCCGTCGAAATCGCCAAGGGCATCGGTTATCCGGTGATGATCAAGGCCTCGGCCGGCGGTGGTGGCAAAGGTCTGCGCGTTGCCTTTGACGACAAGGAATGCTTTGAAGGCTTCACCTCGTGCCGTAACGAAGCGAAAACGGCGTTTGGCGACGACCGCATCCTGATCGAAAAATACGTGCTTGAGCCGCGCCACATCGAAATCCAGGTGCTCGGTGATGCGCACGGCAACACCGTCTATCTGCATGAACGCGAGTGTTCGATCCAGCGCCGTCACCAGAAGGTAATCGAAGAAGCACCGAGCCCCTTCCTTGATCCGGCAACGCGCAAGGCAATGGGTGAGCAGGCGGTGGCTTTAGCCAAGGCGGTGAATTACCAGTCGGCAGGTACCGTCGAGTTTGTGGTCGGGGCTGACAAGTCTTTCTACTTCCTGGAAATGAATACCCGTCTGCAGGTTGAGCATCCGGTCACCGAAATGATCACCGGCCTTGACCTGGTTGAGCAGATGATCCGTGTTGCCGCGGGAGAGAAGCTCTCATTCACCCAGGACGATCTGAAGATCAATGGCTGGTCGATGGAGTGCCGGATCAACGCGGAAGATCCTTTCCGTGGCTTCCTGCCTTCGACTGGCCGTCTGGTCAAATTCGATCCGCCGGCAGCCGTTGACGGTAAAGTTCGCGTTGATACCGGCGTCTACGATGGTGGCGAAATCTCGATGTTCTACGATTCGATGATTGCCAAGCTGATCGTGCACGCGGCAACGCGCGAGCAGGCGATTGCGCGTATGCGTGTCGCACTCAACGCTTTCGTGATTCGCGGCATCAGCTCGAATATTCCGTTCCAGTCGGCATTGATGCAGCATCCGCGCTTTCACTCGGGTAACTTCAATACCGGCTTTATCGCCGAGGAGTACCCGAAGGGTTTTGATGCCTCGATGGTGCCGCACGATGACCCCTCCTTACTGATTTCGGTGGCTGCCTTTGTGCATCGCCGCAACATTGACCGTGCCGCTCAGATTTCCGGACAGTTGGCCGGCCACGAATTGAAGGTTGGCGCTGACTGGGTCGTCTTGCGTGATGGTGAGCAGCATCTGGTCAACGCGACGCCGCTGAACAATGGTTATCTGATCGAGTACAAGGGCGAAAAATACGAGATCATTTCTGATTGGCGTTTGGGGCAGCCGATTTTGCATGGCACCTGCAACGGCGAAGAGTTCACCCTGCAGCTTGAGCGGCGCGGCATCAAATACCGGCTCTTCCATTGGGGTGCGCAAGTCGATCTGACGGTACTCAGTGCGCGCGCTGCGGCGTTGTTGGCATTGATGCCGGAGAAAGCGCCGCCTGATCTGTCGAAGTACCTGCTGTCGCCGATGCCGGGTCTGCTGCGCGAAGTCAGCGTCAAGGAAGGTCAGGAAGTGAAGGCCGGTGAGAAGCTGGCAGTGATTGAAGCGATGAAGATGGAAAACATCCTCAAGGCGGATCAGGACTGCAAGGTGAAGAAGCTGGTTGCCAAGGCGGGTGAGAGTCTGTCGGTCGATCAGGTGATCATCGAGTTCGAATAAACGCTCTTTATCTCCGCAAAAAAGCCCGCCAGTTTAGGCGGGCTTTTTTGTTGGTGCGTTCAGCTGATCTCGCAGGCCCAGCGCTCATAGTCGCTGCCACGCTCGAGGCAGGTAACGAGGCGCAGAGAGCGCGGGCGATCCTGCAACAGGTTGATTGACAGCGCACGCGCCGAGGTACCGGCCGGCAGAAAAACCGACGCAAGCGCATCGGGCTGACCGGTGGACGGCAAAAGGAAGGCAGGCTGACGCGATATCTTGCCCATCGGGCGCTCACGCACTTCTGCAACGAATGCGCCAGGGTTACCAGGGAATAGTTTTGCCGTGATGAGCACACTACCGTCACTGCGGGTAGAAAGGCTTGATATCAGCAGCAGCAAAAAGTGCGAACCGTCCGTTGGCTGGATGGCCAGCAGGGATCGGTTGCTGAATCGCGCTTTTCCCGTGCCGGCCGGTCTGCTCAGGCCGAACTCCTGACTATTTTGTCTGACTATTAGCCAGTCTTCGGCCGGGCTGGCGTTTTTTATTTCCGCCTCGTGAGATACGTGGCCGAAAATCGCAATCTGCTCCTGCGCCTGCCGATTCATCGAACTCGGCTCTTCGGGTCCTTTCAGCGTCTTGCCACCCAAATGACGGTGAATGCATTCCAGCCCCATCGCAACCTTCACCACCGGCGAGCCGGACAAGGGGCTGATCGACACCGGCAAGGGGTGCTTCAAGTTTTCGGTCAGCGTTTTCAAAAGCGCCGCACTCGCCTCACTGGAAATTCCGCTACCGAGCTTCAAGCTTTCGGGTGACTCGCCGGCTTCGAGCAGCTCAAGACGCTTGCGCATCTTGCGCAAGACGCCGCCGATCGACAGCCAGCGCGCAATTCCTGCGCTACTCCCGGCATCAAAACTTGGCGTGCTCGACGACAGATCGAGTGCAATAGATCGTGATTTCGGATTGTTGTCGGGCGCTGACAGGATATCAACCTGTTCACGCCAGCGCGAAAACCAGCGGACCGCGGCGGCAAATTGAGTACGCGACAGTTCAAACGGGCGGGCCAGATGCAACAGAAGCGTCATGGCATACTGGCCATGCAGTGTTGACTCGCTGGTTTCCCCGAGCAAGCGGTCGGCAACGGGCAGGGTCGCTACACCGAGCTGCTCGGCCGAAGCCAGTATCGCATGCAGGGTCCGCCAGAATTCAGGATCAAGCTCAAGCACGCCGCGATAGCAGGCCAGCTGCTCCATGCGCAGGCAGACCAGCGCCCGATGCGCAATTTTGGCCTTCAGTTCGGCAACACCCTGATCCCCTTCGAGGCAGGCGCGCAGACAGTGCAGATAGCCAATTGCACAGGCACGCCACAAGCGATAGCTGGTATCGAGCGCAGCCTGCTCTGAAGACCAGAGCGGCACGGGGCGGTTTTCGTAACGGCGATGGCATTCTTCATCAACGGTAAAAATTGTCTTGCGTAGGGCTTCGAGTATTTTGAAGCGCTCACGCGGCTCAATGCTATAGGCGTTGAGTGACTGTATCTGCCCCAGCAAAGCGGTCTGCATGGCAGCGGCATTAGCCTGCGGCTGCTTTGCAAGCCATGCCGTTGCACCCGCCGAATCACTGAAAGCGGCCTTGTTGCCAGCTTGCGTTATCGGCAATGAAAACCAGGTCATCGAACACTCCTCCGTTGCTTTTTGTAATGCACCAGCCGATCTATGCCGGCTTGCCGCAAATTACGACTTCAGGCGAGCCGGGCAAAAGCCTCGATTACCTCGGCCGGGGCCTGCACCAGTTCAATCAAAACACCTTCACCGGCAATCGGGAATTCATCGTTGGCTTTCGGGTGTAAAAACGTAATATCAAATCCGGCCGCGCCTTTGCGTATTCCGCCTGGTGCAAAACGTACTCCCTTTGCGCTCAGCCATTCGACGGCCTTGGGCAAATCGTCGATCCACAATCCCACGTGGTTAAGCGGTGTGGTGTGCACTGCCGGTTTTTTCTCAGGATCAATCGGCTGCATCAGATCGACTTCGACCTTGAACGGGCCCTTGCCCATCGCGGTAATGTCCTCATCGACATTCTCGCGCTCGCTGACAAAATTGCCGGTGATTTCGAGGCCGAGCATATCGACCCACAACTGACGCAGCTTCATTTTGTCCGGCCCGCCGATGGCGATTTGCTGGATACCGAGGACTTTAAAAGGACGTAGATTCATGTGGCTTTTCTCATATAAAGACAAATGATTGTACAAGATTATTGAGTGATCAGTCGCGTGCGTTACGCCGTATTGATGCGGTACTGGCAATCTCGCTACTGGCCGAAAAAGCTTCAACGTTGGCTTCGATACTGTCTGGATCGTAAAGGTAATTGACCATCAGGCCGTAGGATTGTTGCAGGCCACGTAGCGAAATGTCGGCCTGCGGGTTGATGCGTTCGATGCGTGCGCCGTTGCCAAGATGAAAGCGGGCCACCGGGTCGAAAGGGCGGCTGTCCGTTTTGGCAGCAAGCAGATAGCGTGCGGCCAGGCGGGTCAAGCCTGGTCGGAGGGTGCGTACCAAGCGCGGGTTACTGCTCCAGTCATCGTTGGCAAGCAAGGCCCGGACATCATTCGCAGCGGTAATGCGGATTTCCTGCGTAGTGCAACAACGCGCAATACGCTCAACATCTTCGCTGCTGAAAGCGTGCTCCCATGCCGCCGGGTGTTTTTCCGCCCAGCGCCGGAGCAAGGGGAGCGGTGAGAGCGTGGCAAACGTATCAAGACGGGGGTAGTCGCGTTTCAGATCGTCGACCACCCGCTTGAGCAAAAAATTGCCGAAGGAAACACCGCGCAGGCCCGCCTGCGTATTCGAGATCGAGTAAAAGATGGCTGTCGTTGCGCGGCGCGCGTCGAAAACCGGCGCATGCTCGTCGAGTAGCGCCTGCACGTTGTCGGCGAGATGGTCGGTGAGCGCCACCTCGACAAAAATCAGCGGCTCCATCGGCATGCGCGGATGAAAAAACGCATAACAACGGCGGTCTGAATCGAGGCGGTTCTTGAGATCGGTCCAGGAGCGGATCTCATGCACTGCCTCGTACTCGATCAGTTTTTCAAGCAGCGCCGCCGGTGAGTTCCAGGTAATGCGTTGCAGCTCCAGAAAGCCAACGTCAAACCAGGCGCCGAGCCGGGACTCCAGCTCGCGATCAAGTGAACACAGCGCTGTATCCTGGTTCAGATAGCGCAACAGATCGGCACGCAGATCAACGAGAAATTTCACACCCTGCGGCAGTGCGTTGAACTGGGTCAGGATGCGCAAGCGCATCGAACGCATTGCATCGCGCATGGCCGACTCGGCGACCCACTGCGCGTCACTGCCGATGGCTTCCTGGTAAGCCTGGTGGGTGGTGGCAACGGCTTGCGGGTCGGGGCCGAACTCGGTGGCGACGATGCGCAAAAAAGCAGCACGCCCCGTATCGTCAAGACGCAGGTAGGTCTCGGCAAGACGCGCGGCACGTTGCCGGGTCGAGATTTCACCGCCGAGCCCGGCTGCGCATTCCTTGAGCTGTTCGCGAATCTGGTGCAGCACTTTTTCGCCGGGTTTTGCCGCCGCGCTGTCATCGCTCAACAGGTCGCGAACCCGACGCAATCGACGGGCTACGATGCTGTCTGACATCCTCAATCCTCCCGTCGCCATGCCTCAAACCGGAAAATGACTCGCGGGCATTTTTATCCCCCGCGCTTCTCCCGACCAGACCAGACAACAAAGGCGATGCCGGCCAGAATCATCGGCAGCGACAGCCATTGGCCCATGCTGATGGACTGCGAGAGACCGAAGATACCATCATCCGGCGTGCGGAAGAATTCGGCAATGAAACGGAAGCTGCCGTAGCCGATCAGGAAGACGCCGGAGACCGCGCCGCGCGGCCGCGTGCCGCGCGAATACAGCCACAGGATGACGAACAGCGCGATGCCCTCAAGCCCGGCCTGGTATAGCTGCGACGGATGGCGCGGCAGATCGTCGACCTGCGGAAAAATCATCGCCCACGGCAGCGCCGGGTCGGCAGCGCGCCCCCACAGCTCGCCGTTGATGAAGTTGCCGACACGCCCGAAAGCCAGCCCGAGCGGCACCAGCGGCGCGATGAAATCGGTGATGTCCAGCCAGGTGCGCGCCGTCTTGCGCGCGTACAGCCCCATCGCGACGAGCACGCCGAGGAAGCCACCGTGAAAGGACATGCCGCCCTTCCACACCATCAGGATGTCGAGCGGATGCGAAAAATAGTAGCCCGGCTCATAGAAGACAACCTGCCCGAGCCGCCCGCCAACAATCACGCCGAGCATGCCGTAGAACAACAGGTCGTCGAGCTGTGTGACGTTCCAGCCGGCTTTCGACAGTTGCGGATGCGCCAGGATGCGCTGCCGGCCAAGCCACCAGAACTGGGCAAAAGCCAGCAGATACATCAGCCCGTACCAGCGGATGGACAGCGGGCCGAGCGAGAGAGCGATGGGGTCAAACTGGGGATGAATTAGCATAGGTAACTCGATTGAAAAATAGGGCAGGGCTGCAGGCCTCGTAGATTGGCGTTCTATAAGCACGACGTATGAAGAGTGGCGTATTTATTGGTTCTCCAGACGAGGTGCTGGCGAAGCCCTGTTGGACGCTATTAAACAATAACAGGCGGTTCGACCCTCAACAGCCATTCGAAAAACGCGAAGGCGGCCAATCAGGAATGTTATGAATGCTATCTCCTTCGGACAGGAGATGGCATTTGACAGGGCAGGCCAGGAACGCCTCCAGCAAACACGATGTGACCACGCTTCGCCGATTATCGTTAGGCAGCGATAAAACCCGGCAATTTGGAAGCCTTTAGATCGAAGGTTGCCGTCGCTCGACAGCCTAGCCGTCGGTTCTTGGCACCGATTAGGCAATCAGCGAAATCGGCAGTCGCATCCTTCCAGATGAAAAGAGCCTCCTCGATGGCTGGTTCATCCTCGAATCGAACATCAGCCGCATCGAGCAAGCCCGAGATTGCTTCAATGATCAAATTCTTCGGTAGGCTGTATCGGCTACGCAGAACCCATTCGGTTTCCAAGAGGACCAGCTGGCTTATGAAAACGCGGCGCCCTGCCGTGATCTCACGCTTGATCAGTTTGCGTGCCCTCTCAAACTGAACTTCGTCATCTCGAACCAAAAAGCGAAAAAGAACATTGGTATCGACCCCAAGCATCACCGCGACAACTGCTCAACCGGAACGGGCTTGCGACCTTTCTTGTGTAACACGCCCGCCAGTTCAGTGACGCTCTTGGTCTTTACTCGCATGACTACTGTGGCGTCAGGCATCAAGGTGAACGTCATCCGGTCTCCAGCCTTCATGGAAAGGCTATCTCGAATTTCCTTGGGAATCGTTGTTTGACCCTTGCTGGTAAGTGTAGCGTCGCTTGACAATTTAACCTCCTTTTGTCCTTACGATTCTGATTATAGTAAGGCGATTTGTTCTTTGCAAGATGTTGATGATTTGTTGTCTGAACGGCTGCTAACCGGCGACAGTCCTGACCGACTGCAGATGGCCGAAAGTGCGCGGTGAGAAACTGACGTCACATCAGCTCCCGCCGAAACTGTTTTCAACATCGCTGTTTTACTTGACCCAGTTTTCCACTTGTAGTCCAGCCACCCGGGCAAACTCGCGTTCATTGTTGGTGACGAGAATCCAGCCTTCGGCGCGGGCATGCGCGGCGAGCCAAAGATCATTATTGCCAATGATCTGGCCATTTTTCTGCAGCTCGGCGCGGATCTGGCCGTAATGCTCCCCAGCGGCTTCGGGCATTGGCGCGAGGGTGATGAGCTGAGCAAGCGACTGAATGCTGCCCAGGGCGCGTTCGCGCATCTGTCTTTTTTCCGCGCCAAAGCGCAACTCGCCGAGCGTGACTACGGACATCGCCAGTTCGCTGGCGGTATGGCGGGCAAAGCGTTCGCGGACCTCGGGTGGATTGTGTTTGGCAATATAGAGCAGATATTGGTATCGAGCAGGTAGCGCACGCCCATCAGAAACTTTCTCTTTCCTGTGGCGGCGTGTCGTTTCTTCCGTCCGGCATGAAATCGTCGGGCAGGCCGGCCAGCGCGTCGAAGATGGCAGCGGCGCTCACGGCGACAGGGCGCAAGACGACCTCATCGCCCCGGCGGAAAATTTCCACCTGGTCAACGTCAAAGCGGAAATCCTTGGGCAGCCGCACGGCCTGGCTGTTGCCGGACTGAAAGATGCGGGCGAAGGTCATGGCGTGCTCTCCTGGATGGATATACGCTGAGTATGTACTTTTGTTGGTCGAATACCAGCCATCATGCTTTGCCCTCGGGCTTCGGCGATGGCAATTGACCGAGCTTTCCTTCCGCGGGGCTTTCAATTGCGTTCCCGGCTGCCGCACCGGCCTGCGACAGGTAGTTGGCCCGGCTTAGCACCGGCTTGCCGCTCTTCGCCTCCAGCTCCTTGCGCATTTTGCCGTCCGGTGCCAATGGTGGAATGGGGGTGCAAGTTGTACCCCAGTTGGCATCCTGCATCGGATCACGGCTCCGCATTTTCTTGATGTATTGCTTCACATCGACCGAATCTGTGAGAACGCCCACCACATCGACAATGGCGAACCACCACTCCTCGTTGTGCCAGGTACGCCGGATGGCTGTTTCCTGTAACACGGCGATGTGGTTCGTTGGCTCGGTGTCTATTGCTGTTTTTCTCATGGCAATTCCCTGATTAGCAGACTCGCTCAATTCAGAGTCATGTTCACTTGACGCCTCAAATAAACCAACCTGCCTGCACCCCGATCTGCACCGGCGATCCGTTGCTCAGGCAAATACTACCGACACGTGTCCGGTAGTCTTGGATCGGGGAGCCGTCTTGACAACGATCTCGACGTTTCGTCCGAGTCGCGTCAGGCAGTCAATCATCTTGGTTTCTGAAATTCCCCGAAACTGGCCTCGCAACATGTTGGAAAGCTTTGGTTGAGGAATACCGAGCAGTTCTGCCGCTTGAATCTGAGTCAGTTTGCGTCGCCTGATTATTTCGCCGATCTTGGTTGCTAGCTGCGCCTTGACCAGCATCTCTTCTGCATCCCCGAGCCCAAGGTCTGCATAAACGTTAGCGCTACCCTGTTCGATCTGTGTCATTTCGTTACTCCTTCTGCGTGCTGCCTTGCCGACTTCAATCGCGCTTCAACAATATCCATCTCGTGCTTCGGCGTCGAAATGCCCTTATGAGATTTTTTCTGAAAACAATGCAGTACATAAACGGCATTCTTGAAGCGAACCGTATAGACCGCACGATAGGCGTTGCCGTCATCGTCTTCGACAACCTCAAGCACTCCGGCAGAGCCAAATCCCTTGAGCACCTTCGCCTGATCATGCTTGAGGCCATGTTGCGCCAGAGGGAGTGCGTAGCCCATGATGTCTATGACTGCCTCAGGCATGGCCAGCAGATCCTTCTTCGCTGACCCCGCCCATTCCAGCGGCTTGACCCGTTTATTGTCCACTGGGCGATTATATTCAAATAGGTATAAATAGCAATATTGACGGAAAGTGCGTAGTGGGGAAGTGGCGTTACATCAGCGCCCGCCAAAACTGGGCAAAAGGGTCGGCAATCCGTTGCTTGTCGTTCGTGGCTTTGAGTTTCAACCCGTGACAAAACGTCACGACTTCACTGCTTTCTCGATCCCGCCTCTGTTTCAGCTTGCGCCAGTAGGCACCGGTCTCGTTCCCGCATCACGCGCCAACGAACTCAATGCAACGCAACTTCGGTAGAATTGTCTATTCGACTTTACCGTCATCGTTCTGGAGTTCCGCCATGCCCCACTATCGTTCCCGCACCTCGACCCACGGTCGCAACATGGCCGGTGCCCGCGCCCTGTGGCGCGCTACCGGTATGAAGGATGGCGATTTCGGCAAGCCGATCATCGCCGTCGTCAACTCCTTCACGCAGTTTGTTCCCGGCCATGTGCACCTGAAGGACATGGGGCAGCTGGTGGCGCGCGAGATCGAGGCGGCTGGCGGCATCGCCAAGGAGTTCAACACCATCGCCGTCGATGACGGGATCGCCATGGGCCACGACGGCATGCTTTATTCACTGCCGTCGCGCGACTTGATCGCCGATTCGGTCGAGTACATGGTTAATGCGCACTGCGCCGACGCCATGGTGTGCATCTCGAACTGCGACAAGATCACGCCGGGTATGCTGATGGCGGCCATGCGCGTGAACATTCCGACGATCTTCGTTTCCGGCGGGCCGATGGAGGCCGGCAAGGTGAAAACGAGCGACGGCCAGATCATCCACCTCGACCTCGTCGACGCCATGGTCAAGGCCGTGGACGATAGCGTTTCGCAGGCCGATCTTGACGATATCGAACGCTCGGCCTGCCCGACCTGCGGCTCGTGCTCGGGCATGTTCACCGCCAACTCGATGAACTGCCTGACCGAAGCGCTCGGTTTTTCGCTGCCGGGCAACGGTACCATGCTCGCCACGCACGCCGACCGCAAGGAGCTCTTCCTCAAGGCCGGCCGCCAGGTCGTCGAACTCTGCCGCCGCTACTATGAGCACGACGATGCCTCGGTACTGCCGCGCGCCATCGGCTCCTTTGCGGCGTTCGAGAACGCCATGACGCTCGACGTGGCGATGGGTGGCTCGACCAATACCGTGTTGCACATCCTCGCTGCGGCGCAGGAAGCCGGCGTCAATTTTACGATGGCCGACATCGACCGCATTTCGCGCAAGGTGCCGTGCCTGTGCAAGGTCGCGCCGATGACCGACAAATACCATATCGAAGATGTGCATCGCGCCGGCGGCATTTACGGCATTCTCGGCGAGCTCGATCGCGCCGGCCTGCTGCACACCAACGTGCCGACCGTGCATACCAAAACGCTCGCCGAAGCGCTGTCACAATGGGATGCGATGCACGCGCACGACCTCAAAGTGTCCAAATTCTACAAGGCTGCGCCGGGTGGCGTGCCGACGCAGACGGCCTTCTCGCAGGACCGCCGCTTCAACGAGCTCGATCTCGACCGTACGCACGGCTGCATTCGCGACAAGGCCAACGCCTACTCACAAGAGGGTGGCCTCGCCGTGCTCTACGGCAACATCGCGGTCGATGGCTGCATCGTCAAGACAGCCGGCGTCGACGAGAGCATCTGGAAATTCACCGGCAAGGCGCGCGTCTTCGAGAGTCAGGATGCCGCCGTCGAGGCCATCCTGGCCGACGCCGTGCATGCCGGCGATGTCGTGGTGATTCGCTACGAAGGGCCGAAGGGTGGCCCGGGCATGCAGGAGATGCTCTATCCGACTTCCTACCTGAAGTCGAAAGGGCTCGGCAAAGCCTGCGCGCTGCTCACCGATGGCCGTTTCTCCGGCGGCACCTCGGGCCTGTCGATCGGTCACGCCTCGCCGGAAGCGGCGCAAGGCGGGGCGATCGGCCTGGTCGAAGAAGGTGATTCGATTGAAATCGACATCCCGCAACGGCGCATTCATCTGGCTGTTGCCGACGCCGTGCTGGCGACCCGCCGCGCGGCGATGGATGCCAGGGGCTGGCAGCCGGTGGTCGAACGGCAGCGCGTTGTTTCCAAGGCGCTACAGGCTTACGCACTGATGGCTACGTCGGCAGCGACCGGCGCAGTGCGTGACCTTGAGCAACTCAAGAAGCGCTGAGCGTGCCCTTCACTGATGCCAGCGTGTCAACGCTTGTCGATATGAAGGCGTTAATGTTGTATTGCTGGTCTGTAAATTGAAATTTCGCCCACCGCGCTTTCCAAGTCGGGCAAAGTGAAATAAGATCGGTACGTTGTAAACCCTATTAAATGAACGGAGCGAGAGCATGAAATTGAAAGCGATCTGCGTATCCCTGCTGGCAACTGCCGGCATCCTGTCGGCTGGCGTTGTTCAGGCCGATGAAGCACTGGCCAAAGCCAAAAACTGCCTGGCCTGCCACAACGTTGACAAAAAAGTCGTTGGTCCGTCCTACAAGGATGTTGCCAAGAAGTACACCGCCAAGGACGAGGCCATGCTGACCGAGAAAATCCTGAAGGGTGGCAAGGGCAACTGGGGTCCGGTTCCGATGCCGCCGAACGCTGCCGTCAAACCCGAAGAAGCGACCAAGCTCGTCAAATGGATTCTCAGCCTGAAGTAATTGCTGATCCGCAACAAAGAGCCGGCTTCGTGCCGGTTTTTTTTCGATCGGCTACCCGTTCGTTTGCATTGACAAGGTGCTGACACCTACGCAGAATCAGTCGCTTGTATGTTCATTTCATCAAACATCGCACCCGGAGGAAAAACTATGCACTTCTCGCGCATCCCCAGCATGACCCTTGCCATTGTTGCCGCTATTTCCATGATCGGCTGTGGTCAGAAGGAAGAGCCGAAGCCGCAGGCCGCGGCTCCTGCTGCTGCACCGGTCGCCGCACCGGCACCGGCGCCAAAGCCGGAAGTGACCGTCAAGCTTGGTCATGTGGCGCCGCTCACCGGCCCGCAGGCGCACCTCGGTAAAGATAACGAAAACGGCGCGCGTATGGCGGTTGATGAGCTGAATGCTCAGAATCTCGAAATCGGCGGCGCCAAGGTCAAGTTTGAACTGCTCGCCGAAGATGACCAGGCTGACCCGAAGCAGGGCACCATCGTTGCCCAGAAACTGGTCGATGCCAAGGTTAACGGCGTCATCGGTCACCTCAATTCCGGCACCACCATTCCGGCATCCAAGCTCTATTCTGATGCCGGCATCCCGCAGATTTCGGGCTCCGCAACCAACCCGAAATACACCCAGCAGGGCTTCAAGACAGCCTTCCGCGTCATGGCCAACGACGTGCAGCAGGGGAAAATTCTCGGCGAGTATGCCGCCAAACAGCTCGGCGCCAAGAGCGTGGCGATTATCGATGATCGCTCTGCCTACGGACAGGGCCTCGCTGACGAGTTCAAGAAAGCCGTCGAAGCTGCCGGCATCAAGATCGTCGCCAACGAATTCACCAATGACAAGGCCACCGACTTTGCCGCCATCCTGACCAAGATCAAGTCGAAGAAACCGGATGTCGTTTTTTACGGCGGCATGGATGCGCAGGGCGGCCCGATGGCCAAGCAGATGAAAACGCTTGGCTTGAAGACCACGAAATTCCTGACCGGCGACGGTGGCTGCACGCCCGAGTTCATCAAGCTTGCGGGTGCAGCAAGCGAAGGCCAGTATTGCTCGCTGCCTGGCGTGCCGCTCGACAACATGCCTGGCGGCAAAGCATTTGGCGAAAAATTCACCGCCAAATACGGCCAGATCCAGCTTTACGCACCGTATGTTTATGATGCCGTGATGGTTGCCGCAGACGCCATGAAGCGCGCCAACTCGGTCGAGCCGGCCAAGTACCTGCCGGAAATCGGCAAAACGGCCTACCAGGGCGTAACGGCAAAAGTCATGTTTGACGACCTGGGCGACCTGAAAGGCGGTTCGATTTCGATGTACCAGGTCAAGGCCGGCAAGTGGGAGTATCTCGAAACCCTCGGCGGCGGCGCCATGGAAGCTGCCAAGGAAAGCGTGAAAGAAGCGGCCAAGGAGGCCGTTGCCGAAGCCAAAGACGCAATCAAGGAAGCCGCCAAAGCCACCGGCGAAGCGGCCAAGGCCACGGGCGAGGCAGCCAAAGAAATGGCCAAGGAAGGCGTCAAGGCGGGTGCGGATGCCGTCAAGAATGCAGCCGAGTCCACCAAGGCGGCAGTCGAGAAGAAATAAACGCAGTACGCCTGTTAAAATGAAACGGCACCTTCGGGTGCCGTTTCTGCATCCGCAGTTTCACGACCGCTTTCACTCTTGCACTGGCTTTCGATGGATATTTTCATCCAGCAAATCATCAACGGTCTCGTGCTTGGCAGCATTTATGCCCTGGTCGCGCTTGGTTACACGATGGTGTATGGCATCATGGGCTTGATCAATTTCGCGCACGGTGAAGTGGTGATGATCGGTGCCCTGGTCGCGCTCGCCGTCATCAAGCTGCTGGCCGATAGCGGCCTGCCGGGCGTGGTCATCGTGCTGATCGGGTTGATCGCTGCGGCACTCGTTTGCATGGCCGTCGGTTTTGCCATCGAACGTGTCGCCTACCGGCCTTTGCGCAAGGCGCCCAAACTGGCACCCTTGATCACCGCGATTGGCGTCTCGATTGTGTTGCAGAATCTGGCCATGCTGATCTGGGGAAGAAACTATCACGCTTTCCCGCCAATCCTGCCAAACGGCGAGCACGAGATTTTCGGCGCGACGATCACCAGCATCCAGGTGGCCATCATTTTCATCGCCGCCGCGACGATGGGCGGTCTGATGCTGCTCATTCACCGCACCCGGCTTGGCCGCGCCATGCGCGCCACCGCCGAGAACCCCGGCATTGCCCAGTTGATGGGGGTAAATGTCAATCAGATCATTTCGTTCACCTTCATCATCGGTTCGGCACTGGCCGCCGTCGCCGGCCTGATGGTCAGCGCCAACTACTCAATTGCCCACTACTACATGGGTTTCGTCCTCGGCCTCAAGGCCTTCACCGCCGCTGTCCTGGGCGGCATCGGCAACCTCGGCGGTGCGATGCTCGGCGGCATCCTGCTCGGCCTGATCGAATCGCTTGGCGCGGGTTACATCGGCGACCTGACCGGCGGCGTTTTCGGCAGCAATTATCAGGACGTATTCGCTTTCCTGGTGCTCATCTGCGTATTGGTGTTCCGTCCGTCCGGACTGATTGGCGCGAAAGTGTCGGAGCGCGCATGACCTTCTTCGAAAGCTTGCGCCACAACCGGCGTGCGGCCATCGGCGCGATGCTGTTCCTCGGACTGCTGCTCGCCGTGCTGCCATTTACGGTCGGCAACCTGCTCGGCAACTCCTGGCTGCGCATCCTCGATTTCGCGCTGCTCTACATCATGCTGGCGCTCGGGCTGAACATCGTCGTCGGCTTCGCCGGCCTGCTCGACCTCGGCTACATCGCCTTTTACGCGGTTGGCGCCTACTTCTACGCACTGCTGGCCAGTCCGCATTTCGGCCTGCATCTGCCGGTGTGGCTGATCATTCCCGGCGGCGCAGCGCTGGCCGGCCTGTTCGGCATCATTCTTGGCGCGCCGACGCTGCGTTTGCGCGGCGACTATCTGGCAATCGTGACGCTCGGTTTCGGCGAAATCGTGCGCATCTTCATGAACAACCTCAATGCGCCGGTCAATATAACCAATGGACCGCAAGGCATTTCCGGCATCGACGCGATCAACATGGGCGGCATCACGCTGGCCAAGCCGATTGATTTTCTCGGCATGACCATCCCCTCGCTGCACGCCTACTACTACCTGTTTCTCGCCCTGGCGCTGCTCATCGTCTTTGTTTCCATCCGTCTGGAAGATTCGCGCATTGGCCGCGCCTGGGTGGCGATCCGCGAGGATGAGATTGCCGCCAGGGCCTGCGGCATCAATACGCGCAACATCAAGCTGCTGGCTTTCGCCATGGGTGCCAGTTTCGGTGGCGTCGCCGGCGGGCTGTTTGCCGGTTTCCAGGGTTTTGTCAGCCCCGAGTCGTTCAGCCTGATGGAGTCGGTGATGGTGCTGTGCATGGTGGTGCTCGGCGGCATGGGCAACATCCCTGGCGTCATTCTCGGCGGCATCCTGCTGACGCTGCTGCCGGAAGCCTTCCGGCACGGTGCCGGGCCGGTGCAGATGGCGCTCTTCGGCAAGATCCTGCTCGATCCCGAAGCGCTGCGCATGCTGGCCTTCGGCCTGGCGCTGATCGTCGTCATGCTCTACCGTCCGGCCGGTTTGTGGCCGTCGTCGACACGCCGCCGTGAATTCAAGGGAGAAGGCGCGTGAGTGCGGTGCATCTGCCGTTACTCCTCGAAGCTCGGGGCGTTGCCAAGCATTTTGGTGGCGTCAAGGCGCTGCTCGACGTATCGCTGACCATTCGGCAGGGTGAAATCTACGGTCTGATCGGCCCGAACGGCGCTGGCAAGACAACTTTTTTCAACGTGCTGACCGGGCTCTATCATC
Organism: Rhodocyclaceae bacterium; assembly: GCA_044359525.1. Classification (GTDB taxonomy): domain Bacteria; phylum Pseudomonadota; class Gammaproteobacteria; order Burkholderiales; family Rhodocyclaceae; genus CAJBIL01. The sequence continues at coordinate 22,657 of JBIKLY010000018.1, read as the reverse complement.
CAGATGGCGGCGAGATCGTTTTTGCTGGCGAAAAGCTCAAGGCCAGCGCGCCGCATGAAGTTGCGGCACGCGGCATCGCCCGGACATTCCAGAACATCCGTCTGTTCGCGAACATGACGGCGCGCCAGAACGTCATGGTCGGCCGTCACGTGCGCACCGGTGCCGGTGTGATTGGCGCGGTGTTGCGTAATCGCCGCACGCGCTCCGAAGAAGCCGCCATTCATCGTCGCGCCGATGAGCTGCTGCATTATGTCGGGGTGGCCGACCGTGCCGACGATCTGGCGCGCCATCTATCTTACGGCGACCAGCGACGTCTCGAAATCGCCCGTGCACTGGCCACTGAACCGCAACTGTTGGCGCTCGACGAACCGGCGGCCGGCATGAATCGCACCGAAACCGAAGGACTGCGCCTGCTGGTCGAAGGTATCCGTGCCGATGGCATTACCGTGTTGCTCATCGAGCACGACGTCAAACTGGTGATGGGCCTGTGCGACCGTGTCGCCGTGCTCGATTACGGGCAGAAAATCAGCGAGGACGTTCCCGCCGTGGTGCAGAAGGATCCGCGTGTGATCGAGGCCTATCTTGGCGGCGCAGTCGCGTAATGTCAGTCACTTCGCCATTGCTCATCGTCGAAGGCCTGCATGTGGCCTATGGCGGCATCCAGGCCGTCCGTGGCATCACTTTCCACATCAACGAAGGCGAGATGGTCGCGCTGATCGGTGCCAACGGCGCCGGCAAGACCAGTACGCTGAAAGCCCTGGCGCGTCTGCTCGACGCCGCCAGCGGCAGCGTTCGTTATGGCGGCAGGGAGATCGTCGATCTGCCGCCACATCAGCTGGTCGGCGCGGGGATCGCGCTGGTGCCCGAAGGTCGCGGCGTTTTTCCGCGCATGAGTATCGCCGAGAACCTGCTGATGGGCGCCTACTGCCGCAGCGACAAGCTGAAAATCGCGCGCGATGTCGACTACGTTTATGGCTTGTTGCCACGTTTGAAAGAGCGCGCGCAGCAACTGGCCGGAACGCTGTCCGGCGGCGAGCAGCAGATGCTGGCGATTGGCCGGGCGCTGATGAGCCGCCCGAAGCTGTTGCTGCTCGACGAACCGTCGATGGGTCTGGCGCCGATCATGGTGCAGAAAGTTTTCGAGGTGATCCAGACGGTGGCGCGCGAGGGCATGACGACGCTGCTTGTCGAGCAGAACGCCAAGCTGGCGCTGGAGGTCAGCAGCCGTGGCTACGTCATGGAAAGCGGTGAAATCACCTTGACCGACGATGCTTCGGCGCTGCTGCGCAACCCTCGTGTGCGCGAGGCGTACCTCGGCGAATAAGGCTGGCCACCTGTCGAACTTACAGTTCCATCGTCCCGGCAAAGGCTAGCGCCTGCATTTGTGCATTGTTGAATTGGTCGGCTGACAAGCCGAGCATGCCCGCCTGTTCGGCGATCGCATCCCCGTCCATTCCTTCTGAAGCGACCGCCAGATCCAGGAAGGGGCCGTAGAGCCCGCCCCGGCCCAGAAGTGCGTCACAGATTGGCTCGGGCAGATGCATGGCATCCAGGGCTTGATCCATTTCAACACCAAGCAAGGCATCGAGCAGCGAGAAGGCGCCGGTGATGAACAGGTTGTCGTAGTCCTGTCGATCCACCAGGCCGTGCCCGAGCAGCTCCATCAGGCGCGCACGGGTCAATGCGGTATGCATCAACGCGGGTGCCATCGGGTCCTTGCTGGCGGTAGCCAGCAACAGCGACAGCCACTTGTTGAGTTTCTCGTAGCCGAGAATGGTGACTGCGTGACGGAAAGACTGAATTTCGCAGGACAGCCCGAAACCCGCTGAGTTGATGTAACGCAGGAGCTTGTATGACAGGGCAACATCATGCTTGAGTGCCGTTTCGATTTCCTTGATGTCGGCGTTTTTACGCACCAGATTGAGCACGCGCACGATCTGGGCCTGGCCCGGGTTGAGTGTTTTCGCCTTGGCAATGCTTGGCTGCTTGAAAAACCAGCTGGCAGCGGCATTCATGCCGGCGTCGAGACAGGCCTGGAACGCCTGTGCGGATTCGACATTGAAGGCAACGCCAATTCCGTAAGGCTGCGTCTTGGTTGCCAATACCTTGAGTTGCGGTGGAGAAAACGTTTTTGCGTCAAATGCGATAAAACGGAACTGCACACCTGAGGAAATGGCTTGTGCCGCCTGGGCATCGAAGTCAAGACATAGAGACGGCTGTTGCGCCTGCAGGGCGGCGACAAAATCATCTTTCCCGTCACCGGCAAAAGGCGAAGAATCAAGTTCAATTGTTGCGTTGGCGGGCACTGCCCAGTTCAGCAGTTCGGCGTCGCAGGGGGTTTCCCCGCAGTTGATAAAAACCAGTTTTTCACCTTCCGGCCAGACTTCGCTCAAGGCACTGAGTGTTTGTGCGGCATCCCTGGTGCTGAACTTGCCCCCAAGATGAAGTGTCAGGCGGGTTGCGATTATCTTGCTCTGACGATTGACCAGAGGCTGGCGGGAAATAAAGACATCGGGCATGGCGGTCAGTCCGGCTTGTTCGTTGGGTCGTTGGAAAACTCGAAGGAATCGGCAAAAAATTCACGATCCGGCAGTCTGCACTCGCCGATCAAATCACGTCTGGCGGCAGCGACCATGGCCGGAGCACCACAAACATACACCTGATGGCCGGAAAGGTCAGGAAAATCCTCCATGACAGCCTGGTGAACAAGGCCGGTACGCCCGGACCAACACGCCGCCGGCGTGCTTTCGGAGAGCACCGGGATGAAGCGGATATGCGGATTTTCAACGGACCATTGTTCAGCAAGCGGCATCAGATAAAGATCGACGCGCTGACGACCGCCCCAGTAGACAGTCATTGTTCGCTGGCAACCTTCGGCAATGGCATGCTCGACAATCGCTTTGATCGGGGCAAATCCCGTACCACCGGCGACCAGAATGATCGGCTTCGCTGAGTCTTCCCGCAGAAAGAAGCTGCCGTGCGGCCCGTTCAGACGGATGATGTCACGCTCTTTCAGGGTATCAAACACCTGCCCGGTAAATTGCCCGCCCACCACCTGGCGGATGTGTAGATGCAGACAGGCATCGTCATGCGGCGCATTGGCCAGCGAAAAAGCGCGTCGCCGGCCGTCCTTGAGCAGAATGTCGATGTACTGGCCGGCCAGAAATTGCAGGCGTTCACTGGCCGGCAATTTGAGTTCGACAATCATCACATCGGGCGCTGCACGGTTCAGCTTCTGAATGCGTGCCGGCAGCGTTTTGATCGGAATGTCCTGCAACGAGCGAACTTCCTTACTTTCGATGCTCAAATCACTTTTGGCCGTTGCACAGCAAAAAAGAGCGAACCCTGCGGCACGATCATCGCTGCTCAGTGCATGCGTCTGGGCTTTGCCGTGATCGATCTCACCACTGAGCACCTTGCCACGGCATGCACCACAAGCGCCGTCACGACAACCGTAGGGAAACGTCAGACCCTGGCGCAAGGCAGCATCGAGAATTGTCTCGCCAGCCTGCGTTTGAAAACGGTGTTGACCGGGCTCGATGTTGACCTGAAAACTCATTGACACTCCCCTGCTTTCCGAATCCGGTAAAATTGCGTGGTGCAAAAACTATTGATTGTCGGCTGCGGTGACGTGGCGCGCCGTACCTTGCCGCGGCTGCTTGGCCGCTATCGGATTTTCGCACTGCTCCGTGACCCGCTGCAGTGCGCCGCGTGGCGGGATGCGGGCGCTACCCCGGTATTGGCTAACCTTGACGATGCATCCAGCCTGAGGCGCATTGCCGGACTGGCGGAAATCGTCATGCACTTTGCACCGCCCCCCGATCACGGCCCGCTCGACACTCGAACCCGCAAACTGCTGGCAGCACTGGCCAAGGGAAAAAGTTTACCACAGCGCCTCGTCTACATAAGCACCAGTGGCGTCTATGGCGACTGCGCCGGCGAACGTATCGACGAGACGCGCACCCCGAAGCCGACGACTGCGCGCGCCGCGCGGCGGGTCGATGCCGAACGCCAGTTACGTATCTTCGGGCGGCGGCACGGCGTGGTAATCAGCATTTTGCGCGCACCTGGCATCTACGCGGCTGATCGTCTGCCAATTGAGCGTTTGCAAAAAGGCACGCAAGCCCTGCGCGATGAAGACGATGTATTCACCAATCACATTCACGCCGACGACCTGGCGATGCTGGCCTGCGCGGCCCTACGCTACGGGCAGGCGAACCGGGCGTACAACGCAACAGATGATTCAGAAATGAAAATGGGTGAATATTTTGATCTTGTGGCCAAACGTTTTGACCTGCCCAAGGCACCGCGCCTGTCACGTGCCGAGGCGGTCGAGCAGATGCGTCCATTGCAGCTGTCGTTCATGAGCGAATCACGCCGACTGGCCAACCAGCGGATCAAGAAAGAACTACGGGCAAACTTGCGCTATCCGCTTGTCGAGGACGGCATCGAAGCTGCGTGGCAGGAAAGGAAAATTCAATGCTGATCGTCAAGGCCTTGCATCTCTGGATGGTCGTCAGCTGGTTTGCCGGCCTGTTTTACCTGCCGCGCATCTTCGTCAATCTGGCGATGGTCGAACCGGGTAGCGTGGCCGAGCGCGACCGTCTGCTATTGATGGCCTGCAAGCTCTACCGTTTCATGACGCCGCTCGGCATTCTGGCCGTTGGTCTGGGTCTGTGGCTGTGGCTGGGCTTTGGCTTTTCCGGCGGCTGGCTGCACGCCAAGACGACGCTGGTCGTAGTTCTGGTCGGCTACCACCTCTACTGCGGTCGCCTGTTGCGGGATTTTCAGGCCGGTCGGAAGACGCCCGGCCATGTCTGGTTTCGCTGGTTCAACGAGCTGCCCGTACTGGTGCTGCTGGCCGTCATCTTCCTGGTCGTCCTCAAGCCGTTTTAACGCAATGCCCACTCGGAAATAATCGTGGAAAAATTCTTCGCAAGCTGCCCACGTGGCCTTGAGCAGTTGCTGGTAGAAGACCTGACTGCGGCCGGCGTCGCGCACGTCAAGCAGATTCCAGGTGGTGTGCATTTTGCCGCCGACTGGCCGGCCTGCTATGCCATCAACCTGCATTCGCGGATTGCCACGCGCGTCCTGTGGCGGGTCGCCCATGGCCGCTACCTGAAGGAAGATGACATCTACCGGCTGGCAATGGATACACCATGGAGCACGTGGTTCGATGTCGAGCAGACAATTCGCGTTTACGTGACGGCAATCAACTGTTCACTGAAGAGCCTGGAGTTCATTACGCTACGTATCAAGGATGGCGTTTGCGACCGCTTCCGGCGCGAGTTCGACAAGCGCCCCAGCGTCGATACGCGCGAACCGGACGTGCGCATCCACGCCTTCATCACCGCCGACGAATGCACGCTCTACATCGACACCTCGGGCGCGCCGCTCTACCAGCGCGGCCTGCGCCAGAAAACCGTAGAAGCACCGCTCAAGGAAAACCTTGCTGCCGGCATCCTGCGTCTTTCCGGCTGGCAGCCAGGAACGCCGCTGATCGACCCGATGTGTGGCGGCGGCACCTTTCTGGTCGAAGCGGCGCAGATGGCGCTCAATATCGCGCCCGGCGCCGGGCGTGATTTTGGTTTTCAGCGCCTGAAAAATTTCGATCTGCCCGGCTGGAAAGAAATGCTCGATACGGCAATGGATGCCGAAAAGCCTGCTGAATTTGCCCATATTTACGGCAGCGACCTGTCGCCGGTCGCCGTGCGCGCCGCGCTCGCCAACCTCGATCGCGCCGGCCTGCTGCCGGCCGTCAGCCTGACTTCCGGCGATGTACTGGCGATCGACGCGCCGCTTGCCAGCGGTGTGATGGTTGCCAACCCGCCCTATGGCGAACGGCTATCCGAGCTTGACGATCTGGCCGAGTTCTACCCGCTGCTCGGCAGCGCCCTGAAGCGCAAGTTTGCCGGCTGGAACTGCTACTTGCTGAGCGCCGATACGCGCCTGCCGAAGATGATGCGCCTGACGCCGAGCAAGAAAACGCCGCTCTTCAACGGCGCGCTCGAATGCCGGCTGTACGAGTTCAAGATGGTTGCCGGCAGCAATCGGAAAGTTTGATCCTGGAAAACTCAGTTACAAGCGCTTTCAACACAGAGAACACAGAGCCACAGAGGTCACGGGGGTAAAGCTTTAACTCACCAACTGGGTGAGTCGTCATTTCAAACAATCTCTCTGTTTTCTCTGTGTTTTTCTCCGTGTTCTCTGTGTTGAATGCGGTTTTTGGTTAATATTTTGTTCGTAGCCGTCTAAACAATATCCAGATGGCCGATGCCGGAGTTGAGGTCGCGGTCCTTCGAATCCTTGCCGTGCAGCTTGATCTGCAGACGCAGGTCATTGATCGAGTCGGCGTTGCGCAAAGCATCCTCGTAGGTGATGCGGCCGGCCTCGAAGTGATCGAACAGCGCCTGATCAAAGGTCTGCATGCCGATCTCGCGCGACTTCTTCATGATCTCCTTGATCTCGTGCACTTCGCCCTTGAAAATCAGGTCGGAGATGAGTGGCGAGTTGAGCATGATTTCAATCGCCGCGGCACGACCCTTGCCGTCTTTTTTCGGCAACAGGCGCTGCGAAACCAGGGCGCGCAAATTGAGCGAGAGGTCCATCAGCAACTGTTGCCGGCGATCTGCCGGGAAGAAGTTGATGATCCGGTCGATCGCCTGGTTTGCACTGTTGGCGTGCAAGGTGGCGAGACAGAGGTGGCCGGTTTCGGAAAAGGCGATGGCGTGGTCCATCGTTTCGCGGTCACGGATTTCGCCCATCATGATGACGTCGGGCGCCTGACGCAGCGTGTTCTTCAATGCCACTTCCCACGAATCGGTATCGACCCCGATCTCGCGCTGCGTAACGATGCAGTTCTTGTGTTCGTGGACATACTCGATCGGGTCTTCAACAGTGATGATATGTCCGTAGCTGTTGCGGTTTCTGTGATCGAGGAGCGCGGCAAGCGAGGTCGATTTGCCGGTACCCGTACCGCCGACAAAAACAACCAAACCGCGCTTGGTCATCGCAATGTCTTTCAGCACCGTTGGCAGCTCAAGCTCGTCAAGGGTCGGAATCGACATGTTGATCGTACGACAGACGACGCCGACGCGCCCTTGCTGAACCATCGCATTGACGCGGAAACGGCCGATACCGGTTGGCGAAATGGCAAAATTGCACTCTTTCGTTGATTCGAATTCGGCCGCCTGCCGATCATTCATCACCGAACGCGCCAAGTCAGCCGTGTGCTGCGGCGTCAGCGTCTGGTTGGAAACCGGCATCACCTTGCCGTCGATCTTGATTGCCGGCGGAAAATTGGCGGTAATGAACAGGTCGGAGCCATTCTTCTGCGACATCAGGCGCAGGAGGTCGTGCATGAATTTCAATGCCTGATCGCGTTCCATCTTGGTTCCTTTTGACGTGCTATGCCCGCGGCGCTAGCCGGGGAAAGCGTCCTTGTTGGCGGCTTTGCCGCGTGCTTCTGCGGCTGAGACGATGTTCCGGCGTACGAGCTCGAGCAGGTTCTGATCGAGCGTCTGCATGCCGAGCTGCGCACCGGTCTGGATCGCCGAGTACATCTGCGCAACCTTGTTTTCGCGAATCAGGTTACGGATGGCCGGCGTGCCGATCATGATTTCATGTGCTGCGGTACGGCCAAGACCATCCTTGGTCTTGAGCAGTGTCTGCGAGATCACCGCCCGCAGTGATTCGGAGAGCATCGAACGAACCATTTCCTTTTCGGCAGCCGGGAAGACGTCGACGATGCGGTCGACCGTCTTGGCCGCGCTGGAGGTGTGCAGGGTACCGAAAACCAGGTGGCCGGTTTCGGCGCCGGACAAGGCGAGACGGATGGTTTCGAGGTCGCGCATTTCACCCACGAGGATCACATCGGGATCTTCACGCAGCGCCGAACGCAGCGCGTTGGAGAACGACAGGGTGTGCGGCCCGACCTCACGCTGGTTGATCAGGCATTTCTTTGACTCATGGACGAATTCGATCGGGTCTTCAACGGTGAGAATGTGGCCATGGTCGTTTTCGTTAACGTGGTTGACCATCGCCGCCAGCGTGGTCGACTTGCCCGAGCCGGTCGGCCCAGTGACGAGAACAATACCGCGCGGATACTCGGCAATGTCCTTGAAAATCTTCGGGCAATTCAGCTCTTCAAGCGTCAGTACCTTCGACGGAATCGTCCGGAAGACCGCCGCCGCACCCCGGTTCTGCACGAAGGCATTGACGCGAAAGCGCGCCAGATTCGGGATCTCGAAAGAAAAGTCGCACTCCAGAGTCTCTTCGTAGTGCTTGCGCTGACCGTCGTTCATGATGTCGTACACCATGGCGTGCACGTCCTTGTGCTCCATTGCCGGCAGGTTGATGCGGCGCACGTCACCATGCACACGGATCATCGGCGGCAGGCCGGACGACAGGTGCAGGTCGGAAGCCTTGTTCTTGACGCTGAAGGCAAGGAGTTCGGTAATGTCCATCGGTATTCGTCCTCAGGCTGACCACAGGGTGCGATGCTATACTTCAAGGCATCTGCGCATCGCTCGATTATGACAACAATTTCCGCTAACCTGCAAGCCGTTCTCGCACGTATCGACGCCGCTGCCCGCCAATACGGACGCGACCCGCGCGATGTTGCCCTGCTCGCGGTCAGCAAGACCTGGCCTGCCGATTGTGTGCGCGATGCGGCAGCCGCTGGTCAGCAGGCCTTTGGCGAAAACTATGTACAGGAAGGTCTCGAAAAAATCGCCGGGCTGCGTATGTGCGGACTCGAGTGGCACTTCATCGGCCCTCTGCAGAGCAACAAGACACGTCCGGTGGCGGAAAATTTTGACTGGGTGCATTCGATCGACCGGCTGAAGATCGCCGAGCGCCTCTCCGAACAGCGCCCCGAGTCGCTACCGCCTCTATCGGTGTGCCTGCAGGTCAACGTCAGCGGTGAGGCAACGAAAAGCGGCGCTTCGCCGGCGGAAGCGCCGGCGCTGGCCAGTGCGATTGCCCGCTTGCCGCGCTTGCGGCTGCGCGGGCTGATGGCAATCCCCGAACCGGTCGAAACCTTTTCCGCGCAACGGCTGCCCTTTCGCCGCCTGCGCGAACTCTACGAACAATTGCAGGCTGATGGTCTGGCAATGGATACGCTCTCGATGGGCATGTCGCACGACCTGGAGGCGGCAATCGCCGAGGGCGCAACGCTGGTACGCGTCGGAACGGCAATCTTTGGTGAAAGAAACTACGCATGAAAATCACTTTCCTGGGTGGCGGCAACATGGCCAATGCCCTGATCGGCGGCCTGCTGAACACCGGTTTCGAAGCCGGCGACATTGCCGTGATCGAGCTGGGTGCCGAAACGCGAGCCAAGCTGGAAGCAAATTACGGCGTGCGCTGTTACGCCGCGCCGACGACGGCAGCCCTTGACTGTGATGCCGTGTTGCTGGCGGTCAAGCCACAACAAATGCGCGAAGCCTGTGCACCGCTACTGCCTTACCTGAAGCAACAACTGATCATCAGTATCGCCGCTGGCCTGCGCCTGGCCGATTTGTCGCGCTGGCTTGGCGGGCACGACAAACTGGTACGTACCATGCCCAACACGCCGGCGCTGATCGGTGCCGGGGTTACCGGCCTTTATGCGCTGCCAGCCGTTTCAGAAGCCGAACGGATTGGTGCCGAGCGCATCCTGCAGGCCGTTGGCAGCACGCTGTGGGTCGACGACGAGGTACAGATGGATGCGGTTACCGCCGTCTCGGGCAGCGGGCCGGCCTATGCATTCCTGTTCATTGAAGCGCTACAGGAGGCGGCAGCACAGCTCGGGTTCACCCCGGAGCAGGCGCGCCAGTTGTCGATAGAAACAGCACTCGGCGCTGCCCGGCTCGCCGCCCAGTCAGATGAACCGGCCAGCGTATTGCGCGAGCGCGTCACTTCAAAAGGCGGCACCACCGAAGCGGCCTTGCGTAGGATGGCTGAATGCGGCGTGAAAGACGGTATCGTCGCCGGCATTCTGGCGGCTGATTCGCGTGGTCGCGAGTTGGGTCAACAGCTCGGCAAGGACTGACGATGGTTGCCCAAGCCGGACTGTTTCTGCTCGACGCGGTGATCAGTTTTCTGAGCGCTGCGCTACTGCTGCGCTTTTACATGCAGGCCTTCCGTGTCTCGTTCAGCAATCAGGCCGGAAACTTCATCGTGCAGCTCACCAACTGGCTGGTCAAACCGTTGCGCAAGCTACTGCCCGGACTTTTTGGCCTCGATCTGGCCAGTCTGTTGCCGGCTTATCTGCTGCAGGTTTTATTGTTGTTCGCCGTATTTTCACTGCGTGGCGATCTTGAACTGCTGGCCTCCGGCAATCTGTCCGCCCTTATTTTCTGGCAAGGCGCGCTCGCCACCTTGCGGCTGAGCATCTACCTGTTGATCGGCGCCCTTTTCCTGCAAGCGGTCCTCTCCTGGGTCAATCCCTATTCGCCACTCGGGCAGCCGGTTGCTCAACTGACCCGCCCCTTCCTGCGCCCGATTCAGCGCGTCATTCCGCCCATTGCGGCCATTGATCTCTCACCGCTGATCGCCATCCTGCTCGCACAGCTGGTGCTGATCTTCCTGTGAGCCCTCCCTGATGGCCGAATGGCTGCGTTCCGGCGACCGCGGTATTACGCTGACGCTACACATCCAGCCAGGTGCCAAAAAAACCGAAGTCGCCGGGCTGTACGGCGATGCGCTGAAAATCCGGCTGGCGGCCCCGCCCGTCGATGGCAAGGCCAATGCCGCACTGATTGGTTTCCTTGCCGAGCGGCTGGGGGTGGCGAAAGCGGCGGTCAGTCTCAAAAGTGGCCAGACTTCGCGGCGCAAGGTGCTTGAAGTGCTCGAACTGTCTGCCGAAGATGCCCGCTGCCTGTGGGAGTAGAATTCAAGCAATGAGCACGCTCCTTGTCCTCACCAACCTACCCGACCAGCCGGCTGCCGAAGTTCTGGCCCGGGCACTCGTCGAAGCGCGCCTCGCCGCTTGCGTGACTATCCTGGCACCCTGCCGTTCGGTCTATCGCTGGCAAGGGGCGGTTGAAACCGCGGGCGAGGTGCCGCTGCTGATCAAAACCACCGCCACTGGCTATCCCGCGCTTGCCGCGGCGATCTGCGCGCAGCATCCTTACGAACTTCCCGAGATAATCGCCGTCCCAATCACAGAGGGTCTGCCTGAATATCTCGCCTGGGTAGCCGCCGAAACCCGCTCGACTGACTAAGCTGAAATCCGAAATGAACGCATTCCGAATCCACTGGCTATTTCCCCTGCTAATGCTGCTCGCACCGCTGGTGCACGCGGAAGAGTTTCTTGACCCGGCACTTGCATTCAAGCCCACTGCCCGCGCGGTCGACAGCCAGACGATTGAAGTTCGCTTCGAAATTGCCAAGGGCTATTACCTTTACCGCGACAAATTCCGTTTTTCTGCTGAGCCGGCGACCGTGCAACTCGGTACGCCGGATCTGCCCAAAGGTAAGGAAAAGGAGGATGACACCTTCGGCAAGGTTGCGGTCTTTTACCAGGAAGCCGTGATCCGTCTGCCGCTCGAACGCAACAGCTCAGGCCCGCTGGCGCTGACCCTGAAAGTCACCTCGCAGGGCTGCGCCGACGCCGGCATCTGTTACCCGCCGCAGCAACAGAAACTGACTGTTGAGCTGCCGGCGCCGGGCGCAAGCCCGGCAAAAAGCAGCCCACCCGTGCCGGCGGCCGGCGGCGACGAAACCTCGCGCATCGCTGGCGTGCTGAAAAATGCCGGTTTCTGGACGATTCTTGCCTTCTTCTTCGTTGCCGGCCTCGGCCTGTCGCTGACGCCCTGCGTCTTTCCGATGATCCCGATCCTCTCCGGCATCATCGTCGGCCACGGCCACCACGTTTCGCGCGGCCGCAGCTTCGCGCTCTCCATCGCCTATGTTCTCGGGATGGCCGTCACCTACGCGCTGGCCGGTGTTGCTGCCGGTTTTACCGGCACACTGCTATCCACCGCACTGCAGAACCCGTGGGTGCTCGGCAGTTTTGCACTCGTCTTCGTCGCGCTGTCTTTCTCAATGTTCGGTTTTTACGAGCTGCAACTGCCGACCGCACTACAAAGCAAACTCACTGAGGAAGCCGGCCATCTGCAAGGCGGGCGCGGCATTGGCGTATTTACCATGGGCGCCCTCTCGGCGCTGATCGTCGGCCCCTGCGTCGCCGCCCCGCTGGCCGGTGCGCTGCTCTACATCGGCCAGACGCACGATGCCCTGCTCGGCGGCGCGGCACTGTTTGTGATGGGTATCGGCATGGGGGCGCCGTTGCTCGCTGTCGGCCTGTCGGCCGGCACCTTGCTACCCAAATCGGGACCGTGGATGGAGGCGGTCAAGAAAGCCTTCGGCGTGATACTGCTCGGCACCGCCATCTGGCTGGTCTCGCCGGTCATCCCGGTCACTGTTCAACTACTCGCTTGGGCCGCACTGCTGATCATCCCCGCAATTTATATGCACGCCCTCGACTCGCTACCGCCGCACGCAAAAGGCTGGCACCGTTTCTGGAAAGGCATCGGCGTCGTCATGTTGCTCACCGGTGCTGCCATGCTGGTTGGTGCGCTCTCGGGTGCGAAAGACCCGCTGCAGCCGCTTTCCGGCATGCGCAGTGGCAGCGTGGTGGCCGAAGCAAAAGCATTGCCCTTCGATCGCGTCAAATCCGTTGCCGAGCTCGACGCCCGCGTCAAAGCTGCCGGCAGACCCGTGATGCTCGATTTTTACGCAGACTGGTGTGTGTCATGCAAGGAGCTTGAGCGCTACACCTTCGCGGATGCGCGCGTGCAGGCGAAACTCTCCGGCTGGACGCTGCTGCAGGCCGATGTCACCGCCAACTCGGATGATGACAAGGCGCTACTGCAACGCTTCAAACTCTACGGCCCGCCCGGCATCATTTTTTTTAACGCACAAGGTAAGGAAATCGACGGCCAGCGGGTCATCGGTTTCCAGAACGCCGAAGCGTTTCTCAAGTCGCTGAATCGCGCTGGGTGAGGCTGTGACAAAACCCATTGACCCCTACCGCAAGGCGCAGAGATTGCGCGTCTGCGGTAGGGGTTCCAGGCAATTTTGACTGCTTGTGGAGCGCTTCAAGTGTCAATGGCCCGCCCCTATCGCCCGTCCCGTCTGCTCCTGCAGTGGCACCTTACCGACCGATGCAACCTGCGCTGCGCGCACTGCTATCAGGATGACTATCGTAACAATGGTGGCGGCATGGCCGGCTGGCTGCCAATCCTTGACCAGTTTCGCACCTTCCTCACGGCAAGCTCACCGCGCATCACGGGCCACATCACGCTGACCGGCGGCGAGCCGTTTGCGCATCCCGAATTCCCCGATCTGCTCGAACATATTGCCGCATTGCGCGATGAGTTCAGCTTTGCCATTTTATGCAACGGCACGCTGATCGACGACGCCATGGCACGCCGGCTGGCGTTCTGGTCGCCGCGCTTCGTGCAGGTCAGCATCGAGGGGACGCCGGCCACGCACGACGCCCTGCGCGGTGCCGGCAACCACGCCGCCGTCGTGGCGGGTGTCAAACGGCTGGTCGCTGCGGGTGTACGCACGATGCTTTCCTTTACCGCACACCGGGATAATTTTCGTGAGTTTTCCGACGTTGCGCGCCTCGGGCAGCGGCTGAAAGTTACGAGAGTGTGGGCCGACCGGCTGATTCCGCAGGGTCAGGGTGGCGCATTACAGGGCTTGTCGGTGGACGAAACACGCGCGTTCATTGAACTGATGCGCCAGACGAAACTGCAAATCGAGTCTGGTATAGCCCAGCGTTTCGGCCACCGCACCGAAATCGCGCTGCACCGCGCACTGCAGTTTCTCGCAGGCGGCCCGGCGTATCGCTGCACGGCCGGAGATACACTAATAACCGTGATGCCCGACGGCACGCTCTACCCCTGCCGGCGCATGCCGATCAATGCCGGCAATCTGCATCAGACACCGCTCGACGAACTCTATGACGGAAAACTGTTTCGCCAGTTGCGTGACCCGGCACAAATTGCCAGCGGGTGTGAAAAATGCAGTTATGAACGACTTTGTCGTGGCGGCCTGCGCTGTCTTTCGTACGCCACCCAAAACACATTTACTGTGGCCGACCCCGGTTGCTGGCTGGTGCACAACAAGGACGCTTCGACAACGGCATTCGAAATAGCAAAAGATGCACGCAGATAAGACAAACCCCGCCGAAGCGGGGTTTGTCTTGATGCATTCTGAAGCCTAGTGGGCTGTTGCGTTTTGTTTTCTACGCCGGGCTATCACGCCCATCAAACCCAATCCAGCCATCATCATGGCCGAGGTATCAGCCTCCGGGACCGGCAATGCGGTCGCTTGTGTCATATAGGTGCCGCCGGCGCTGCCAACCGCCGTACCGACGATCTTGATGTAGTAATTGCCGACCGCAAGAGGACCGGAAGAATATACATAATTACCGGTTCCGAGGATAAATCCGCTATCGGCAACATCGACACTTCCGACAGTACCGTAGTCCTGGTACAGGAAAGTGGAGAACGAGCCGCCGACAATATCAAACAGGCTGCCCGACGGGCCGGTGATGGGGAGATCCGCTACCGTTGCACTACCAATCGACGCGACGCTGAGATTGAAGAAAAAAAGATCTTCAAATGAACCAGGTGCGTGTGTAATAACGGTTGGTGGAAGGATGGAAGCCGTGAGATCACCCAACAGGTAGGTATTGGCGCTTGCCGTGGCGGAACCCGCAATACCCAGAACAAACAGCAAGTTTTTCAGTTTCATCGTCATTATCACTCCTGCGAAGGTCACAAATCAGCAAGCTCGAATACAAGCTTCAGGACAAATACCGTCGTTTAAATTGCCGGGATATTCCAAAAACGGCGAGAAATCCCAGTCATGGCCGCCAAGTATATCTTCTTTGCATCTTGTGCGGCAATAGCCATTTTGGACTATTCATGACTAATGCATCAGGTGATTTTAGCAACAAGGCGTGGAACACCCTCGGCGTAGTGCTTTTATCCGCACTTTGTTACCCGCCACATCCACCGCATCCGCCGCCACAACCCCCACTATCCGAACCACCGCTGCCAGTGCCCCCGCTATCGCCCCCGCCGCCCCCATCGCCACCCGACGTTGGCTTGGGAAACACACGCTCGATATACGGAAAGCTGTCCACCGGCAACACGGCCAAGCCGAATACTGCCGCGGTGAGTACCGCCTCATTGCTTTCGCCGCCCGGCACAAGCCTGGACGAATTGCGTTTTAGTTTGGCAAACAGCACCTTCAAGCGCGCCAAGGTCGCATCACCCAGACCGGTGCGACGCCGCCGCCAGGCAGCGATCAGCGCGACGCTGCCGATCAGCGCGAGTGCCAGCAGAAAGCCGATGTTGTGCCGGTCATGTGCGACCGCCCACCAGGCGCGCGCCGTCGCTGCACCGGTCAGCAAAGCGAGGCTTGCAGCAAACGGGTAGAAGCGCTCACTGAAAATATCGGCATCAGCCAGCAGTTGCTGCTTCTGCAGCTCACGCTGACAGGCCTGGCAGGCAGCCATGACGCCATGACTGGTTTCGAGTGCAGCCACTTCGGTCCAGCCACTGCAGCGGGACAGGATAGCTTTTTCGATCGGGCGCCGGGCGAAGGCGTCTGCGTCGGCACCCGCGCGTCGCAGCGAACCGTCTGCCTCTTCGAGCAAACCGCGATCAAGGAGCGAAAAAACCGCGAGATGCACCGCCGCCTTCGGCCCCTCACGCAAAAAGGCAACGAGGTACGGGTCCTGTGCGATCTCCATGAAGCGCGCCGGCTTGGCGGCTTCGCGCTGACGCTGATCATGACGCAGCCAGAGATTGACGGCCAGCGCGAGCGCCGCATAAACCAGCAAAAAAAGCGGGCCACTCACGGCACTGCGCTTTCCAGCGACAGGCGCAGGTCACTGGCCAGTCGCGACAGGGCAAGCAGGGCCGGCCCACCCGCGCCCGGCGGCAGCTGCGCCTGCGCCCGGGCCAATGGCAGTAGCGCGACGGCCCGGATAAATTCCTCGTCCTGCGTCGCCGACGCTACCGCTTCCAGCGCTTCGCGCGGCGCGAGGGCGGTCTTTCCCTGTAAACTTTGCACGGCCACCGCAGCAGCACGTAGCGGCCCTGCAGCCTCAGCCAGCACACGGGCCAGCTGCTCTTCGCGCAAACTGACCAAGGCATAACGCTCACGCAAACGGATGGCCAGGTTCAGGAGGACTTCGCGCAGGCGCCGGCGCAATTCCACAGGATCAATTGACAGCGACTCGACCGGATTGCTGCCGTACAGCAGACGATGGCGGCTACGAATGTCGTTGAATTTGACCGCAAAGAGCTCTGCCGCAACGGGCAGTTCATCTTTACGCAGGAACATGACCTCGACGCGCGCTGCGGCATGCGCCAGACGCAGCGGTTCGCGCAAGAGATCAACACGCTGCGCGTCAAATGACTTGATCAGCATCAGCACATTGACATCGGAGTTGGCGCGCAACCGCCCTTCAGCAGCGGAACCGAACAACAGTACCGACACGAGGTCGCTGCCGAGTGCAGTGCTTGCTGTCTGAACCAGCTCGGTGAGCAGAGCCTCCAGCGTCGCCAGGCGCTCTGCATCTGACTCGTTGTCCGCGTCAATCATTTGCTTGTCGTGCATCGTCGCCCTCCCTTGTGGCTTTTGGCCATCGTTGTTGTACGGGATATTACCCTTCTGCCGACCGTAAATGAACCGCCAGCGGCTTGAATGAGGCATCACCTCCCAGAGCTTTTAAGTTGTTTGATTTGGATCAAATCAATCCGTTTTCCCACAGATCCATAATGTGCGGCAATATGTCGCAGGTCGATCATGAAGTGGCCGTGGCCGAAGTGCTCCGCACCAATCGGTGTGCAGAGTGTCCGGGAAATGACTGAACCGATATTCACGCTGGAGAGGACAAGCAAAATGAGCACGCAAAAACCTGAACTGGAAACAACCGAAGCACAGACGACACCCGAAGACCAAGGGCGTCGCAAGTTTCTGAACAAGGCCGCCTTTACCGGACTCGCCGGTGCCGGCCTGTCACTCGGCTTGGCTGGCTGCAACAAGGAAAGCGCGCCACCGGCTGCCCCGGCCTCGGCACCTGCTGCCGCCCCGGCCGCTGCGCCGGCCGCCGCAGGCAAGGTTGATTACAGCAAATATGAAGTACATCCAGGCCAACTCGACGAATACTATTCATTCTCCAGTGGCGGTCACTCCGGCGACGTGCGGATCTATGGTTACCCTTCCGGTCGCCAGCTCAAGAAAATCCCGGTTTTCAACACCGACTGCCTGATTGGCTGGGGCGTTACCAATGAATCGAAGGCCATTATCGGCACCAAGCCGAATGGTCAGCTGAAATACACCACCGGCGACACGCACCACGTGCATATGTCGTACAAGGACGGCACTTACGACGGCAAGTGGATGTTCGTCAACGACAAGATCCACGGCCGTATCGCACGTATTAAGATGGATACTTTCGAATGTGACAAGATCACCGAGCTGCCCAATATCATGGGCTTTCACGGCATCTTCCCGGACAAGCGCGACCCGGTTGATCAGGCGATCAACTACACCACCCGCGTTTTCTGCGGCGCCGAATTCCATATTCCGCTGCCCAACGATGGCCGTGATCTGAAAGACCCGAGCAAGTACGGCTGCCTGTTCTCCTGTGTCGACGCTGCCACCATGGAAGTACGCTGGCAAGTCAGGGTCGATGGCAACATGGACCTTGCTGCCACCTCGTACGATGGCAAACTGGCTGCCACCAACCAGTACAACACCGAGGGCGGTGCACTGTTTGCCGACATGATGGCCAGCGAACGCGATGCCTGCCTGTTCTTTAACGTGGCGCGTATCGAAGCGGCGGTCAAGGCCGGCAAGTTCACCACCATCGGCACCTCCAAGGTACCGGTCGTCGACGGCACCGCCAAGAGCAATACTGATCCGAAGACCGCGCTGACTTGCTATGTTCCCGTTCCGAAGAACCCGCACGGCGTCAACATCAGCCCGGATGGCAAATACTACGTCTGCTCCGGCAAACTTTCGCCGACGGCAGCGGTGATCGACCACGAAAAAGTACTCAAGTGGTTCGAAGGTGAACTGAAAGAAGCCCGCGATACCGTCGTTGCCGAACCGGAAATCGGCCTTGGCCCGCTACACACCGGTTTCGACCACAAGGGCAATGCCTACACCACGCTCTTCCTCGACAGCCAGATCGTCAAGTGGAACGTTCCTGCGGCAATCAAGGCTTTCGGTGGCGACAAGAGTGCCAAGGTGGTGATCGATCGTATCGACGTCCATTACCAGCCCGGTCACGGCTTTACCTCGATGGGCGAGACGAAGGACGCTGACGGCAAGTTCTTCATTTCCGACAACAAGTTCTCCAAGGACCGCCTGCTGCCGGTCGGCCCGCTGCATGCCGAAACGGCACAGCTGATCGACATTTCCGGCGACAAGATGCTGCTGGTTGCCGACCACACGACGATTCCCGAGCCGCATGATTCGGTCATCGTTCGCCGCGATATCATCAAGACGCGTCAGGTCTACAACCTCGATGAATTTCCGCTGGCAACGAAGACGATGAAGGATAGCCGTGTCGAGCGTAACGGCAAGAAGGTCACGATCCACCTTGCTTCGCAGGCACCGCAGTTTGGTCTGACCGAGTGGACGGTGAAGAAGGGTGATGAAGTTACCATCATCCTGACCAACCTCGACAAGGTGGAAGATCTGACGCACGGTTTCGCGGTGCCGAAATACGATATCAACTTCATCGTCAACCCGCAGGAAACCAAGTCGGTGACCTTCATCGCCGACAAGCCAGGCGTTTACTGGTGTTACTGCACGCACTTCTGTCACGCACTGCACCTCGAAATGCGCTCGCGTATGCTGGTCGAGGCCTGATCGGCCAAGGCAAGGCCGTATTGCTGTAAAATCGGCCGGGAGCCTGGTGCTCCCGGCCGGTAACTCCGCACCCTTGCGGTTGGTATCTTGCGCTAACGCGCTTCGTGGTTTGTTCCCTCCGTGCGCCGGTCAGGCTGCTCCGACCCCGTCGCGGTCGGCTGGTATTACCTGAAGGTCACACCATCATGTTTTCGCACTTTTTATCCCACCTTTGCGGCGCACTGCTCGCCAGCACGCTTCTGTTATCGGCTGCGCCCGCTATCGCCGCACCGTCGTCACTCGCCTATGATGCCGTGCTCCCGGCAGAGATCAACAGCGACCCGGATTTGTGCAAATACGTCGCCTGCGAAAGCGTCGTGCCCGGCGCCACCCGCTTCTCACCACGCAAGGGCCGCCCGTTCTACGTCGAGGCTTATGCCACGAAAGATGGCGTCGAACGGCTTGTCGGCTACGTGTTTTTATCCACTGACATCGTTGATATTCCAGCCTATTCCGGCAAACCGATCATTACGCTGATTGGCATGGATAGCACAGGGATCATCACCGGTGTCCGCGTCCTGCGCCATTCCGAACCCATTTTGCTGCTCGGCATTCCCGAAGAAAAACTGGTCGCTTTCGTCAACCAGTACCTTGGCAAATCGGTCAGCAGCAAAATCGAGGTGGGCAAGGGGCAGGCCGGCGAAGACGTCATCGGACTTGATGCCATCAGCGGCGCGACAGTCACGGTGATCGTCGAGAATCAGGTGGTGATGCGTTCGGCGATGATCATTGCGCGCCAGGTCGGCATCATCAAGCCGGTACAGCGCCCGCCGGTGGCCTATACACCGGTCGCTGCGCCGGTC
Organism: Rhodocyclaceae bacterium; assembly: GCA_044359525.1. Taxonomy (GTDB): domain Bacteria; phylum Pseudomonadota; class Gammaproteobacteria; order Burkholderiales; family Rhodocyclaceae; genus CAJBIL01. The sequence goes on along the minus strand of JBIKLY010000018.1, from coordinate 2,918 downwards.
GACTGGGCGGCAATGGAGAAGGAAGGCAGCGTTCAGCGCCTGACAATCCGCAACGACCAGGTGGGCATGCCGCCATCGGCCGACAAGCCCTATATCGACATTCGCTTTGGTTACCTGAACGCACCAGTGATCGGCAAGGCCATTCTCGGTGAGCACAATTATCGCCGCTTGATGGAAGACCTCAAACCCGGCGAGCACGCGATTTTCCTGATCGCCGACGGCCTTGAATCGTTCAAGGGCTCGGGCTTTGTGCGCGGCGGTATTTTCGATCGCATCCAGGTCGCACAGGATCTCGATACCTTCACCTTCCGCGATCTGGATTACCTGAACCTCTACAAGGTTAGCGTTCCCGGTGCGCCTGATTACCGGGAATCGGCTATTTTCATCATCCGCGACGCCGGTTTTGCCCCCGCTTACCCTTGGAAGCTGGTATTTCTCGCCAACAAACTCAATAACGCCACTGGCAACCGGGAATTCGTCAGTTTTTCACGCGAGTTGTGGTTGCCTGATCGCTATCTGGTCGGCGGACGGCCGTTTTACGAGCGACCGGCGGCGGCGTGGGAGAAGGCCTGGCAGGGGCGTCCGCTTGAAATCGTCCTTTTCATTCTGTTCCTGGTCGCGGGGGGTGCGACCTATGCCTTCCGCGACCAATTGGTGCGGCGCTCCAACCGCAAGGACAAGCGCTGGGTAAGCTGGCCCAAATATACGTTATGGGCAATCAGCATCGGCTATGCCGGTTTTTACCTGCTGGCGCAGCCGTCGATCACCCAGGTGCTGACCTGGTTCCACTCCATTCTTTTCAAGTGGGAGTGGGAACTGTTCCTGTCGGACCCCTTCATTTTCCTGTTTTGGGTTTTCATCATCATCACGGTGTTTTTCTGGGGGCGCGGCATGTTCTGCGGCTGGATGTGTCCGTATGGCGCGCTGAGCGAAATGTCGCATCGCATCGCCGGGGCGCTCGGCATGAAGCGCTTCCAGCGCAAACTGCCGACGAAACTGCACGACCGCCTGAAATGGACCAAGTATGTTGTCTTTGTCGGCCTGCTCGGTGTTTCCTTCTATTCAATGGGGCTGGCCGAGGTGCTCTCCGAAGTCGAGCCGTTCAAGACGACGTTCCTCGTCGGCGTGTGGAACCGCAGCTGGCCGTTCGTACTCTTCTGGGTGGCCTTGTTCGTCGCCGGCCTGTTTGTCGAGCGTTTTTTCTGCAAATATCTGTGCCCGCTCGGTGCGGCACTGGCCATTCCCTCGACCTTCCGCTGGTGGGGGCTGAAGCGCAAGGATGAATGCACCACGTGCAAGGCCTGTCAGTCGGGTTGCGACTCGCTGTCGATCGACGACGACGGGCGAATCGACCAGCGCGAATGCATGCTTTGCCTGGACTGCATGGTGCTTTATTACGATACGCACGCCTGTCCGCCATTGTCCAGCGAGCGCAAGCAACGCCAGCGCGCCGGCCAGCCGCTGACCGCCATCAGTGCAGCCGGCTACTACATTCCGATCGTGCCGGTGGCGATGCCAACCGAGGAAATCTTCGTGCCGACGGCTCCGATCGCTGCCGCCCGCGCCGAGGGCCTCATTGCGCGCCTCTATGGCGAGATCAAGGACCATCTCCTGCCGTGGAACCGTCAAGTCCTCAAGCAGCCGCTGTTCTTCCGTGCCGCCGGCCTGGCCCTGGCCGTGCTGGTAACCTGGGTTTGGCTGCTTGGCGCCGCCGGCAAACTCGGTCCGGGCGTCATCCTCGGCTGGTGGCTGGCATGGAGTGCCTATGAAGTGGTCACGCGCATGAGCTGCAAGCCTTTCGTCAAGGATGGCCCGTGGTGGAACAATAATTTCCGGCCGGCCAGCTGGGCGGATATGACAGCCTATGTCGGCTTCAAGAACCTGCTGATCGGCGCTGGCTTCATGCTGTTCCTCAAGGGGGTTGGCGCACTCGCCTTCCTGCAGCGTCTACCCGAGCTGAAGTGGCTGTATTGAGGCCAGGCTTCATGCGCAGCCTGGCCCTGGCCGTGCTGCCTCTCTGCACGGCACTGCTGTCGATGCCGGCGCTGGCGGTCGAGTGGCGGGTGCATGCCGGAGAGTCCATCACAGCGGCGGTCGCGGCCGCCAAAGCGGGCGATGTGGTTCTGATCGAGCGTGGGGTTTATACCGAAAATCTGCTGATAAATAAATCACTGACCCTGAAAGGCGTTGACCGGCCGCGACTTGATGGATCACTGAAAGGCGACACCGTCCGTGTCGAGGCCGAGGACGTCAGCATCGAAGGCATCGTCGTCACCAACGGCGGTGGTGACCTCGGCGCGCAGAATGCCGGCATCTACATCCGCCCCGGCGCACACCGCGCCCGCGTCGAAAACTGCGAGCTGGCGTACAACCTCTTCGGCCTGTGGATCGAAAAGGCCAAAGACGTGCGCGTCGTCGGCAACGTGATTACCGGCAAGCGCGACTTCCAGTCGGCGCAGCGCGGCAACGGCATCCAGCTCTACAACACCACCGGTGCATTGATCGAAAACAACCACATCAGTTTCGTACGCGACGGCATCTATGTCGACGTTTCGCACCACGCCATTTTCCGCGGCAACCATATCCACGACACACGCTACGGGACGCACTACATGAACTCCTACTACAACCTGTGGGAGAACAACCGGGTGCATCACAACCGGGGCGGGCTGGCGTTGATGGAGACGCGCGACCAGCTGGTGCGCAACAACCAGGTCTGGGCCAATTCCGATCATGGCATCATGTTGCGAACGATTCAGGATTCAGTGGTCGAAAACAATATCGTCGCCGGCAACCAGCGCGGTTTCTTCATTTACGATGCGGAGTACAACACGCTGCGTGGCAATCTGGTAATCGACAACGAAGTGGGTGTGCATCTCTGGGCGGGCTCGTTCAACAACCAGGTCGACGGCAACGAT
>JBIKLY010000035.1:0-30852 GCA_044359525.1 Rhodocyclaceae bacterium | reverse complement strand
GGCCGGCACGGCGAGATGGATTATATGGCCAAACACGCGCCATTGCGTGCCGAACCCGAGGCGCTGGTACCCGGCACGCTATCGATCATCTCCGCCCGCCTGCCCTACCTGCCCACCGCCCGGGATAGCCAGCAAGTCCTCGCCGACCCGAAACTGGCCCACATCTCCCGGTATGCGCTGGGTCGTGATTATCACAAACCGATTCGTAACCGCCTGCAGAAATTGGCCGACCGTATCGACAGTGAACTGAAGGCACTGGGTTTGGCCGAAAGCTTTCACTACCGGGCATTTTCCGACTCGGCACCGGTCATGGAAGTTGAATTTGCCCGCCAGTCCGGCATTGCCTGGCACGGCAAACACAGCCTGTCGCTCACCCGCGAAGGCTCCTGGCACTTTCTCGGCGAGCTTTACACGACGCTTCCCCTGCCGCCGGATGCCCCACAGGACGACCATTGCGGCGACTGCCGGCGCTGTATCGATGCCTGCCCGACCGCCGCCATCGTCGCCCCCTACGAGGTGGATGCCCGGCTCTGCATCTCCTACCTGACCATTGAGCTGCACGGCGCCATCCCGATTGAACTGCGGCCACTGATCGGCAATCGCATATACGGCTGTGACGACTGCCAGCTTTGCTGCCCTTGGAACCGCTTTGCCCGAATCGGCGACCCCGACTTTGCAGTGCGCCATCAGCTTGATTCCGCATCGCTTACCGAGCTGTTTGCCTGGAGCGCGGCAGAATTCGACGAGCGGCTGGCCGGCAGTCCGATTCGTCGTATCGGCCACGAACGCTGGTTGCGCAACATTGCCGTCGCCCTCGGCAACGCGCCCGATTCACCGGGTTGCCGCGCTGCGCTTGCCTCACAGATCAATCACCCCTCGCCGCTGGTGCGCGAACACGTCACCTGGGGTTTGGCGCAGCACGAGAAGAACAACGATATCCCTTGATTTTTTTCTCATTGTTGCCAACAATGAGGCGGTACCATGTGCTTTTTTAGCAGCACCTTCACCAGCATTGCATTAACCGTGGCCGGCGCATTCAACGTACCGGCCTCTGAAACAGGGCAAACCCGTTGAAAAACGGGGACGCAAAGTTACCGGCCTAACGCCAGATTCCCACGGATCGGCCATGGCAGCGGAGCTACCAGAGAGCGAGGTTGATCGTGGTTCACTCCTCACAGCACCGTAGCACCACACCGCCGACAAGCACGCTGCCTGTCGACTTTGGCGCGCGTGCGACTAAAGCACTTTTTCTCACCTGCCCTGTTGATTTTCCATACTCACCTGCCACAAGCATTACGGAAACGAGGGTTCGGCCATGAGCAAATACGCATCCAACAAGGTGATCGCCCTGAACGGCATCGGGCGGGATCGCAGCCCGGGACAACGGATTCTCAAAGAATGCCAGGAGCAGCTTGAAGAAGCCTTGACCGCCTGGCTGCGGGAGGTTGCAGCGCCGGTTTCCGAGGAGCTTTTTGTCCTCGCCGACTCGACACGCGAACGTATCAAACAAACCCGTTATCTCGATCTGCGTGCCGACATCGAGAAAGACTGGCAGCAACTGATCGAAGCTTTCCGGCGCGAACTGAATGCCGAAACAGCGCGCTGCCTGAACCGAAACAGCCAGAACAGCAGCAATCCCGAAACGCCGCTGGATGTTCCCGACTTTGAAGGGCTGACGCTGGTTGCCGATGAAGACCTCTCGGAAAACATCGTGATCCGTGAATTTTCGGCGCAGCTGTCGGAAACCTGCAATACCGAGCTTTACTCACTGGATCGTCGTGTCGCCGCCCTACTCGGCCAGGATGAGCCGGTTGATCACACCAACCCGCTGTCACCACCGATCATCTGTCAGGCACTGACCGACGCCTGCGCAGCACTCGGATCGGACGCCGAAGACCGCCTGCTGTTGCTGCGGCGCCTGGAACGTCATCTACACCTTGCGCTGCCGCCGGTCTATCAGCGGATCAACGCGCGCCTTGTCGAACGCGGCATATTGCCCGACCTGAAACGCGACTTTCGACGCAGCAATCCGATTTCTGGCGCCAGCCCATCCGCCACCGCTAACGTCCCGGCCGCTTCGGGCGGCGCACCCGCCACTTTAGCCAACTCGTCAAATGGAGCGCAATTTGACGGCGAAGGCATCCTGGGTGCGCTGCAACGGCTGGTTCAGGCACGAAGCGCAACGCCCGGCCTGCCAGGCGTATCCGGCGAAGGATTCGCCGATCCGATGGGGGGTGGCAACACCTCCAGCGCAGCGGCACCCACCCAGAATCAGGGCCCGCTGCCCGATGCCGCCGCACTCAGCCATATGTTTTTCGTATCGCTGGACGAGCTGCAACATCAATCGTCGGGCGCTATCGAGAATGTACCAGTCAATCGGGTGCGCGCTGTTCGCGAATCCGACGCAGCGCGCCAGATCGGCCATCTCGAATCGGTAACGATCGATATCGTTGCGATGCTCTTTGATTTTATTTTTGACGACAAGGACATCCCGCCGGCGATCAAGGCACTGGTCAGCCGGCTGCAGATTCCCGTGCTCAAGGTCGCCATGCTCGACCGGGAGTTTTTCAGCGACCGTCAGCACCCGGCCCGCCGCTTTCTCGGCAGCATTTCCGGAATTGCCGTGCGCTGGGGCAGCGCGGTCGACGAAACCGACCCCTTCTATTGCAAACTGGCCGAACTCGTTGAGCATATCCAGAACGAGTTTGAAAGCGATGTAAAAGTATTCGGAACTGCGCTGGCCGTCCTTGACGTCTTCGTAAATCAACGTGAAAACGAAGAAGAAAGCACGGCGCTGACCGCCACCGATCTCGTCATTCGCCACGAGCAGGAGGCAAATGCCTGGGAGCGCGCGCAGCATGCGGTGCAGTCGTTCTGGGTACGCCCGCTACCGGCATTGATCGAGTCGTTTCTGAGTGATCACTGGATTCACGCCCTGCAGAAAGTCGCGCTTGAGCATGACGCCGACAGCCCGGCCTGGAGGTCGGCAACCGCCGCCATGGAAGATCTTGACTGGAGCATCCAGGCCAAAAAATCCCAGGACGACCGCCTCAAACTGATCAGCTTGCTGCCACGCCTGCTCGGCCAACTCAATCGGGGACTCGACAGCATCGATGCAGACCCGGCACAGCGGCGTGCTTTTTTTGATGAACTCGTTGAATGCCATGCGGCCGCGCTGAAAGGCGAGACCGCCAGCCTGCCGACCCCGGAGGCTGACCCAAGGCCGCAAATACCGGATTTCACCCCGCCGCCCAGCGCGGATCAGGAAGGTGACCTGCTGGTCACCCGTAGCGTCGATAACGGTGTGCAGGTGGAGGAAATCATTCTGGTCGGCGCCAGCCCGATCTGGCGGGCGGATGACCGCGAAGCGTTTGCCCAGGTTGAAGCGCTCAAGCGCGGCGACTGGCTTGAGTTCCGCCAGGAGGATGGCAGCAGCAGTCGCGAGCGACTGAACTGGATCAGCCCGCAGCGCGGCATTCTGGTTTTCAGCAATCACCGTTCAGCCAAAGCCATTTCGATTTCACCGGAAGCACTGGCGCGTCAGTTGCGTGACGGCAATGTCTCGATCGTTAACGGCACACCGCTTTTCGAGCGCGCACTGAGCGGCGTTCTCGAATCGCTGAACGCTGCCTGACCCGTAAATTCATCATCAGGAAGGAGGCAGGCGATAGTCTGCTTCCTTTTTTTCGCCCGCAGAAACCATCACACGGCTGATCTGCTTGCAATTTACCGGCCGCTGCAGAATAATCAACCAAGCGCTTGCTTGCTTAATTATTAATCAATGATCGTTGCCACCAAAACGACACTCCGGAGACCGTCACCATGGCCAATAATGCCTACCCGCACCTGCTCGCCCCGCTCGACCTCGGTTTCACAACGCTGAAAAACCGCGTCCTGATGGGCTCGATGCATACCGGTCTGGAAGAAGCGCCGAAAGGCTTCAGCCGCCTTGCCGCCTTCTACGCCGAACGTGCCCGAGGCGGTGTCGGGCTGATCGTCACCGGCGGCATCGGCCCCAATCAGGAAGGGGTGGTCGGCGCCGGTGCTGCCGCGCTGGAAGACGAGGCGCATGCCGAAAAGCACCGCAAGGTCACCGACGCCGTGCACAAGGAGGGCGGCAAGATCGCCCTGCAGATCCTGCACACCGGCCGCTACGCCTATCATCGCGGCGCCGTGGCACCCTCCGCCGTGCAAGCGCCGATCTCGCCAGTGCGCCCGCGCGAGTTGAGCGCCGAAGAGATCGAACAGACCATCGACGACTACGCCGAGTGCGCCAGGCTGGCGCAATTTGCCGGCTACGACGGGGTCGAGGTGATGGGCTCGGAAGGCTATCTGATCAACCAGTTCATCGCGCAGCAGACAAATTTTCGCAATGATCAATGGGGCGGCAGTTTCGAGAACCGCATCCGTTTTGCCACCGAAACCGTGCGCCGTGTTCGCGCCGCCAGCGGGCCGAACTTCATCATCATTTACCGCCTGTCGATGCTCGATCTCGTTGAAGGCGGCAGCACCTGGGAAGAAATCGTCGCGCTGGCCAAAGCCGTCGAGGCAGCTGGCGCAACGATCATCAACACCGGTATCGGCTGGCACGAAGCGCGCATCCCAACGATCGCCACGATGGTGCCGCGCGCCGCCTTCACCTGGGTCACCAAGCGCATGATGGGCGAGGTAAAAATTCCGCTGATCACCACCAACCGCATCAATACGCCGGAGGTCGCCGAGGAAGTACTCGCGTCGGGCTGCGCCGACATGGTGTCAATGGCCCGCCCCTTCCTTGCGGATGCCGATTTCGTCAACAAGGCCGCCGAAGGACGCGGCGACGAAATCAACACCTGCATCGCCTGCAATCAGGCCTGTCTCGACCAGATTTTCGAGGGCAAGCTGACTTCCTGCCTGGTCAATCCGCGTGCCTGCCATGAAACCGAGTTGCTGATCGAGAAGACCGCTACGCCGAAGAAAATCGCCGTCGTCGGCGCCGGGCCGGCCGGCATGGCGTGCGCCACCACGGCGGCTGAACGTGGTCACCAGGTCACCCTGTTCGACGCGGCACCGATTATCGGCGGGCAATTCAACATCGCACGCCGCATCCCCGGCAAGGAAGAATTCAACGAGACGCTGCGCTACTTCAACCGCCGTCTACAGAAGCTTGGCGTGACGCTAAAACTCGGTCAACGCGTTGAGGCCAATGAACTGGCACAGGCAGGTTTCGAGCATGTCGTGCTCGCCACCGGCATCGTTCCGCGCAAGCTGGAAATTCCCGGAGTCGAACACAGCAAGGTCATCTCCTATATCGACCTGATCGAAGGGCGCAAGGAGGCCGGTGCGCGCGTTGCCGTGATCGGCGCCGGTGGTATCGGCTTTGACGTTGGCGAGTTCCTGACGCACGCGCACGACGGCAAGGATGAGCTGGTCCGCTTCCAGTCCGAATGGGGGATCGACACCGAGTTCAAGGCGCGTGGCGGACTCAAGGCGCCGCATGATGACGCCTCGCCACGCCAGGTGTGGCTGCTGCAACGCAAGACATCCAAGGTTGGCGATGGATTGGCCAAGACGACCGGCTGGATTCGTCGCACGCTGCTCAAGAAGCGCGGCGTCGCCATGCTCTCCGGTGTGAGTTACGAGCGAATCGACGACGCCGGACTGCACATCAGCGTCGGCGGCAAGAGTCAATGCCTGCCGGTCGACACCATCGTCATTTGCGCCGGGCAGGAACCGCGCCGCGAGCTTGAAGCCGGGCTGCGCGCAGCCGATGTTCCGCTGTCGCTGATTGGCGGCGCAGACGTCGCCACCGAACTCGATGCCAAGCGGGCGATTGATCAGGGCACGCGCGTCGCGGCAGCGCTCTAAGCCGATGGCCGGAGGCAGAAAGCCACTTACCGCCGTAACCGAGGCCAATCGCCGCGAAGAACTGTTGCGTGCAGCAGCAAACCTGTTCGTCGAAAAAGGCTTTGCGGCAACGACTACCCGTGACATTGCCGAGGCGGTCGGCATGCGCTCAGGCAGCCCGTTCTATCATTTCCGCAGCAAGCAGGATCTGCTCAAGGCAGTGATGATCGAGGGGCTGGAGAGCGGCGACGCACGCATACAAAAAGCCATTACAGGTATCGACGACCCGGTGCAGCGATTACGCGTACTGATCCGCACGCACCTCGGCAACCTGCTTGAGGGGGAATGCCACGCACCGATGCTGCTCAACGAATCGCGCTCGCTCGACGCACCGGCACGCGCGGAAATTGCCGCGGCATTCGACCGCTATCAGATCCCCTGGCAAACGACACTTGACGAACTGCACCACTTGGGAAAAATCCCCCGTGCCGCATCACCCGTCCGGCTTTACCTTTTCGGCATGCTGAACTGGACGACCCAGTGGTATCGCCGCAATGGCCCGCTATCGCTCGACGAGCTGGCCGATCAAGCACTCGAAATGATCCTCACCTTACGACAAGGAGAACTCGACAAACGGGGCAACGACACACAGCGCAGCAGATAATCAGAGCGCAACCGGCCGCGCAGGATCGCTACACCACTCGCTCCACGACCCGGCATACAAGCGCGCCCCCGGTAAGCCGGCGACTTCCATGGCAATGAGATTGTGGCAGGCCGAAACACCCGAACCGCACTGCATCACCGTATGCTTCGGCTCGGCGCCGTCCAGCAAGGAAAGAAACTCCCGGCGCAACTCGGCAGCCGGCCGGAAAATTCCGTCGGCATCGAGGTTGTCGCGAAAGAAGCGGTTGCGCGCCCCGGGAATATGGCCGCCGGCCGGATCGAGCGTTTCATTCTCGCCACGAAACCGGTCCGGGCTGCGGGCGTCCACGACACACAGTGCACCGCTCGCAAGATTACTCTCGACAAGCGCTGTCCCGACAATGCAATCCTGAACCATTGCCTCAAAAACGACCGGAGCACTCTCCGGTACCGCAGTCGACAGCGGCCGACCTTCCCTGAGCCACTGATTGACACCGCCATCCAGCAGCGCTACGCAGTCATGTCCAAGCCAGCGCAGCAGCCACCACAAACGGCTGGCAATCATTCCGCCCGCATCGTCATAAACCACCACCTGAGTGGTATTGGCAATGCCGGCAGCACCGAGCTTTTGCGCCAATACCAAAGGGTCTGGCCAGGGATGCCGGCCATTGCGGCCGTTCATCGGGCTTGATAAATCGCGGTCCAGATGGAAAAACACCGCCCCCGGCAGGTGCCCTTTCGAGTACGCCGATTCACCCGCTTGCGGGTCTGTAAGCTGATGCCGACAATCGACTACCCGCCAGTCGGCATCATCCAGATGCGCGGCAAGCGTTGCACAGTCGATCAGCGTCCCATAGCGCATGCTTACGCACGCCCCTCAGCACCTGACAGCCACGATCTCGCTTCCACTTCATCATCAAAAACCCGCATCTCGGCACGCACAAAAATCTGGGAAAGCCATGCGCTCCAAGTCACCCACTGGCTATCGGTCAGCACAGCGATACGGTTGAAATCGTTCGCATGTGAGCGGGAAAAAACCAGCTCCTCCCATGCCACATCAAGGGTAAAGTCAGCCATCTGGCGCAAATCGAAATAGAGATCGACGGGCCCCTCGAACTTCACTTTAAAATTAACAAGCTGTTCGAACTCTTTGTAGTCCGCCAAGGAAAACTCACCGAAAACGGTGACATCGACGCGGTTTGGCTGGTGGTCTGTGACAATCATTATTAGCTCCGGTTATTCACTTTTTCAGTTTATCACTAGTCTTGTTCGGCCGGATTGACGCGGAAAAAGCAGGCCGCAACAATACCGCTCGCAATGATCAGGGAACCCAGAAAAAATCATCCGGAAAAATTGCATGGCAAGCACCAGACCATGCAACATCCCTGACCACGCCGTGTGCAGCAGAAATGCGGCTTCGGGTCGTGAGCGCCGCGAGCTCGCAAAAGAGGCTAAAATTAGGCCCCCCGGGATTTGAGCACGCATTTTGGCCGCCTTCCCATTTGACCAGGAGCCCGATGCTGGGCTATTTTCATCGGCTTTACTCGAGTTTTTCTTATGGCGCGATCCAACACTACCGAGACGCAGCCTGCCCCAACGGCAGCGTCTCCGGCCGGCGAAATGAAATTTGAAGCGGCTCTCGCTGAACTCGAACAGATTGTCGCGACTATGGAGGGTGGCCGCCTGCCGCTTGAAGAATCGCTCGATGCCTACCGCCGCGGGACTGAATTGCTGAAACACTGCCAGCAGCAACTTGGCGCAGCCGAACACAATATTCGCGCCCTTGAGAACGGCACCCTGCAGGATTTTGAGCCGGCCAGTGGAGATCCGCGTTGAGCCAGACTTCGATGGCGGCAAGCGCCGATCCTGCGCTCTCGTTTGCCGAATGGATGAATACCGTCCAGACCCAGGTCGAAGCGGCGCTTTCACGTTTTTTGCCGGGTGCTGACGCAATCCCCGGCCGTCTGCACCAGGCAATGCGCTACGCCAGCCTGAACGGCGGAAAACGTATTCGTCCGCTGCTCGCTTTCGCTGCCGGCGAACTGACCGGCGCAAGGCCGGAACGCCTTGAAGTGGTCGCCGGAGCAGTCGAACTGATTCACGTCTATTCCCTGGTGCACGACGACCTGCCGTGCATGGATGATGACGTATTGCGGCGAGGCCGACCGACCTGCCATATCGAGTATGACGAGCCGACAGCACTGCTGGTTGGCGACAGCCTGCAATCACTCGCCTTCGAACTGATTGCACGCGCACCGATGGGTGACGCCGCACGACAGATCGAAATGATTCGCCTGCTGGCCCACGCCAGCGGTTCCTGCGGCATGGCCGGCGGTCAGGCGATTGATCTGGCGTCGGTCGGCAAAATGCTGAATCAGCCGGAACTTGAACTGATGCACGCACTCAAAACAGGGGCGCTGGTTCGCTCGGCAGTCATACTTGGCGCCTTGTGCGGCGAGCCAATGCCCGACAAGTCGCGTGAAGCACTGGATCGTTTTGCCAAACGCGCCGGACTCCTCTTTCAGGTGATTGATGACATTCTTGACTGCACGGCAAACACGGTGACACTTGGCAAGACGGCGGGCAAGGATGCCGCGGCTGACAAGCCAACCTACGTCAGTCTGCTAGGCCTTGAGCGCGCCCGTGAATTCGCAGGCCAGCTCAGAACACAGGCACTTGAAGCACTCGCTGTTTTTAACAACCGTGGCCAGCGCCTGATCGAGCTGACCGACTTCATTACTCACCGCAAATTTTAGTTAGCTGTATTTGCCCAACCTCGGCCAGGCCTCGACTGCAGCCCCGACAAAGTAGAAAAATGACCATCTACCCTCTGCTCGACAACATCAGCGATCCCGCCGACCTGCGCAAACTGGAACGTCGTCAGCTACCTCAACTCGCCGACGAGTTACGCAGTTTTCTTGTCGAATCGGTTTCCAGAACGGGCGGACACCTCTCATCCAACCTCGGCACCGTTGAATTGACGGTTGCACTCCACTACGTGTTTGACACACCGGATGACCGCCTGGTATGGGACGTCGGCCACCAGACCTATGCGCACAAAGTACTTACCGGCCGCCGCGCCGGAATGGCCAAGCTCCGTATGTACGGCGGCGTCTCGGGATTTCCGAAACGCAGTGAAAGCCCGCACGACACCTTCGGGGTCGGCCACTCGTCGACGTCGATTTCTGCTGCGCTGGGCATGGCGCTGGCCAACAAAATCCGGGGAGAAACACGCAAATCAGTCGCCATTATTGGCGACGGCGCAATGTCCGCCGGACAGGCCTTTGAAGCACTGAACAATGCCGGCGTAGCCGACGCCGACATGCTCGTCATTCTCAACGACAACGACATGTCAATCTCGCCCCCGGTCGGGGCGCTGAACAAATATCTTGCCCGTCTTTTTTCCGGCAGCACCTTCAATGCGGCGCGCAAGGCGGGCGAAAAGGTACTGGGCGTTGCGCCATCACTGCTTGAGTTCGCCAACCGTGTCGAAGAGCACGTCAAAGGCATGCTGACACCGGGCACTCTGTTCGAAGAACTTGGCTTCAACTATATCGGCCCGATTGACGGGCATGACCTCGACTCGCTAATCCCTACACTACAGAACATCAAAAGGCTGAAAGGCCCGCAGTTCCTGCACGTCATCACCAAAAAAGGGCAGGGCTACAAGCTGGCCGAGGCCGACCCGATCCTTTACCACGGCGTCTCTAAATTTCAGCCCGAGGTCGGCATCAAGGGCGGGAAAAGCGGCGGTAAACCGAGCTATACGCAGATTTTTGGCGACTGGCTGTGCGACATGGCGGCTGCCGATCCAAAACTTGTCGGCATCACACCGGCAATGGGTGAGGGTTCAGGTCTGATGCGCTTTGCCGAACTTTACCCGGAGCGCTATTTTGATGTCGGGATTGCCGAACAACATGCCGTCACCTTCGCTGCCGGCCTCGCTTGTGAAGGCATGCGGCCGGTCCTCGCGATCTACTCGACTTTTCTGCAACGCGGCTATGATCAACTGGTCCATGACGTTGCACTGCAGAACCTGCCGGTCGTCTTCGCGCTCGACCGTGGCGGTCTGGTAGGCGCCGATGGCCCGACGCACCACGGCACCTTCGACATCTCCTTCCTGACCTGCATCCCGAACATGGTGGTGATGACGCCGTCCGACGAAAACGAGTGCCGCAAAATGCTGAGCACCGCCTACCGGATCGACGGGCCGAGCGCCGTACGTTACCCGCGGGGCTCGGGTCCGGGTGTCGCCGTTGAAAAGGAACTGACCGGCCTGCCGCTTGGCAAAGGCGAGATCCGTCGCCGCGGCCGGAAGATCGCCCTGCTTGCTTTCGGCAGCATGCTCACACCAGCCCTGGCCGCCGCCGAAGCACTCGACGCAACGGTCGCCAACATGCGCTTCGTCAAGCCAATCGATCGCCAGCTGATTATTGAGTTGGCCGGGGAACATTCCGTTCTGGTCAGCGTCGAAGAGAATGCTGTCATTGGCGGCGCCGGCTCAGAAGTCGCCCGCGTCCTTGAGGAAATCGGCAGCACCGTAAAATTTTTGCGCCTCGGCCTACCCGACCGCTTCATCGATCACGGCGATCAAGCGATACTGCTCGCTGAACTGGGCCTCGATCGAGACGGCATTGTCCGCTCAGTACGCGCCTTTGGCGAACAGCCAGACAACCCACAGGAACCGCAATGAACGCAACGCTCAGCCCGCAAACTCCCGCCGACATGCCTGACGTTCAAGGCTCGACGGATACGCGGCAAATTGCCATCAACCGGGTCGGCATCAAATCGATCCGTCACCCGGTCAAGGTGCTCGACCGCTCCGGCGGCGTGCAGCACACGATCGCCATGTTCAACATGTATGTCAGCCTGCCGCACAATTTCAAGGGCACGCATATGTCTCGCTTCGTGGAAATTCTCAACAGCCATGAACGCGAGATTTCGGTGGAAAACTTCCCCGCCATGCTGCGCGACATGGTCGAGAAACTGGAAGCTCACAGCGGCCACATCGAGATGAATTTTCCCTACTTCATCAACAAGGCTGCGCCCGTATCCGGCGTGCAAAGCCTGATGGATTACGACGTGACGCTGATCGGTGACATCTGCAATGGCGAAATCGTTTCGACGATCAAGGTTGTTGTTCCGGTGACCAGTCTCTGCCCCTGCTCGAAAAAGATCTCGGAACGTGGCGCCCACAATCAACGCTCACACGTCACCGTCAGCGTCAGGATCAACGATCACCTGTGGATCGAAGAGGTGGTTCAACTCGTCGAAAGCGAAGCCTCCTGCGAGCTTTACGGCCTGCTCAAGCGGCCCGATGAAAAGTTCGTCACCGAACGCGCCTACGACAACCCGAAATTCGTCGAAGACATGGTGCGCGACGTTGCCGCCCGTCTTAACGCCGAACTGCGTGTTGACGCCTATGTGGTCGAATCCGAAAACTTCGAATCGATCCACAACCACTCGGCCTACGCGCTGATCGAAAACAGCAAGCACTGACGCTGCTGCGCTTTTGGCGCACCAAAACAAAAGGGGCGGAGTCAAAGACTCCGCCCCTTTTTATCACCCGAAAAAAATCAGGCGGCGACGACCGGCTTCTGCTTGCGCGTCAGCTTTTCCTTGATCCGTGCGGACTTGCCCGAACGATCGCGGAGGTAGTAAAGCTTGGCACGGCGCACATCACCACGACGCTTGACTTCAATCGCGGCGACTTGCGGCGAATAGGTCTGGAATGTACGTTCAACGCCTTCGCCGGACGAAATCTTGCGCACGACGAAGTTGGAGTTCAGACCGCGGTTACGCTTGGCGATAACGACACCTTCGTAAGCCTGCAGACGCTCGCGGGTACCTTCCTTGACCTTCACCTGAACGACGACGGTGTCGCCTGGCGAAAATACCGGAATGGTCTTGCCCAGACGGGCGATTTCTTCTTGCTCAAGTTGCTCGATCAGATTCATTTTTAAACTCCGTTTTACAGACTACGTTTTATTTTCCTGACCGCATTGCTCCTGAAACTGCAGCAGGAGTTGCGTTTCCTCTTTCGGCATCGATCGCCCCGCCAACAACTCGGGACGCCGCTGCCACGTTCGGCCAAGCGCCTGTTTCAGACGCCAGCGACGTATCTGCTCGTGATGCCCGGACAACAACACATCCGGCACCCGCTGACCCTCGTACTCCTCGGGCCGCGTATAGTGCGGGCAATCCAGCAAGCCCGCGACAAACGAATCCTGTTGTGCCGATTCGGCGTCATTCAGCACGCCCGGCAACTGTCTGACGACGGCATCCAGCAGCGCCATCGCCGGAATTTCGCCACCCGAAAGCACGAAATCCCCGATCGAAATCTCCTCATCGACACAGCGCTCGATCAAACGCTCGTCAATCCCTTCGTAGCGCCCGCAGAGCAGCACCACGCCTTCCTTGTTCGCCGCATCATGCACAAACTGCATGACGCGTTGATGCGTCAGCGGCGCCCCTTGCGGCGACAGGTAGACCACCCTGCTCTTCACCAGTCCGGCTGCTGTCTGCCGCGCCCTGGCCGCCGCAATCGCGGCTGCCAGCGGCTTGGGCATCATCACCATGCCCGGCCCGCCACCGTAAGGCCGATCATCGACAGTGCGATGAACATCCTCGGTAAAGTCGCGCGGATTCCAGAAATTCAGACTCCAGCGCCCTTCTTCCAGCGCCCGTCGCGAAACGCCGGACTGCGCCACCGCCACAAACATCTCGGGGAACAGCGTTACCACATCAGCGGTAAAACACTGCTCAGACTTCGATGCCGGCCGGTTTGCCGAGCTTACCAATCGGCTTCCCAATCGACGCGAACACGTTTTGCCGCAACATCAACGTCGAGCACCACGGCCGCCACAAAAGGCAGCAAACGCTCGGCGCTTTCCCCATCACCAACCCGTAACACATCGTTACCGGGCGTCTCGATCAGTCCAAGCACCTGCCCCAGCAGCTGATCGTGGGTATTGACCACATCCAGACCGATCAGATCGGCCCAGTAATACTCATTCTTCGCCGTCGGCGGCAGCGCTTCGCGCGGCACACCGACCAACACGCCCTGCATGGTTTCCGACGCATTGCGATCGGGAACACATTCCAGCTCAGCAATCAGCGAGTCGTTATGCGCTTTGCACCTGATCAGCTTCGTCTGCCGCCAGAGTTCCGGCGCATCGCCTTCGCGGCCAATCCACCAGTGCGGCAGCTTGGCCCAGGCCTGCGGATCATCGGCAAAAGGATGTATCCTCACCGCACCTCGCAGGCCGTAAGGACCTACAATTTTGCCGAGAACAACAATATCGGCAAGCGCTACAACGTCGGCAGAATCAGGCAAGGAACAACCAGCAGCCGATCAGGCTGCAGCCTTGACGGCGGACTGCTTGACCAGACGCGCAACGGTCGGCGACAGCTGGGCACCCTGCTGCTCCCAGAACGTCAGGCGGTCAATGGCGATGCGCAGACCTTCTTCATTGGCTGCAGCAAGCGGATTGTAGAAACCAATGCGCTCGATAAAGCGGCCATCACGGCGGGTGCGGGAATCAGCCACAACCATATTGTAGAAAGGACGCTTTTTGGCGCCACCGCGTGCAAGACGAATTACAACCATGGTGTTCTCTTCCGAATTCAGAAAAAGGGCAGGATTATAACAAGAAAGTGCGAAGAAACAAACTGATATTAGTTGGCACACCATCTATTGCACGCTATCTCAGCCGTGCGACCACGTCGGCAACGTGCATTAAGACGCGGCTGACGGCTATAATCCGCGATGAATGATTCGGCATTTCCCGCCGCACAGAGAGCCATGATCGATCCCATTTCTGAACCCGACGACGCAGAAGCAGCCGCCGCTTTGGCACAGGCCGGCATACGCGCGATTTTTGACTGGCTGGATACACCCCAGTCAGGCCAACCCGTCGACCAACTGCTGCCCTTGCGCACCCACCTCGCGGCATTGCGTGAAATGCCGGCCACGGCGCCGCAGCGCGCAGATGCATTGGTTCAGCTCTACACACGCGGCGTTTTTGCGATTGACCAGATCACGCCGACCTTAGAGAACATAGCACTTCCAATCCCACGCAAAACCCGTCACGTTGTTCGCAGCATGCAGGATCTTCTGCACACACTCGCCCAGGACATGCAGGCATCGTTGGGAAAACTTGACGAACGACTGATTCGTGGTCTGCGTACAGCGCCGGACCTCACTTTGTGGCGGAGCTTGCACGCACTTTCGCGACACTTGCTAATCAGCGATCTGGTTGCATCTCCCCCCGTCCCAGGCATCTGGCAGCAACTTCATCGTACCTTTGCCACGGCAAACCTCGCCGGACTTGCCGAAAACAGACCTGAGGGTGCACGGGATAGCCTGCGCGAGGTTTATTACGCCGCGCTCCTGCTTGGCTGTGCGCAACCAGCCTCATTCACCTCCCGCGAAATTGCTTTCGTCGCCGATTATCTTGGAAATTTTGCCGGCCGTGCCGAAGCACTTCCTGCCACTGACGCAGGCCGCCCAGGTGCTTTCTGGATTCACTCATCACAAGATGGCCCGGCTTTTGCCTGCGCACGCAAAAATCCACCAGCAGACCCGGATGTCCACTGTTTCTCCTGCGACAAGCTGGCCGTTTTGCTTGACACCCAGGTTGACGCACTGGCGAGCGGCAGTACGGCCCAACAGCTCAAACTGCCGGCGTTCGCGGACACACCTGCCGGCCTCGGTGTGCTGCGCCGCCTTGCCAGCTACTGGGGTCGCCCTGGCAAGCGCCGCTTCCCACGCCGCCGGCAAAACTACCGTGCCGTGATGTGCAGCGGCCTCGACAGTCTCTGGCAGCTTTTTCAGGATGATCACACAACCGCAACCGACGTATCGAGCTGGATGATTACCAACGAAAGTCCGGATGGTTACACCGTGATGCACGTTTCGGGAAAAACCGGAAAGCTTCGCGTTGGTGACATCACGGCGATCCGTACCGAGTCAGGCAACGACTGGCAGATATGTCTTGTTCGCTGGGCGCTCTCGGAAAACCCCGAACATCTGGAACTTGGCTTACAGATTCTGGCAGCACGCGCCGTGCCTGCGATTCTTGCGATCCGGCCGGACACCGCCAACAACGAGAGCAACGGGCTTTTGCCTGTTCTCATCCTGCCCCAGATTCCACTGCTTCGAGAAAGCCAAATGCTGATCGTTCCCTCGGGCGGCGTCGTTGATCAGCACAAGAAACTGGTGCTGATCGTTGACCAGGAAAACATCGAGGTGCGCGAAATGAAAGCCACGCAACTTGATGAACAGACAAGCAGTGTCGAGGTCTACTCGATCCAGCCTGACGAACAGGCCTGATTACCCGAGGAACCCGCGCCTTCCTCTTGCCTGAACTCGGGCAGCGTGGCGGCAACCAGCGCGCCGAGCAAAACCACAGCCCAGGACAGGTACAGCCAGAGCAAAAAAATCGGCACGGTTGCAAATGCGCCATACACTGCTGTATATGACGGGAAATTTGTCAGATAAAACTCAAACGCTCGCTGCATCAGCAGAAAGCCAAATGCGGCGAACAATCCGGCCCAAGCCGCATCACCCTTGGCAACCCGGGTAAAGGGTACGGCAAAATAGAGCCCGCCGATGAATACTGCGGTAAGCAGCACACCCATCGCATTCAGCAAAAACCTACCGAGCCAGCGTGGCTCATCAACAAAGCCCAGCGAGCTTGTCACGGCATACGAGGTAGCGGCCACAACACCGCCAACCACCAGAGGCCACAACGCAAGCAGCACACCATATAGCCGGAGGCGGCGCCACCACGGGCGTACATTCACCACCGACCAGACGTGGTTGAAGGCACGCTCGATGGTCATTAACAAGAAGCCGACCGTTACCAGCAGCACCACGGCCCCAATCACACTCACTTTCGCAGCCTTCTGCGAAAACTGCAAAATGTACTTGGTGATCATCCCGGCACTGCCCGACGGCAGCAGGTGACGCACAACATAGAGATCAAGCCGCTCGACAAATCCCGAAAAAAATGGTGCCAGAGCGACCAGGCTGAGCATCAGCGCGACCAGAGGGACCAGTGACAATAGCGTCGTGAACGCCAGGCTGGCACTGATCTGGTCGAAATCTTCTTCGATAAAGCGCTGCGCAATTCGCGCCACAAAACGCCGCAAACGAGAAAAAGAGTCAATCATAAGATCGCTATAATCATCGAATATCAGAAAACCCTATTCACCACGATCCCGCGACAAACCGGTACGGTCATTACTGTCTTGCTACCGGCGGCGGAACATTACCCTGAAAACTATTTTTACATGATCCGTAGCCTCTACCTCGCAGCAAGCACCAGCCTGATTCTGCTTATTTTTCTTTGCCTTGCATGGGAGTTGCGACTCGCGCCGATCCAGCCTGGTGGCTCGTGGCTGGTGTTAAAGTGCCTACCGCTTCTCGCACCGCTGTTTGGCATTCTGAATGGTCGCCGCTACACCTATCAGTGGTCGTCGATGCTGATTCTGCTCTACTTGACTGAAGGTATCGTGCGCGCAACGACCGAAACAGGCACCGGGCAATGGCTGGCAGCGATCGAAACGCTGCTTTCGGTCATTTTTTTCGGCGCCACGGTTGCCTATGCCAGAATCACACGACCCTCCGCACAATAGCAAAGGGCGGCTGTTGCCGCCCCGCTTGACTTCAGGTCGGCAAAAAAAAATCAGACGTCACCCTGTGGGTTGAGTTTTTCGAGTGAAGAGTGGAGCTTGTTCAAGGCATTCAGATAGGCTTTTGCTGAAGCAATCACGATATCCGTGTCAGCACCGTTGCCATTCACGATACGTCCATCCTTCGACAAGCGCACCGTAACTTCCCCCTGCGCATCGGTACCAGTCGTAATGGCGTTGACCGAATACAGTAACAACTCAGCACCACTGGCCGCAATCGACTCAATCGCTTTGAACGTTGCATCAACGGGGCCGCCACCGGAGGCGGAAGATTTTTCCTCGCTTCCGCCAACAGTCAGGGTGACATCAGCCAACGGCGTCTCCCCGGTCTCCGAACAAACGCGGGAATAAACCAGCTTGTAATGCTCGCCTTCCGGGGCAAGCGCCTCATCGGAGACCAAGGCCTGCAGGTCCTCGTCAAAAATTTCGTGTTTCTTGTCGGCCAGATCCTTGAAGCGGGCAAAGGTTGCATTCAAGGCTTCTTCACTATCAAGAACAATGCCGAGCTCCGACAGTCTCGACTTGAAGGCATTACGCCCTGAATGCTTGCCTAGCACGAGCTTGTTCTGAGCCCAGCCAACATCTTCGGCCCGCATGATTTCGTAGGTCTCGCGATGCTTGAGTACGCCATCCTGGTGAATACCGGATTCGTGCGCAAAAGCATTGGCGCCGACAACCGCCTTGTTCGGCTGTACCGCATAGCCGGTGATCTGCGAAACAAGCTTTGAAGCCGGAACAATCTGCACCGTATCGATCCGTGTCTGCACCGGAAAAAGGTCGCTACGGGTTTTTACCGCCATCACCACTTCTTCAAGTGACGCATTCCCCGCCCGTTCGCCAAGTCCGTTGATCGTACATTCGACCTGTCGCGCACCGCCCAGCACGGCCGACAGCGAGTTGGCTACGGCCATGCCGAGATCGTTATGGCAATGAGTTGACCAGACAACCTTGTCGGCGCAGGGAACCCGCGCAATCAGGGTCCGCATCAGATCGCCCCATACCGAGGGAATACTATAGCCGACCGTATCCGGCACGTTGATGGTTGTTGCACCAGCCTTGATCACCGCCTCGAAAACGCGGCAAAGGAAATCAACATCGGAGCGCACCGCATCTTCGGCGGAAAACTCGACATCATCGGTGTATTCCCGCGCCCAATGGATCGACTGGACCGCGGCGGCAACCACCTGATCCGGCGTCATTCGCAGCTTCTTCTCCATATGAATCGGGCTGGTTGCGATGAAGGTGTGAATGCGGCCTCGGGCTGCCGGCCGGATCGCTTCCCCGGCACGGCGGATATCGTTCTCGTTAGCCCGGGCAAGCGAACAGATTGTTGAATCCCTTACCACCTCGGCAATTGACTTGATTGCGTCAAAATCACCCGGCGAAGCGGCAGCAAAGCCCGCCTCAATCACGTCCACTTTCATCCGCTCAAGCTGACGTGCGACCCGCAACTTTTCTTCCTTGGTCATCGACGCACCAGGGCTCTGCTCGCCATCGCGCAGGGTAGTATCAAAAATGACTAAATGATCTTTCATGATCTGCCTTTGTTGGCGACTTCAATAACGACCGGGTTTGATAAAGCGGAAAATCTCACGAAACATTCGGCGAGTTTTTACGACGCACAATACGCACCAGCGCCAGCACATAGCCGGACAGCGCATACACGACAAACAAGCCGAACAGCGCGACCGGCGTGTCATAGGAGATGACCGCAAAGCCCAACGCAATGGCCACGATGAAAATAAAGGGAACACTACGACGCAGGTTAATGTCCTTGAAGCTGTAAAAACGTACGTTGGTGACCATCGTGATACCGGCAAAAATCACCAGTGCGCAAGCCAGCCAGCGTACATCAGCACCGGCAATATCCTTGTCAATCATCACCCAGACGAAACCGGCGACCAGCGCTGCCGCCGCCGGACTGGGCAAGCCCTGAAAATAGCGCTTGTCGGTCACTTCCAGCGTCGTATTGAAACGCGCCAGGCGCAGCGCAGCGCCTGCGCAGTAGATGAAGGCAGCGATCCAGCCGAGCCGGCCCATATCCTTGAGCGCCCAGGCATAGGTCACCAGCGCCGGCGCAACGCCGAAGGAAACCATGTCGGACAGCGAGTCGTACTCGGCACCGAAAGCGCTTTGCGTGCGCGTCAGACGCGCCACCCGACCGTCCAGTCCGTCGAGCACCATGGCAATGAAAATCGCCACTGCCGCCTGCTCAAAACTCCCTTTCATTGCCTGCACGATGGCGAAAAAGCCACAGAACAGCGCAGCAGTCGTGAACAGATTAGGCAGCACATAGATGCCGCGCCGACGCAACTCGGGGTTGAACAGGGTCTTGCGGGGTTTGATTTCCGGCATCGCGTTCTTGAACAGGGTCAGGCTAGTTCGGCCAAAATGGTGCTCGAAGCATACACTTTTTCACCGATTACCACGCGCACTTTGCTATCCAGCGGCAGGTAAAGATCGACGCGCGAACCGAAGCGGATAAAGCCATAGCGTTGGCCAGCCGTCAGCTTTGTTCCAGCGTCGACGTAGTTCAGGATGCGCCGCGCCACCAGACCAGCGATCTGCACGCAGGTAACGTCTCGACCATCGCTCGTTTTCAGATGCAGGGCGCAACGTTCATTCTCAAGCGACGCCTTGTTCAGATCGGCGTTGAGAAAACTGCCGGGAATGTACCACTTCTGCTGCACGACACTTTCGATCGGTGCACGGTTCGAGTGCACGTTGAACACGTTCATGAACACGCTCACCTTGAGCGCCCGACGGTTCAGGTAAGGGTCGTCGGTTTCTTCCACCACGACGATACGCCCGTCGGCCGGCGCAATCACACTCTTCGGCCCACCGGCAATGACGCGTGGCGGGTCACGAAAGAACTGTACGCAGAAAATGAAGATCACCCAGAACGGGAGCGACAACAAACCTGCATTGGAAGCCAGCAGGGCCAAAACGAGAGCGCCGGCAATGAAGGGCCAGCCTTCCTTTGCAATAATCGGATGCGGATAGTTCATGAGAATCCTTGAAAGCATTTGGGCGGGTCAGATTCCGACACCGCCCAAAGCGAAGACGGGGCCAGGCAAGCAGTGCGCAGACCGTACGTCAGTACGACCTGCGCAAGCAACGCCACCCCGTCGAGCGGCCACTCAAATCAGTTCTTGGTCTGGTCGACGAGCTTGTTCTTCTTGATCCACGGCATCATGTCGCGCAGCTTCGCACCGACCACTTCGATCTGGTGCTCAGCAGTCAGGCGGCGACGCGCGGTCATCGAGGGATAATTCGTCTTGCCTTCGAGGATGAACATCTTGGCGTACTCACCGCTCTGGATGCGCTTCAGGGCAGCGCGCATGGCGTAGCGCGACTCTTCGTTGATCACTTCCGAGCCCGTCACGTACTCGCCGAACTCGGCGTTGTTCGAGATCGAGTAGTTCATGTTGGCGATGCCGCCTTCGTACATCAGGTCGACGATCAGCTTCAGCTCATGCAGGCACTCGAAGTAGGCCATTTCCGGCGCGTAACCGGCTTCGGTGAGTGTTTCGAAACCCATCTTGACCAGCTCGACGGCGCCACCGCAAAGCACGGCCTGCTCGCCGAACAGGTCGGTTTCGGTCTCTTCGCGAAAATTGGTTTCAATCACGCCGCCCTTGGTACCGCCGTTGGCCGCCGCGTACGACAAGGCAATCGCTTTCGCTTTGCCGGACTTGTCCTGATGCACTGCGATCAGCGAAGGCACGCCACCACCCTTCAGGTACTCGGAGCGAACAGTGTGGCCCGGGCCCTTCGGCGCAACCATGATGACGTCGATATCGTCACGCGGGATAACCTGGTTGTAATGCACGTTGAAACCGTGCGCGAAGGCCAGCGCGGCCCCCTTCTTGATGTTCGGGGCGACGTCTTCGTTGTACACCTGCGGAATGGTCTCATCCGGCAGCAGCATCATGACGACATCGGCGCCCTTGACTGCCTTAGCGACTTCCTCGACCTTGAGGCCGGCCTTTTCGGCCTTGCTCCACGATGCGCCACCCTTGCGCAGACCGACCGTCACCTTGACGCCGGAGTCGCTCAAGTTTTGTGCATGGGCATGGCCCTGCGAGCCATAACCAACGATGGTGACTTTCTTGCCCTTGATCAGGGAGAGGTCGGCGTCCTTGTCGTAATAAACTTTCATGGGGATTCCTTTCGTGCGATTTTGTTCTGATGAACGGTCTGGTTAAACTTTGAGAATGCGGTCGCCACGGCCAATGCCGCTGACACCGGTACGAACGGTTTCAAGAATCAGTGCGGTATCGATCGCCTCGATGAAGGCGTCAAGCTTGGCTCCGGTGCCGGTGAGTTCGATCACGTAAGTTGACTCGGTCACATCAATGATCCGACCGCGGAAGATATCGGCAAGACGCTTTACCTCGTCACGATCCTTGCCGGCGGCACGAACCTTGATCAACATCAGTTCGCGCTCAATGTGCGCGGCCTCGGAGAGATCAACAACCTTGATGACATCAATCAATTTGTTCAGCTGCTTGGTAATCTGCTCGATCACCTCATCAGAACCGGAAGTAACAATGGTCAGCCGGGACAAGGAAAGATCCTCGGTCGGTGCCACGGTCAGTGTTTCAATGTTATAGCCACGCGCCGAGAATAAACCTGAAACGCGTGAAAGCGCACCCGCCTCGTTCTCCAGCAAAATCGAAATAATGTGTCGCATCTTGTCGCCCCTTACAGATCTTCGGCCAGGATCATTTCAGACAGGCCCTTGCCCGCTGCCACCATCGGAAATACGTTGGCTTTCTGATCAGTGAGGAAATCGATGAAAACAAGCTCATCCTTATGGTCGATAAAGGCTCTCTTCAACGCATCTTCCACATCTTCGGGCCGCTCAACGCGAATTCCAACGTGGCCATAGGCTTCAGCCAGCTTGACGAAATCCGGCAGCGAATCCATGTAGGACTCGGCGTAACGGCTACCGTAGAACATTTCCTGCCACTGGCGCACCATCCCGAGATAACGGTTGTTAAGGTTGATAATCTTGATCGGCAGGCGGAACTGCTTGGCCGTCGACAACTCCTGGATACACATCTGGATCGACGCCTCACCAGTAACACAGGCAATCTGCATTTCAGGATGGGCAAAGGCAGCCCCCATGGCATACGGCAAACCAACGCCCATGGTGCCGAGCCCGCCTGAATTCAGCCAGCGACGGGGCTTGTCAAACTTGTAGTATTGCGCCGCCCACATCTGGTGTTGCCCGACGTCGGAAGTTACGATCGCGTTACCGCCAGTTACCTCATACAACTTCTCGATGACGTACTGCGGCATGATCACATTTTTCTTGTGCTTGTATTTCATGCAGTTCTTGGCACGCCAGCCCTCGACATCCTTCCACCAGTCAGCAAGCACGGTGGCGTCCGGCTTTGCCTTCTCTGCATCAAGCAACTTGAGCATTTCCTCAAGCACATCGGGGATATTGCCGACGATCGGCACATCAACACGGACCCGCTTGGAAATCGACGACGGATCGATGTCGATGTGAATGATTTTGCGCGGCACTGATGTAAAGTTGTCGGGGTTACCGATCACGCGGTCATCAAAACGTGCGCCAATGGCCAGCAGCACATCACTGTGTTGCATCGCCATGTTGGCTTCAACCGTGCCGTGCATACCCGGCATGCCAAGGTACTGCGGATCGGTCGCCGGATAGGAGCCAAGACCCATCAAGGTATTGGTTATCGGAAAACCGAGGCGCCGCGTCAGCCGCGTCAATTGCTCCGCAGCATCGGACAGGATCACACCGCCGCCCGTGTAAATCATTGGACGCTTAGCCTCAAGCAGCAACTGCATGGCCTTCTTGATCTGCCCGAGGTGCCCCTTGACCACCGGATTGTATGAACGCATTGAAACCGTCTGCGGATAGTCGAACTCACACTTATTGGCGGTTATATCCTTCGGGATATCGACCACAACCGGGCCGGGACGACCACTGCTGGCAATGTAGAAAGCCTTCTTCATCGTCGCCGCAATATCACGCACATCCTTGATCAGAAAGTTATGCTTGACGCAGGGGCGCGTAATGCCGACCGTATCGCACTCCTGAAAAGCGTCCTGACCAATGTACGCCGAAGGCACCTGCCCGGAAATCACGACCAAGGGAATCGAATCCATGTAAGCGGTCGCGATGCCGGTCACGGCATTGGTCGCACCCGGGCCGGAAGTCACCAGCGCCACACCGACCCTGTTTGAACACCGCGCCAGACCATCGGCCGCATGCACGGCAGCCTGCTCGTGGCGAACCAGGATATGCTTGACCTTGTCCTGCTTGAACAGCTCGTCGTAAATATGGAGGACAGACCCGCCAGGATAGCCGAATACATATTCGACCTTTTCTTCCTGCAGGCACCTGATTACAATCTCCGCACCGGTCATCATCATTGCCGTCGCCCTACCAATCTGATTGCTCGAAAAAACCTGTAACGTTAAAGCTTAGACCTCGATTGGTCAAGGTATCGGATAAAATGGGTCAATAAACGGGGGATACCCCCACCCAATACCACCAAAGGATTTCCGCTCTGACCAGCCCACGCGAACTGTCAGATTTTCTTGTCGCTACCGAGCGCCGTGCCTTCAAGCAGGCGATGTTTGCCGTACGCAACGAAGAGTCCGCACTCGATATCGTGCAGGATTCGATGATGAAGCTCGCCGAAAAATACGGTGACCGCCCTACAGATGAGCTACCGATGCTGTTCCAGCGCATCCTGCAGAACACGATTCGTGACTATTACAGGCGCAGCAAGGTGCGCTCGCTATGGACCACCCTGTTTTCTGCGCTCTCGCCAAGCGACGACGAAGACTACGACCCGCTTGAAACCATTGCCGTCGAATCAGGGTCTCATACGCCGAACACGCCTGACGGCCAATTGCAGCAATCTCAAGTCCTTGAGATTATTGAAAAAGAAATAAAGTCACTGCCTGCACGTCAACGCGAAGCCTTCATCATGCGTTACTGGGAGGACATGGACGTTGCCGAGACCGCTTCGGCGATGGGCTGCTCGGAAGGCAGCGTAAAAACGCATTGCTCGCGCGCCAACCACACACTGGCAGCAGCACTGAAAGCAAAAGGAATCACCTTATGAACGAACTTCATTTTGGTTACAAGGTAAGACAGCACCTGAACCAAGGGCTACATGACCTGCCGTCCGCGACACTGAGCCGTCTTGAGGCCGGGCGTCAGCGCGCTCTGGCGCATCAGAAGCTTGCCGTGCACCAGTCAGTTCTGGCGACCGCAGGCAGCTTCATCCAGCACCAGTTTGATAGCCTTCATCTCAAACAGATACTGATGGCACTCGCCCTGTTGATTGGTGTGGCGTCGTATACCGCGTGGAATGCGGATCAACAGATTTCCGAACTTGAGGCCATTGACAGCGCATTGCTTGCTGACGACCTGCCGATTGGCGCGCTAACCGACAAAGGCTTTGATGCATGGTTGAAAAGCGCCTCGCCGCACTGATTTTCGGCATTTTGCTGACCGTTACGGGTTGGGCGGCGACGCCCAACCCGTCTGTCATTGCAACGCCACCACAACCAAAGTGGAATGAACTGACAGCGCAGCAGAAATCCGTCCTCGCCCCGCTCGGTGGCGACTGGGATGCAATGGAATCCTATCGTCGAAAGAAATGGGTCGGCATCGCTCTGCGTTTCCCCAGCATGACCCCGGACGAACAAAGACGTGTTCAAGGCCAGATGCAGGAATGGACAAAACTCACCCCTGAGCAAAGAAAGCTTGCGCGCGAGAAATTCCAGACGGTAAGCCAGCTGCCAACAGAAAAAAAAGAGGCGCTGAAGCAGAAATGGGAGGAATACTCCAATCTGCCGCCCGACGAGAAAGAAAAACACAAACAGCAAGCCGTCAGCACACCAACGATCAGACCCGGAAGGGCCGTAACACCGTTGCCGCCGGCCCCAACGCCGCTGACCGCACCAGGCACAACAACACCCGCTCCGGCAGCCGAAACGGCCCCTGCAGCCCCGCCACCACCTTGATGTCAGCTGCTGGCCAAAATACGCCCCCCGGCATTTTTCGCCGGCTGGCCAGCATGCTTTACGAAGCACTGCTCCTGCTTGGCGTAGTAGCGCTGACCGTACTGCTTCCCCACACCTTGCTTGGCGCATTCACCCAGCATATCGCATCACCAATCGTGTACCAGGCGCATTTTTTCATTGCCCTGCTCATCTATTTCACGTGGTTCTGGAGTAACGGCAGACAAACGCTGGCCATGAAAACCTGGCGCATCCGGATCGTGACGCGGGATGGCCAAGCTGTTCGTCCGGCACAGGCACTTCTCCGCTACCTGTTGTGCTGGCCGAGTTTTGCCATGGCCGGCGCCGGCATACTCTGGGCACTGGTTGATCGTGACAAGCAATTTTTACACGACCGGATCGCCGGTACGCGACTGGTCATGATCTGAACGACTTCAGCGTCGCTCGACCCACCAGATCATTCCCATCGCTGCCAGCATGAATATGGCAGAGGGGGTTATCGCACTGACAAACGGCGACCAGCTGTTGATTGCGCCAAGATTCGAAAATAATCCGTTAAGCATGTGGAACAGGATTCCGATCATGACGCCGGAGAAAATCTTGAAACTCACCCCGCCCATGCGATTGTGGGTATAGCCAAAAGGCAGCGCCAGCGCCACCATCACAAAAACCGCCAACGGATAAATCACCTTTTTCCACATCGCGATATCGTAGCGATTTGTTTTCTGGCGGTTGTCCGACAAATGCTTGGTGTAGGCAGAAAGATGTTGCAGGGACATGCGATCCGGAGAAACCATCAAGACCGAGAGAATGTCGGGGTTGATCGCTGAACGCCACAGCATTTCCGGTTTTTTCTCGACCACTGCCCCATCAGCCGTGATAATCGTCTGCACGACACCAGTGAGCTTCCAGCTCGCGGGCGAAACGTACTCGCCCTCGACGGCTTCACTCACCACACGCAATCGCGCTTGGTCATCAAACTCATAAACACGGATTCCGCGTAGCCGGGTGTCAGGCAACACGGATTTAACATTGATGAAACTTCGTTCGTCCTTGAACCACAAGCCGGAGGCGGTTCCCTGGCCAATGACACTGCCTTTGGCCTGTAACTTCAACCGCGCTGCATAGCGCTCGGCTGGCGGTGCGACAAATTCACCAAACAAAAATGTCAGCACGGCAAAAATCGCAGCCACCTGCAACAGAACGCTCAGCAAGCCTTTTGTTGACAAGCCTGAGGCTCTCAAAACGGTAATCTCCGAGTGCCTGGCCAGCGTCGACAGCGCATAGAGGGTGCCGATCAGAACGGCCACCGGCGTCAGTTCATAGACACGCTCCGGCAGATGCAGCAACACGCCAAGAGCGACATCCTGGAACTGGTAAAGTGGCCCGATATTCCGCAAATCAGCGACCATGTCGAAAAACCCGAACAGGGCCAGAAAAGCTGCCAGAACGAGCAGAATGGTGCCCAAGGTTTCACGCGCAAGATATCGACGGTAAATCCTCATCGCCAGATCCGCACAAAGGAAAGAACCGCGATGCGCCGGTAGAAGAGAAGCGGCAGAAGGCACAACATCAACACATGCACAAGCATGACACCAAGGGCAAATGACATCTTGCCTTGTGCCACCCAAGCCTGACTGATCGTCATCAGATTGCTGTAAATCAGATAAGTGGCGATTGCAAAAAGCATGTTCGCCGAACGACCGGCACGCGGATTGACGAATGAAAGTGGAATCGCCATCAAAGCCAGCACGATGGCAGACAACGGAACGCTCAAACGCCAGAGCAATTCGGCGCGATGGCGGTTTTGATCGACCTTCAACAACTCGAGCGTAGGCATATTGCGCGGCGTCCATTCAATGCCCCGCGACTCCTTTGTCTCCATCCGAATAGCATAACGCTCGTACTCAAGAACACGCATTTCCGGGCTTCCCGGATCAACCTCGTAACGACGACCTTTTTCCAGCACCATGAACCGGTCACCGTTTTCAGCGATTTCCTGGTGACCGGTTGCCGCCATGGTTACGCCAAGACGTCCATGCTGCATCGAACTGACGAACACGTTACGAACATAGGTCGCATCATCGGCGACCGCCTCAACAAAGACCACCCGGTCACCGGACGTGGACTCCTGGAAGGCACCTGGCGAGACTTGCCCGGCATCTTTGCGCGTACTGAGCTTCTCCCGATACTCGGTACTCTGCGACAAGGCCCAGGGGGAAAGAAAGAGAGAGAGCACGGCAATGACAAAGACCAGCGGCAGCGCAAAACTCAGCACGGGCCGAATCCAGGCCGTCAGGGAGAGGCCGGAAGAAAACCAGACCACCATTTCGGAATCGCGATAGCTACGCGACAAGGTCAGCAGAATCGAAATGAAGAGCGACAGCGACAAGAGGATCGGCAGGTAGTTAAGCGCGGCAAAACCAAGCAGCGCCGCCACCGCACCGGGCTCAACACCGCCGCGTGCTGCTTCACTGAGCAGACGGATCAGCTGGGTGGTCAGCAGGATGGCAAATAGCGCAATGAAAATGCCGGCAGCCGCATGGGAAAACTCGCGCCGGACAGCGCGCTGAAAGATCATTTTTTGACTTTAGCGAAAAACTGCAGTGATAATCGGTTTTTGCAACAAAACTGCATGACTTGAGGAGCGGCACGTGGAATTTAGCATAAAAAGCGGCAGCCCGGAGAAGCAACGCAGCGCCTGCGTGGTTATCGGCGTCTTCGAGCCACGCAAACTGACCCTGCCTGCCGAGCTGCTTGACAACGCAGCCGGCAACTACATTTCTGACATTATTCGCCGCGGCGACATGGAAGGAAAATCGGGCGCAACGCTGCTCCTGCACAACGTCCCAGGCACGCTCTGCGAACGTGTTCTTCTCGTTGGCCTGGGCAAGGAAAAAGAATTTCGCGAGAAGGAATACCGCGATGCAATTCGCTGTGCCGTAAAGACGCTTAACGAAACAGGCGCCTTCGACGGCACGCTGTTTCTCACCGAAACGACCGTTAAAAAACGCAGCGTTGCCTGGCGTATCCGCCAGGCAACGATCGTCGCCCAGGAAACGGTTTACCGCTTCGATGATTTCAAGAGCAAGAAGGACGAGGTTCGCCGCCCGCTGCGCAAGCTGACCTTCGCCGTTGAACGCCGCAGCGAACTGGCTGCCGCTGAAGAGGCGATGACCCAGGGCCTGGCGATTGCCGCAGGCATGGCCCTGGCCAAGAATCTGGGCAACCTGCCGGGCAACGTATGTACCCCGGCTTACCTTGGCGAAACGGCGAAAAAGATTGCGCACGAATACGGTATCGACTGCCAGGTTCTTGAGCGCGCCGACATGGACGCACTCGGCATGCACTCACTGCTCTCGGTCGCCAAAGGTTCGCACCAGCCACCCAAGTTGATCGTCCTGCAATACAAAGGGGGCCGAAGCGATGAAAAACCCCTGGTGCTCGTTGGCAAGGGCATCACCTTCGATAGCGGCGGCATTTCGCTCAAACCCGGCGCCGACATGGACGAAATGAAGTACGACATGTGTGGTGCAGCGAGCGTACTCGGAACGATCAAGGCTATCGCACAAATGAAATTGCCAATCAACCTGACGGTGATCGTGCCAGCCTCGGAAAACATGCCTGGCGGCGCCGCCAGCAAGCCGGGCGACATCGTCACCTCGATGTCCGGGCAGACCATCGAAATCCTCAACACCGATGCCGAAGGCCGCCTCGTGCTGTGCGATGCGCTGACTTATGCCGAACGTTTCGAGCCGGAAACCGTCATCGACGTGGCCACCCTGACCGGCGCCTGTGTTGTCGCGCTGGGGCACGTGGCCACCGGGCTTTTTGCCAACAACGACGGACTGGCGCGCGAACTGGCGCACGCCGGCGACGAAGCGCATGACCGCGCCTGGAAAATGCCCTTGTGGGACGATTATCAGGACCTCCTGAAGAGCCCTTTCGCCGACATGGCCAATATCGGTGGCCGCTACGCCGGCAGTATCAGCGCCGCCTGTTTCCTCTCGCGCTTCAGCAAAAAATTCGAGTGGGCGCACCTCGATATCGCCGGCACCGCCTGGAAATCCGGGGCTGACAAGGGCGCAACGGGGCGCCCCGTGCCCCTGCTAACGCACTACCTGTTGAAGCGCGCAGGAAAACTCCATTGACCCAGATTTTTTTCTACCACAATGCCAGCGACCGGATCAGCGCTACGGTGACGCTGATCGGCAAAGCATTTGCGCAAAAAAAGGCCCTGCTGGTCTATGCGCCGGATGCCGAAGTCGCCGACTCGCTTGACCGCCAGCTGTGGATGCACCCACCCACCGGATTTATTCCGCACGTACGCGGCGATTCGCCCCTGGCCGGCGAAACGCCGGTTCTGATCACCGACAAGCTCGATTCGCTGGCACAGGACGAGCGCCTGATCAATCTATCGGCCGAAGTACCGCCCGGATTCTCCCGCTTTACCAGCGTCATTGAAGTCGTCGGGCAAGACGAAGCGGAGCGACATGCCGGCCGTGACAGGGTCAAGTTTTACAAGGATCGGGGTTACGAGATTCAATACTTCGATCTCGCCAGGAAAAATTGATGGCTGAGAACAACGATATCTTCACCCGTGCCGACTCACTGATGACGCGCGTGGAAGGCAGCCCGCCTGGCGGCAAACGTCGACGTGCATTTATCGCAGGCCCGGTGATGCCAAAGCTGGAGGAAATTCATTTTGCAGCACCGCCGGCGATGGATGATGAAGACCTTCCCATTCTCACTGACGAAGTATCAGCGGAAGCCGCTGTATCGGTCGCCAGTCCGGACCGTTTTGATGAAACCTTGCTGGCCATTCTTGTTTCCGACATTGCGCACTCAATCGAGCAGCAAATGTCCATCGAATTGCCGATGCTGATCGAAGCCAGCTTGCTGACAGCCAAGGAAGAACTGCAGGCCGGCATCACCGCGACGATGGAAATAGCGATCCGCGACTTCCTCGCCCACCGCCGGCAACTACGCCTGCCACTCGACGAGCCGCAACGCGAAAAATAGGCCGCTCATCCGGCAGCTGATTCGGCTGTGATGCAGCAGCCGCGACCAGTGGACGCGAGCGATCCGGTATAATCACCGGTTTTCTCCCTCTGCTATCGCCGCCCCTATGGAACTCTCCAAAAGCTTTGAACCGGCGGACATTGAACGCCGCTGGTACCCAGAATGGGAAGCCCGCGGCTACTTCAACGCCGGCCTCGACACCAGCCGCCCGAACGCCCAGTCCGACGCCTTCTGCATCCTGCTGCCGCCGCCCAACGTCACCGGTACGCTGCACATGGGGCACGGCTTCAACCAGGCGATCATGGACGCGCTGACGCGCTACCACCGGATGCGTGGCGACAACACGCTGTGGCAGCCGGGTACCGACCACGCCGGCATCGCGACGCAGATCGTCGTCGAACGCCAGCTCGACGCGCAGGGCATTTCGCGCCACGACCTCGGCCGCGAGAAGTTCCTCGAAAAGGTCTGGGAGTGGAAGGAATTCTCGGGCAACACCATTACCCAGCAGATGCGCCGCCTCGGCACCTCGCCCGACTGGAAGCGCGAGCGCTTCACGATGGACGCCGGCCTCTCGAAGATCGTCACCGAAACCTTCGTCCGCCTGCATAAAGAAGGCCTGATCTACCGCGGCAAGCGGCTGGT
>JBIKLY010000034.1:0-31415 GCA_044359525.1 Rhodocyclaceae bacterium | reverse complement strand
GCGCAGATCGGCTCCCCGGCACTGGGCGTGCGGCCAGATACCGCAGCCGTTGATAACCAACGGTTCGATAGTCGGCGGCGCAGCCCCTGCCACTGTAACCAACAGCAGGGGCATTGCCAGAACAAAGAAAGCAACAGGTTTCATGAAGAGATTTGGTGCTTGTCGGGGAGCGTTGCCGCCCCCCGACAAGCGTCGATCAGCGGCTGGCCAATTGCTTCGGCAGCTTGAACACCCACATCGAGCCGCCCTGCGTTACCTGCTTGGTCAGGTCGGCCATGTCGCCGCCCCACAGCGGCACAGCGCCGCCGTAGCCGGACTGAATGCCGACATACTGCTCACCGTCCATTTCCCAGGTAACCGGCACCGAGACCACACCGGAACCGGTCTGAAACTTCCACAGCTCCTTGCCGTTTTTCGCATCGAAAGCCTTGACGTAGCCATCGGAGGTGCCAGTAAACAGCAGGCCACCGGCGGTGGTCAGCGTGCCGGCCCAGAGCGGGAATTTCTCCTTGTGCTCCCAGGCGATCTTGCCGCTCTTCGGGTCGATCGCGCGCAGGATCCCGACATGGTCGTCGTACAGTTTCTTGATCCGGAAGCCCTGACCGAGGTAGGCGGAACCGGCCTTGTAGGTCAGCTGCTCGGTCCAGTAATCCATCCCCCAGTGATTGGCAGGAATGTAGAACAGACCGGTCACCGGGCTGAACGACATCGGCATCCAGTTGGTGCCGCCGAGGAAAGGCGGTGAGACAAAGACCGATTCACCTTTGGCAGCGCCGTCTTTCGGCGCCGGCGGGCGATTGCCCTTCTCGATCGGCTTGCCGGTTTTCAGGTCGAAGCCGGTCGCCCAGGTAATGCCATCGACGAACGGCCAGGCGCCGATCAGCGAGGTCGGCTTGTTCGGGTAGCCGGCGCCGGTGGCGAGTTTTTCGCGGTCGGTGACGAAAAAGAAGCCGTTGCGGTCGGCGTGCGCCGAAGCCTTGACCTGCTTGCCGGTCTTCGGATCCTTGTATTCAAAAAGAACAACCGAGTTGTTGCCTGAGAAGTCCCAGGCGTCGTTCGGCGTGTGCTGGAAGAAGCCTTTCAACTCGCCGGAATTTGCATCTACGTAGGCCTGGCCGGAGGTGAACAGACTGTCCCAGTTGCGCGGGTCGTCGCCTTCCTTGGTGCGCTTCCAGGTGTTCCACGGCGCCGGATTGCCGGTACCGATGACCACCATGTTCTTGTCGACGTCGTACGTCGCCGTCTGCCAGGGGGCGCCACCGCCGTGACTCCAGGCCTCG
This sequence comes from Rhodocyclaceae bacterium, assembly GCA_044359525.1. Lineage (GTDB taxonomy): Bacteria > Pseudomonadota > Gammaproteobacteria > Burkholderiales > Rhodocyclaceae > CAJBIL01. The sequence continues at coordinate 30,135 of JBIKLY010000034.1, read as the reverse complement.
ACCTTCTGGCCGTCCTTGCCTTCCGGCCAGCTCGGCGCCTTGGCATCGCCGGTGGTGGTGCTGTCCTTGCCGTTCAGGCGCCCCATGTGGCCTTCAACCATCGGCCGTGCCCAGACTTCCTCGCCGGTTTCCGGGTCGCGGGCGTAGAGCCAGCCGACGACACCGAACTCGTCACCCGACGAACCGTGCACCAGCAGAACCTTGCCGGTTTTTTCGTCCTTGACGATGAAAGGTGCGCCGGTCATCGTGTAGCCAACCTTGTGGTCGGCAAATTTCTTGGTCCACACGACCTTGCCGGTATCCTTGTCGAGCGCGGTGATGCCGGCGTCCAGCGTGCCGAAGAAAATCTTGTCGCCGTAGATCGCCGGGCCGCGGTTAACCACGTCGCAGCACGGACGGATATCTTCCGGCAGGCGAGCAGCGTATTCCCACAGGCGTTTGCCGGTGCGTGCGTCGATGGCGAAAATGCGCGAGTAGGAACTGGTCGCGTAAATCACGCCATCATGCACCAGCGCCTGCCCCTCCTGGCCGCGCTGCTTTTCACCACCGAAAGAGAAGCTCCAGGCCGGCACCAGGCCCGCCACGTTGGCCGGGCTGAGCTTGGCCAGGGTGCTGTGGCGCTGCGCCTTCAGGCCAAGGCCATAGGTCAGCACATCGCCGGTGGTCTTGTCGTCGTTGAGAATATCTTCCCAGCTTACCTTGCTGCCGGCGGCATAGGCCGGGGCGCACAGCGTGGTGGCCACGAGGGCCGCGAGAAGGGTCTGGCGTGGATTGAACCTGATCGATTCCATTGTTTTTACGTCTCCTGTAATTAGCGTCGTTATGTTCCCGATACCCTGGCCAGGCCATACGCCCCGACCGGCCAGCGGAGTATGGGACCGGCTCTACAGCCAGTCTCGGGAGTGCGTCACCGCCAAACCGGGAGAAATGCCCAGCACCCGCATCAATGCCATTGCCATCATCGTCACACCCCGGCCTGGTACGAAACCTGCTGCACCCTCCCGCTGTTTAAACATAAGGCAAGCGATGGATCTCAGACGACGGCTGGTTGGTTACCTTGCAGCATTACTGCTGGGGCTACTGCTGCTTACCGTTCTGATCAATCTCTACTCCCTGCGCAGCGACGTCAGTGCCGAACTCAATGCTTCAGAGCAACTGGTCGAGGTGCTACTCGAGAGCGGACGAATCGAACACGATTTGCCGCCCGCCGCAGCTGCTGCCCGTTTGCAGACAATCCTGCAAGACACACCTCTGCGCCATTTGACGATCAGCATCGACGACGCTCCGCCACTCACACGCGACAACGCAGCCACCAGCCAGCTGGCTCGCCTGCTCGGCGTCGAACCCGCCAGTGGCGCCGGCCAGTTGCTCCGTCTCGGCGAGCAAACCCTGCGCATCGCACCCAACCCCGCATCGGAAATCGAGGAGCGCCTCAGCGACACTGTTCGTCTTTGCATCACCCTGCTGCTCTTTTCTGGAGCAACCCTACTCGTCGCCTGGTGGTCTGCAGAGCGCGCACTAGCGCCATTCCGTGAACTTGAAACCGGCCTGCAACGCCTGGCGAGGGGAGAGAAAGATGCCGCGCTCCCCGTTTTTGCACTGCGCGAATTCAAGCAGGTCGCTGGTGCGATCAACGATCTCGCTGCCGCGCTGGCCAGCTCGCAGGCAGCCCAGCGGCAGCTCTCCCGCCAGCTGATCCGGGTGCAGGAAGACGAACGAAGGGCGTTATCCAGAGACTTGCACGATGAAATGGGGCAGACACTGACCGCAATCGGCGTCACTGCGGCTTACCTCGAACGCAATGCCGAGCAACTTGATGCCCGGGAGCTTACGGAATGCGCACAGGATCTGCGGCGTGACGTACGCACCAGCAGCGAGCAGTTACGCGCCATGCTCAAGAGTCTGCGTCCGCATGGTCTTGATGCACTGGGCCTGGCCAGCGCGTTGCGTGAACTACTGGCCAGCTGGCAGCAACGTGAGTCTGGAATTCATTTCAGTCTGAAAATGCCGACAGACCTACCGCAGCTCGGCGAGGATGCGGGACTGGTGCTTTATCGCGTAGCACAGGAGGCCTTGACCAACGTCGTCCGGCACAGTGGTGCAAGGCATTGTCGGGTCAGCATCGAAGTGAATGCCAATGCGCTAATACTTCGCATTGAAGATGACGGCCGCGGCTTGTCGCCGGATGGATCGGCGCGCCGCAGCGGTCTGCTGGGCATCGAAGAAAGATTAGACATGGTGGACGGTCGTCTGGAAATCGGGCCAGGCCCAGAAAACGGCCTGTATCTGCAGATCAGCCTGCCGCTAACCGAAACACCGGAACAATTGGAGGATTCATGATTCGCATCATCCTGATCGACGATCACGCTGTCGTAAGAACCGGCTATCGCCGCCTGCTTGATGCCGAGCCGGGCATGCAAGTGGTCGGCGAAGCGGCCCGGGCTGATGAAGCCAACGCGCTGGTCCTGCGCACCACTCCCGATGTGGCACTGGTTGACCTCAGCCTCAAGGGCAGCAGCGGCATCGAGGCAATTCGCGGCATGCTGGCGCGTCGCCCGGAACTGAAAATTCTCGTTCTTTCAATGCATGAGGATGCCGGCCACGTCACCCAGGCGCTGCGTAGCGGTGCGCTTGGCTACCTGACAAAACACTGCGAGCCGGATGATGTCATCGATGGCATACGACGCATTGCCGCCGGCAAGCGCGTATTCTCGCCGGAAATTGCGCAAGTTCTTGCAAACGAAGCGGTCGACGGCGAGACGGCATTCAAGCACCTCACGCCCCGGGAATTTGAAGTGCTGCGCATGCTGGTGCATGGTGAATCCGCCGGCGAGATCGCAAATTCAATGCAACTTAGTCCGAAAACGGTGCTCAATTACCTGTCACTGATCCGGCAAAAGCTGAATGTTGAAAGCGATTTCAAATTGCTTCATCTGGCCGCCCGCCACGGCCTGGTGGACATGAACTACACTGTGCATTCCTGAATACTCCCCATTTCCCCAAGGAGACTTTTGATGAAAAGAAATACCCTGATCGCGACGCTGGCAGGCCTGCTCATGCTTACCCTGGGCTTGCCGGTCATCGCCGCAGAGCGGGCCACCCCACGCGAAGCGCGGGTGCTCTTTGACCAAGCGGTAAAATTCATCCAGAGTAACCCACCAGAAAAAGCGCTAAGTGCATTCAGCGACACCAAAGGGCCCTTCGTAAAGAAAGATCTTTACGTCTATGTAATTGATCGGCAGGGCACTTACCTCGCGAACGGTGCAGCACCCGACTCACTGGTCGGGATGAAAGTGCTTGACAGTGTCGATGCCGCAGGCAAACCACTTTTCCGTGAAATGATTGCTGTCACCGAAAAACAAAATGAAGCCCGTATCAATTACGTCTGGCTGAATCGCAAAACCAATCATGTCGAACCCAAATTTGCCTGGCTGTTTCGCCATGGCGACTACATCCTGGGAGTTGGTTACTATGCACCACGCGCCACCGCCGACGATGCCAGGAAGATGCTGGACACCGCTGTGGCACTGGTCAAGAAACAAGGGCCGGCGATGGCTGCCAACAGCTTCAACAACCCCAAGGGATCGTTCGTACGTGATGATCTCTACGTTTTTGCGGTCAACCTCGATGACGGCAAATTCGAAGCCCACGGCGCGAACCCGAAGTGGACTGGAACCAACGCCAGCGAACTGCACGACGTCGAAGGGCACGCCCTGGTTGAAGACATGATCAAGCTCGCAAAAACCAGGGGCGAAGGCACAGTCGACTACGTTTGGCGCAATCCGGTAACCAACGCCATAGAAAAGAAACGCAGCTTTATCCGGCGCGTGGACAAAACAATGTTGGGCGTGGGTTTTTACGTCGAGTAGCCGCAGTCTGCAGCCTACCCGGCCAGCGCTTGACGACACTTTTCATCTCGCGCTTGATCACAAAAAAAGCCGGACTCAAATCCGGCTTTTTCTTTTCTGAACGTCAGCTTACTTGAGTGAAAGAATCCAGAACACCACCTGACGGGCATCACCTTCGGTAATGGCAACCGCGTTAGGCGGCATGGCGATGCCGGAAACCTTTTTATTCCAGTGGCTGGAGTACGGATTGGAGCCTTCCAGCACGACACGTGTCAAAAACTCGGCAGCACCAGGCTTGCCCTTGTACTGTGCAGCAACATCTTCCCAGGCTGGACCAATCGGCTTCTTGCCATCCTTTGCTTCCTGGTGTTTTAGTGAGTGACAGGTAAAACAACCTGCGTTACCGGCGATTTTTTTGACCTTTTCATCGTTAGCCGGATCGGCCATGGCCGTAACAGACGTTAGCAGAAGAGCGGCGGTCAGGCCCGCCAGTAGGGTTCGATGCATCATGACAAGAGTCTCCGGTTGAGAAAAATTAGTTCTTGAAACTTGAGTGCCATTCATTCCGAGACATTATCCGGCACCACCAAAAGCAAAGCAAATGTCCCGCCAACATCGATACGCCGGCCCGGAAAATCTCGCCGGCGCCCATCAACAGCGCACAGAATTTCCCGGCGCCAGTGTGGCTGCGCTTACGCTTTTCCCAACTTCAATTTCCGGTACAAGGTGGTCCGCGTTATGCGCAGCTCTCTGGCGGCTGCCGAGACATTTCCGTCGTGCCGAGCCACCGCCTCCTGCACCATGCGAATCTCTGCGGCCCGCAAACCGAGGCTTTCCGCCGATGGCGCGGATGAGCCCGAAATTTCATCAAGGATCTCCTGCGGCAGATGCTCCGGTCGCAGCTGGCTTCCATCATCGCCCATCATCGCTATTGCCAGTCGCAACGCATTACGCAACTGCCTTAGATTACCTGGCCATGGATGGCATTTCAGAATACTCAGTGCCTCGGCAGAAAGCGTCACTCCCGCACCGGTACTTTCTTCATCCAGCAACGCCCGTACCAGCACAGCAAAATCACTGCGCTCACGCAATGCCGGCAGAGAAACAGTCATGCCGGACAGACGGAAGAACAAATCTGAGCGAAAAGTTCCAAGCGCCATTAGTTCACGCAGCGGGTGGTGGCTGGCACAAACCAACCCGATATCGACGCTTTCCTCCGGACCGCCACCAAGTGGCGCCACCCTGCGCGTTTCAAGCACACGCAGCAGCACAGCCTGCAGATTGAGTGGCATGTCGCCGATTTCATCGAGAAACAAGGTCCCCCCGTCAGCCTCGCGCAACTTGCCACGCCCCCCTTGAGCGCGGGCCCCAGTGTAGGCACCGGCAACATAGCCAAACAGCTCTGCCTCAATCAGACCAGACGGAATGGCAGCACAGTTGATCGCCACAAACGGCCCCTGACGACGGCGCCCGGTGGAATGAAAGGCTTGGGCAAAAACCTCTTTACCAGTTCCGGTTTCGCCTTGAATGAGCAGCGGTATGTCGTGTTCCGCAATGCGCTGCGCGCGACGCACCGCATCCGCCATACGCGCATCGCCAGAGTCGAGCGCAGCCAGGGTACGCGTAATCAGAGGCGAGTTACTCACCGACCGCTGCCTGGAACCGGACTTCGCCCCAGGCGATGACGGCGCATTCCTGCCCTTTGATGCGCGCAAATTGCTTGCAGCAGACACGACACGACCACCACTGGTGCGCAATTTGACCGCTTGAGTAATAGAGCGTGCTGCATGCTCGAACATACTCGCCCACGACATGGTGAACAACTGCTCAAAACGATAGCTGTAATCACCGGGCTGACCCGCCTTCAGTCCAAGCAGCGCCGTTGCGCGCCGATTGCAGGAAAGCAGCACCCCATCTTCGCTGAAGACAGCCAATCCTTCCAGCGGGGTATCGAGCATCTCGACCGCCGGGTGAAAATGAAGTACCAGCGCACCTGTGGCAATCGCAGCAATCAGCCTGTTTTCGATCATTTCCACCGTCGTCTGCAGCAATGCCTGCGCATGCGACTGAGTGACCGAAGCATCACTGGAGATATCGAGAATTCCAAGAATCCCGCCGCTGGGGGCGAGAATCGGCGTTGCGACGCAGGTCAGAAATCGATTGCGCTCAAGGAAATGCTGCTGACCAAAAACGGCCACCGGCTGCTGCTCATGCAGCGCCGTACCGATCGCATTGGTTCCGACGCAGGACTCTGACCAGATGGCGCCCGGGACAAGCGATATCCTCGCGGCACGGCTTACAAAATCACTATCACCCACCGCACGCAGAATCATGCCGCCGTTGTCGGCAAGAAGAACCATCGATGAGGATCGTGAGATCTGCTGGTACAAATGCTCGATCACCGGTTGGGCATAGGCAATCAGACGCTCGTTGCTTTCCAGCCGCTCGGACAGCTCGCCCGGCGAGGCCACCGCGTCAATCACCGGCAAGCCGGCAGAAAGGCCATGCCCGGCACTGCGTTCCCACGAGCGTTCGATTGCCTCGAGAGAAGGGTCGGGAGGGCTGACAGGATTCATCCGAAATATGTCGCAGGAATCATGCCCGAACAAGAGAACCCGCCGGTACGTGATGCCGTCAGGGATCGGTGCGGCTCGGTGCAACGCGATGCGTTACGCCTTGTAGCACCTGTTCAGTTTTAAAACATCACGAGGTGGAACAGCGGGCACCTCACAAGATCGGGCAGAGACGCAGCACATTCTATAACCCAATGAGAAGGTGGAGCTTTCATCATCAAACAGCATCCAGAAACAACCTGATTTTGCCAGCTGGCACGCCAGATGCGTTACAGCTGACAGCGCCGTATCAAGCGGTGTAACCCCTGGAGAAAATTTGATGATTTACGCAGCCCCCGGCGAAGCCGGCGCCAAGATTCAATACAAAGCCCAATACAACAACTTCATCGGCGGCAAATGGCTTGCCCCGGTCAAGGGTGAGTACTTTGACGTTATTACGCCGATTTCCGGCAAGGTCTATACACAAGCCGCCCGCTCAAGCGCGGCAGACGTCGAGCTCGCGCTCGACGCCGCCCATGCCGCCGCCGACAGCTGGGGCAAAACCGCCCCGGCCACGCGCGCCAATATCCTGCTGAAGATCGCCGATCGCCTGGAAGCCAACCTGGAAGTTCTGGCCTACGCCGAAACCGTCGATAACGGCAAGGCGATCCGCGAAACGCTGAACGCCGACATCCCACTGTCGATCGACCACTTCCGTTATTTCGCCGGTTGCATGCGCGCCCAGGAAGGCGGCATGAGCGATATCGACGAGACGACGGTCGCTTATCACTTCCATGAGCCGCTCGGCGTCGTCGGTCAGATCATTCCGTGGAACTTCCCGATCCTGATGGCGGCCTGGAAGCTGGCCCCGGCGATTGTTGCCGGTAACTGTGTGGTGCTCAAGCCGGCTGAATCCACCCCGATTTCAATCCTGATCCTGGCTGAGCTGATCGCCGATCTGCTGCCGCCGGGTGTGCTCAACATCGTGAACGGTTTTGGCCGTGAAGCCGGTATGCCGCTGGCCACCAGCACGCGCATCGCGAAGATCGCTTTCACCGGTTCAACCACGACCGGTCGGGTGATCGCCCAGGCGGCCGCCAACAACCTGATTCCGGCGACGCTGGAACTCGGCGGCAAGTCGCCCAACATCTTCTTCGCCGATGTGGCCGATGCGGATGATGCGTTCTTCGACAAGGCCATCGAAGGCCTCGTTCTGTTTGCGTTCAATTCGGGTGAGGTGTGTACCTGCCCGTCGCGCGCGCTGATCCATGAGTCGATCTATGAGAAGTTCATGGCGCGGGTTCTGGCCCGGGTGGCGGCGATCAAGATGGGTAGCCCGCTGGATACCGAGACGATGATGGGGGCGCAGTGCTCGAAGGAGCAGCTGACCAAGATCATGACGTATCTGGATCTGGGCAAGCAGGAAGCTGAGTGCCTGATCGGTGGCGACCAGGCGCATCTGGGCGGCGATCTGGCCAATGGTTATTACATCCAGCCGACGCTGTTCAAGGGCCATAACAAGATGCGCATTTTCCAGGAGGAAATCTTCGGGCCGGTGCTTGCGGTGACGACCTTCAAGACGGAAGCCGAAGCGCTTGAGATTGCCAACGATACGCTCTATGGTCTGGGCGCCGGTGTCTGGTCGCGTGATGGCAATACGGCTTATCGCATGGGTCGCGGGATCAAGGCCGGTCGGGTGTGGACCAACTGTTATCACGCTTACCCGGCGCATGCGACTTTCGGTGGCTATAAGGAATCGGGTATCGGTCGTGAGACGCACAAGGTGATGCTCGATCATTATCAGCAGACCAAGTGCATCCTCGTCAGCTATAGCCCGAACAAGCTTGGCTTCTTCTAACCGCGTTCTCCTCGCTCATTTCTAATGGGCTTTGACGGGGCGGGTAACCGCCCCGTTTCAAACAAGATGCCCGAGCGCGCCGCACGGCCGGGCATTGCCATCAGCTTCCCGGCAATTGATGGGTGATGCCATAGCGGCCAAAAATCCGTGCCACCGTGCCGTCTTTCTGCAGCCCGATCAACGCCGCCGTCAGTGCCTCGGCAAGCGGTTCATGGTTGCTCTTGATCGCCATGCCAAGCGGCCAGCGATCAGTGCGCAACTCGGGTAACTTTACGACACTGACCGGGTAAGCGCTGTCGCGCTTCAGGGCATCCTCAAGCTCGGCTCTTGGCGCCATCACCGCAGCGACCTCACCGGCCCGCAACCCCGCGGCCGCCAACGTCACCGAGCGGTAGTGCACGACGTTGTCGCGCAAACGGCCATTGAGAACGCTCAGCAGGAAGCCGTCTGAACCGGAGGCTATCTCGACACCGATTTTCTCGCGCGTGAACACATCAAGCGCCACTGCGGCGGAACCCGTGGGCTCCGGCACTCGTGATGCGACACGCGCCAAAGCCAGCACTTCCGCATGGTAGGGAGCAAAAATCTGTACTTTGTCGTTCTGAGCCGCAAGATGTTTGTCATACGGCACATGCAACATGACATCTGCCGGCTGGGCTCCGAGATAGTGCCCCTTCCAGACCATATTGCGCAGATCGTCGTTCATATCCTCATCGGCATTGAACCATGCGATCTCGGCCGTAACGCCAAGCTTCTCAGCCAAAGCACGACCAAGTTCGACATCGATACCTTTGCCATCGAATGAATACGGCGGAAAGTCGTTATAAACCGCGACCCGTAGGCGACCCTTTTGTTTGACGTTGCTCAACCCGTCGACTGACTCATCGGCCAACACCGGAAATGCGGCGCTCAGCCCAATTGCCAGCAAGCCGGCAAGCCACTGGCGGCGCCCGGCGCCATGAAACCAGCCACCGGCATCAGTCGACACGAACAGTCTCCAACCAGGCGCGAATTGTCCACATAGCCTCTTGCGAAAGGATGCCCTCGAACGGCGGCATGTAGACACGACCATCACGCGTCGCGCCACGACGCACACGAACCAAAAAGATTTCATCACCTTCATCGCCTGCCGGCAGATAGCGCAAATCCGGTGCAATACCACCCGACTCAGCACCCAGACCATGGCAACGGGCACAGTTCTGGTTGTAGGCAGAGTCGCCGATGGAAATTGCTGCTTTGTCGCCACGATAGGGATTGGCCTTCAGCCATTCGCTGCCGACCGGTTTTACACCCGTCGTATCAACAGCCTGTGGGGTAACGTCACCGTGCGCCATGACGACGCCAGCGGACAGGCCGATCGACACAGAAAAAAGCAGCCGGGAAATGATTTTTTTGAAAGCAGTCACGTTGTCACCTCAGATGTATAACGATTGTTTGTGTTGGGTTTAAATTGGGTATGCAGGGGTTTAAGTTGATAGGGGCCAAAAAAAACGATCAGCCTGATCACCGAGCAAACGCTGTGCCATCCCTGATTTAACAGGACCGATATATTGCTGCATGCAGTCATTGACGCGACAACACGAGCAACCGTAACACAATACGAAAATGCAGTGCACCCTTTCGTTACGTATTCTGTACCAGGCTGAAGCGACTCGTTGCTTAAAGATGATCCACGTGCTACTTTGTGCAACAGTCTCTGCGTAGCAATTGATAGGACACAGGCACAGTTCCGCCATCCGGTAGTGCAGGAGGAAAGTCGAAATGGGTCATATTTCCACAACGGTGGAAGCCAGAGGCTTGCGCAGCCAGCAAGCCAGAGAAGCTTTTTTTAATCGCGGCGAAGCACCGCACGGACTACTTGAGCGCATTCTGTTGCGCTCCTGGGAGCGCTGCCGGCAGGCCGGGCTCGATGCGAATGCCCTGATTCATCACGCTGAATTAATTGAAGAAACCAGACTGGCTGAAGCGCGCGAGCAACATCAGTCGCTGCTTGCCAGCTCCCGCTCGATAATGGAGCATGTGCAGGAGCAGATTCGCCACTCAGGCAGCGTGGTGATCCTCGCCAACGAGGAAGGCCTTGTTCTGCACACGGTTGGCGACGCAGATTTTATCGACCGCGCCGGCCAGGTCGCTCTCCAGCCGGGCGCTCGCTGGGAAGAAAGATACCGCGGAACAAATGCAATCGGCACGGCGCTCGCAGAACGCTGTGCCGTCGAAGTCGTCGGTGGCGAACATTTTTTTGAGCACAACAGTTTTTTGACCTGCAGCGCCGCACCGCTCCTTGATCCGCAGGGCAACATCATCGGCGTGCTGAACATTTCCGGCGACGCCCGCGGTTACCAGCGGCACACAATGGGCCTAGCCAGGATGTCGGCCAATCTGGTAGAAAAAAGGCTGTTTGAATCGGAGTACGCGCGCGAGCTGCTGGTTTGTTTTCACACGCAATCCGGGTATATCGGCAGTATCGGCGAAGGACTCGCGGCGGTCGCTCAGGACGGTCGCATCTTGGCAATCAACGCAGCAGGCCTGGACATTCTCGGTTTGCGCCGCGATGAGGCAACACGCTGCCATTGCTCGACGCTCTTCAATGCCTCGCTGGGCACACTAATCGATCGCGCCCGGCATGACACCCAGTCAATCAGCGCTCTAAGCTTGCTTAACGGACATCAGCTCCATGTCCGCCTGCGCGGCAACCTTCCCTCGCAGGCCGTACCGACACGGAGCACTGATCGCTCGATTGGGCGCAGCACGCAACAAAGCGGCCCCGCCAAGCCCGAAACTGCCCCAATCACGCTTGACAGCCTGGCTACCGGCGACGCTCGTCTGCAACAGGCAATCGACCGAACGCGCAGGGTACTCGGACGCGATATTCCAATCCTCATTCAGGGCGAATCGGGTGCCGGCAAGGAAATGTTTGCCAAGGCTATCCACAACAGCGGCCCGCGCAATACGGCATCTTTTGTCGCGCTCAACTGCGCGGCAATACCGGAAAATCTGATCGAATCTGAGCTCTTTGGCTACCAGGGGGGTGCATTTACTGGCGCACGCAAAGAAGGCTCGGTTGGAAAGATCCAGCAAGCGCATGGTGGCACGCTCTTTCTCGACGAAATTGGTGATATGCCCCTCTCCTTGCAAGCACGCCTGTTGCGCGTGCTACAGGAGCGTTGCGTCACACCGCTTGGTGGTAGCCGTACGATTCCGGTGGACATTTCTTTGGTTTGCGCCACACACCGCAGACTCAAGGACGAAGTGGCCAGCCGGCGCTTCCGTGAAGATCTCTACTACCGGATCAACGGCCTGGCAGTCACCTTACCCGCACTGCGCGAGCGAACTGATCTCCAGCAGCTGGTGGAGACAATTATTTACGCCGAGGCGGCCGGACGGCCGATCAAAGTTTCGGCAAATGCAGCCAAAGCTTTCTCGCGTTACACCTGGCCGGGCAATATCAGACAGTTATACAACGTGATCCGCGTTGCCATCGCCCTGCTTGACGATGATGCAGAAACAATTACCGAAGCGCAGCTACCGGAGGAGTTACTTTGCGAACTGCCGGCTGCGGAAATTGAACACGTCGCAACACCTCAACCGGTGTCAAACGATACAGGTAGCCTGGAAGAAATTGAACGACTGGCGGTGCGGCGCGCACTCGACGCCGAAGGCGGCAATATTTCGGCTGCCGCCCGCCTGCTTGGCGTCAGTCGCAACACGCTGTACCGGAAGCTTGGTCGCCTGTAGGCAACTAATCCGCACGTACTTCCGGCAGAACGCGACCCGCCGTCACGACGGTCTCGCGCGCGATGGCGCGCATCAACTCGGCAGCGCGTCGCAAGCCCGCGCTGCCAACGCCCGGATCGCGATAACTCAAATGCACTGTCTGAAGTTCGCCAGCCAACGTGTAGAGCGCTATCGTTAAAGGACATAGTGCAATGTTGTCGAGATCCTCCTCGACCAAAGCCCAGGAAACCGACGCGCTGCAGAAAGAAACAATTTCTGCACGCTCATAGCGTGGCAGGGGATGCCCGAGAACAGGGCCGGTGCGCGCCAGCATTTCACCAAAATGACTGGTCGGACCGGGGATCAGTCCTTGGTTTTCAATGGCCTCCCGCAATGTTTCGCTGGCCCGCTCGAAATCTGATGGCCGAATCGTATACCTGATGATTTCCGGCTCGCCGGCTACAGCCGAAAACCCAAGAAAGAACAGTAGGCCGGCGCAAATGAGCCGACAACAGGAGCGCCTGGTGGTCATGTCAGACCAAGCGCGCACCGAACATCTCAGACTTGCTGCCTGTTGCGTGAAGCTGCTGTTGCTGCCGGCAGCGAATCAGACGCGCAACCAGCCCTTGCCGCGAGCGACATCGATAAAGGCATGGGCACCCTCGGCAATTTCCTTGTCACTCCCGGGGAAAGCTGCCTGCAATTCGGCAATTATTCCCGCAACGCTTTGCTCACCATTGCAACGCTTGAGAATCTCGCCGGCTGAAGGGTTGAGTTTGATCAGGCCTTCCGGATAGAGCAGAATGTACGCATCCTGGCTAGCCTCCCAGCGGAATACATAATGTGGCGCCAGACGGGGGCAGGCATTGTCGATCGAGGGCGCAGTGTTCATGAAACAGTCCGGTAGGGGATACGACAATTTTGTGAGTGTTGCGCGAAAGGACGAAAACAGCAAAAAAACCGAATGCTGCTTTCGCCCGGTCGCTTAGCGTACGTAGACGTAGGCGGTGACTTCAAAACCAAGACGGATTTCACAGTAAGCCGGGGTTTCCCAATTCATGACATGTCTCCTTTATTGCGGAACGGCAACATACCGATCCATGGCTAATTATTCGCCGCCAACCTATTGCGCGCTAGCTGCGTTCAGCCAAAAGCAGCTCATGATTTTCATGAAGCAGCGATGACAACCAAAGATCGCCAAACGGCATCCCCACGAAATCCGATGCTCCGTCACTGCACAATGTGTTTCGTTTCAAGACATCCACAAAACTTGTCAATACGGCGCCAATTCTATCCGGCTGGTTACTTTTTGCTTGCCACACAAATGATTTGCCGCACGAATTCATCGCAAAATTTTGTTATGGTTCGAAAGTTGCTGTGGGATTGAGGTCGACCTCGGCGAGGTCTTTTTTTACAGCCCCGGATACAGAAAAACGAAAAGCCGGGTTGATTACCTTTAGGGAGGAGAGCAAGTGAAGACTACGGAGTTGCTTCATGCCGGACTTGAGATTGATGAGCGCTGGCAAATCATTGATGCCACCTACGATGCATCACGCCGCCAATTTGATGTATTCGTCGCCGAACCGGCCGAACGGGGCGGGTGGTTTTCCCGCGGAAAAAATTCAGCATCGGCATCGGCAACCGAAAAGCACGTCTGGCGCCATGTAAACATCGGTACTCGCCGCTGCTTTGTCCATCTCGCGGTAACCCCGGGTCAACTACCGGCCGAACACCCGTGGTCGGGAGAGCGGGGCATGCCTTTTACCCACGCACTATCCCGCCAAATCGCTGCCCTTCTGATGCATGGCGTCAACTTGCAAGCAGTCTGCTCGGTTCTCGATATTTCGCTTACCGACCTGTGGAAGTTAAAATACAACCTCGATAGCGGAAAGACACGGCTCACAGGAGCTGCGCCCTCCGCTCCGGCACCTGAACAGAGCGCACGACCGGCAAATGTTTCAAACGAAGGTGTTCCCGATACAACCGACCCGATATGGGAGCGCCTGCTCGACGGATCGATCAACATCGACATTCGTTTCCTGAGCTTGAAGCTGTTGCTGACGAAATTGCGTGAGCAAATGCGCGTCATCGAAGACAATGATGTTCGGATGCTCAAGGTATACGAGATTCAGCGCTATTTTGAGCGCAATGAACCGCGCCTGAAACACGAACTGTTGCAACTTGCAAGAACTGGTAATTAATCATGGAGCATAACGTGGCAACCAAAGAAGGACTGATGCCGGTTGGCGAGGCTGCGGAACTGATCCGTAGCGGGAAATACCTATCCATTGCCGGTGACGAACAGGCGTTGAAACAATTGCCTACAGGCAACTGGATTGGCGGAACAATTCCTTATTTCATGGCCGAGCAGGGTGGTGTCGTCTCGCGTGACAAGGTATATGTAAACCAGATTGCAACGTTCAGCGAATCACCGCTGATTCGTTTCTACAATGTAGAAACCTTGCCCAGACTTTGCCGCAATTCGCCGGACAATGGATACAGTCTGATTATCGTTCCCGGCTTCAGCGAGGTTCATTCGAGCTTCGCCCGGAATGCACCTAATTACGAAGAAATGTATCTGAAGCCACTGATTGGCTGGGTAGCCGGCATTCATCTGGACGACCTCGGCAAGGTAACGCCAAAGGTAGTGCATGGACAAACTGGTCAGTTCTCGGACCAGATGGCAGTCGTAATGGACGTGCCCTTGCCCAAAGAGAAGTATGCACACATCGACATCGTCAACCTCTTCACCCAGGGCGGCGGTGATGACATCACCTTCAAGGACACCGGTTTCAGCGCGAGCGAGTGTCTGATCAACGGAAAGCCGGCCAATTTCTCTGAATACCTGACGAGCAAGGGGATCGATACCCGACTACCCCTGGTTGCCGATTATTCCGGGGCAATGGTCAATGTCAGCGTCAAGGGCAATGTCAGCGCAGAAAAACGGGTCGATTTTTATGCTCCGGTTTTCCCTGGCCTGACGTACCGTATCGCAGCGCCGATTGGCGACTATGTGACCGCCTTCAAGGCTGCGTTGCCGCCGATGAGCACGGAGCTGTCGTTTTCCTGCAACTGCATCCTGAATTACCTTTACTGCGAACTTGAGGGCAAACAAACGGGTAAGGTCAAGGGGCCGATTACTTTTGGCGAGATCGGCTATCAGTTGCTGAACCAGACGCTGGTCTATCTCACCATCGACGGTTGATCCGTTTGCGCCCTGAACTGGAAACAGTTCAGGGCGCTTCGCAAGACGGCCATCAGGTGCGGTCGCGAGTTACCACCCTGGAGATTCCTTCCAGCAAGGGCGGCAAGCATTTAACGCCGTGCTCGACAAATGCGCCATGCACCTGAATACCTTCTGCTCCCGCCTGCAACACAGCCCGGACGTCGTTTGCGGTGCGAATACCGCCAACAGCAACCAGCATCGTGGCGCCTCGATCAAGCGACGCAAATTGATTCAGTACGTTCAGACGCCCGGGGGTTTCCGGCAGGACGGCAATCAGCGCATCGAGCGCCATACCGGCAATTGTTTTCAGCATATCCGGCCAGTGCTCTGCCGCGATGTCCAGCGGGAATTTGAGCGCCAGGGCAAATCTCCTTCCGGTCTGATCTACCAGCACTGTGCGTTCCTGCATGATCGAGCTGATGGCGTTGACCAAAAGCGCCGTGTGCTTTGCCTCAAGCAAGGGTCGATAGGCGCGTGCGCTCAGATTGAAACACAGGTAATCGGCCACCGGCCAGGCGGCTCGCATGCCGGCCAGCCACTCGTCGGCCAGCACAGCCGGAGGCGAATTGATTCCGGCGCCAAGACTGACGCCGATGGCTGCACGATTAGCACTGCTGTGATCAAGAACTGAAAGTCTGGCGACCAGCGCGGCCACCCCAGGATTGTGACCTGGCTCGGCTTGCAGCGTAACCGTACCGAATTCGACGCTACCGAATCCGCTGGACAGCAGCTCAATTGCCCGGCTCCCATCCTTGTCAATGCCACCGGCAAGCCCCGGTCGAGCGCACCAGAAGGCGACGCTCATCCGTTACGCCGGGCGAACTCTGCCATGAAATCGGTCAACGCGATCACGCCAGCCTCCGGCATCGCGTTGTAAAGACTCGCGCGGATGCCGCCAATGTGGCGGTGCCCGCGCAGATTGGTCAAGCCGCACAATGCTGCTGCATCGAGGAAAGGCTCGGTCAAGCGATCATCGGCCAGATGAAAGCGGATGTTGGTCGTCGACCGGTGACCTGCAGCAACCGGCGCATTGAAAAAGCCATCACTGCGATCAATGGCTGCATAGAGCCGGTTGGCTTTTTCCTGATTGATGGCCGCCATCGCCGGAATGCCGCCAGCCTCAAGCAACCAGTCGAAGACCATCCCCGCCAGGTGAATCGCCAGCGTCGGCGGGGTATTCACACAACTATTTTGCTCCGCCTGCAACCGGTAATTGAATGGAGACGGTGCGAGCAGCGCCGCTCGTTCCAGCAGATCTTCACGGACGACAAGCACGGTCAAACCGGCCGGGCCTATATTTTTCTGGGCGCTCGCATAGATCAGGCCAAAGCGTTCAACATCCAGCGGTCCCGCAAGAAAACAGGAAGTGCAATCGGCCACCAGCGGCACATCGCCGCATACAGGCAGTTCAGGGTAGGCGATGCCCTCAACGGTCTCATTCGGCGTGATATGACAATACGCGCTGCCCGCCGGGATTTGCCAGTTATTACAATCCGGGGCAGCCAGCGGCGAATCACCGGCGTGGCGCGCAACGACGGCCACCTCGGCAAAACGCTGCGCCTCACTGATCGCGCGCTTTGCCCAGTAGCCGGAATCGGCATAGGCAGCAATCCGCGACTTGCCGAGCAGATTGAGCGGCACGTTGGAAAACTGATGCATTGCGCCGCCGGCGAGAAACAGAATGCGGTAGTTTTCCGGCAGTGCAAGCAAGGTTTTCAGGGATTGCTGTGCATGCAACAGCACTTCACGAAAGCCGTCACCGGTAAAGGGCCGTTCGATTGCCGACACACCGCAAGCGTCACGCATGAAAAGCTGCTCACTGGCACGGGCCAGCACGGCGTCCGGCATGCGCGCCGGGCCGGCAGAAAAATTCCAGGCCGGCTGCACGCGAATCAGCTGAACAGAATGCCGCCGTGCGACCCGGCAGCCATGAAAAACAGCAGCGGGATCGAAAGCATGGTGTTGGTGCGCGAAGACAGGTGCGAGCGGCGCGAACAGCGCAAGCGCTCCTCGATGCTTGCCGGCACCAGTCCAAGCACCTTTTGCTGATTTGGCCAGAGAAACACCCAGACATTGGCCATCATCAGCGTACCGATATAAACGCCGACACCAAGCGGAGCAAGCGTTCCCTCCAGACTCAGCGCCCCGGCCAGCCAGCCTTTTTGCCAGAGCATCAGCATGCCGGCACACCAGGTAACGACTGACGCCCAGCGGAAAAACCCATGCTCACGATTGAGCAGCGCCTGGAATTGCGGACTCTGATCATTCGAAAGATCAGCCGCGCTGATCGGTCGCCAGGTCGGCCGCTGAATGACGCTGGAGTAATTGTGACCAACCCAGATAACGCCTGCGAGAAAATGACTCCAGCGCAGCACGAGATCGAAGAATTGTGAAAATATCGCCGTATCCACCAGCAGGCCTCAGGCGACGAGTAGCCGGACCAGAGCGACCAGCACCCCGGTAAGGGCGACACCAAGCAGGATGGTACCGGTCGCCGTGTCGTAAGGATGTCGCATGCTTACTCCATGAAAGCGGTGGACACCGCTCCCGCCGTGCGCTTGATCAGCGGCTTGCGGAAACGGATCGGCTGAGCAACGCTGCGCACTGCCTCTTGCACCAGATTATGGTGCGGTGAGAAGCTGCAGGCGGGATCGGTATTGCTGGCATCGCCGGTGAGCAGGAAAGCCTGGCAGCGGCAGCCGCCGAAGTCTTTCTCTTTTTCTGGGCACGACTGACACGGCTCAGGCATCCAGTCGAGGCCGCGATACTTGCGAAACAGCGGCGACTCATGCCAAAGCCATGACAATGACTTTTCACGCACTGACTCGAACTCCAGACCGGGAATAACCCGGGCTTCCTGACAGGGCATCGCGACGCCATCCGGCGCAACGGTCAGGTGAATGGCGCCCCAGCCATTCATACAGGCTTTCGGGCGACCTTCGTAATAGTCGGGGATGACGAAATAGATCGTCATGCTGTCGCCCAGCTTCTCGCGCCAGCGATTGACCAGCGCCTCCGTCTCGCGCACCTGCTCAAGACTTGGCATCAGCTCGTCACGATTCATCAGCGCCCAGTTGTAATACTGGATATTGGCCAGCTCCATATACTCGATGCCAAGATCTGCCGCCCAGGCAATCATCTTGTCGACATCAGCGATGTTCTGGCGGAACACCGGCATGTTCAGAACCATCGGAAAATCATGTGCCTTGATGATTCGTGCGGCTTCCAGCTTGAGATCGTGCGCACGGGCGCCGACCAGCTCATCGGTAAGCTGCTTGCTCATGGCCTGCAGGGAGAGCTGTACGTGCTTCAGGCCGGCTGCCTTGAGGGCGCGCATGCGCTGATCAGTAAGGCCGATGCCCGAAGTAATCAGATTGGTGTAAAAACCAAGGCCGTCAGCATAGGCCACCAACTCTTCCAGATCGTCGCGCAGTAGCGGTTCGCCACCCGTAAAGCCGAGTTGCAGCGTACCCAGCTCGCGCGCTTCGCGCAGCACGCGTTTCCACTCTTCGGTCGTCAGTTCGCTGTCAGCATAGTCATCGAAATTCAGTGGATTGTTGCACCACGTGCACTTCAACGGGCAGCGGTAGGTCAGCTCGAGGGACAACCACAGGGGCATGCCCTGCCCGTCCAGGCTCAAACCACTCGATTCTTTCGGCATGATGCTCTCCAGTCAACGCATATTTTCCGCACGGGACGTAATTTCACACCCGCATCTCAATCAGTCATTGTTAGCTACTACGCCCGCCAATGCGACGAGATCAGCGCGAGATTACGCTCGCACTTTTTTGCAGCAAGCCCTCGCGAATTTCATGAGTCGCCAGCCAGCCGAGCGAGCGCACCGATACAAGCCGCCGCCATGTCCGGCGCAAGCGCACCATGATGCCCACCGGGAACCAGCCGCCAGTCAGCATCGGGCAAGGCTCGATACAGACGCTCAGCGGTGCGTGGCGGACAAACCGGATCTTCGCTACCTTGGACGATGACCGTCGGGATATGCCGATGGTTTTTGCAGCCTGCGAGCAATTCATCGTCATTTACAAAACAGCGGTGTGAAAGGTAATGGGCCTGCACCGCGGTCTTGGCCAGTTGCCGGGCGTCAGGCGCCACGGCAAGCGGATCTTCGCCCATCAGCGCACGCTCGTAGTCGATCCAGTGCCACGCTGCTGCTTGACGTACTTGTGGGTCTTCGGCCAGCAGGCTAGCCATGTAGGCACGAAACAAATCGCCCTGCCCGGCCTGTGGCACCCCCCCGGCAAAAGCCTGCCAGGCTCGCAGCAACGCATGATCTGCGCCCTTGACATAGCGCTGCAGTTCTTCGTCGGAGCCCAGAAAAATCCCACGCAACACAAGGCCGCTAACCCGCTGCGGATATTGCTGCGCATAGGCGAGTCCTAGCAGGCTACCCCATGAGCCACCAAAAACCATCCAGCGCTCGATACCGAGCAATTCGCGGATCTGCTCCATGTCGGCCAGCAGATTCGCTGTGGTATTGGCACGCAGACTGCCAAGCGGCGTACTGCGACCGCAACCGCGCTGATCAAAAAGTATCGCGCGAAAACGCTGCGGATCGAAGAAACGGCGCTGGGCCGGCGAACAACCACTACCCGGGCCACCGTGCAGAAAGATTACCGGCAGTCCATCTGCCCGCCCGCATTCCTCGACATAAAGGACATGCCCATCGCCGACCGCGAGGTGGTGTTCCCGAAACGGCGTCGTATCCGCGAACAGGGGGTCACAAGACGTCACTGGCGCCTCCGGGCACATTGCGATCTGCTTTGGCAAACCGACGTAAATGATTGGGTAATGACGTAACTTTCCGAACAAATAAACAACATCAATCATCCCCTCCGCAGGAAAGGCCTGCGTCGGTCAGAACCCGGCCTTTGTCTCATGATTTTCACGAGCTGAGAACACAAACCCGGGAAGAATGGAAAAACCCTTACACCTCAATATATTTTTCTCCAACACAAACAGAGACTTCTGATTTAAAGTGCGGGGTCATTGAGAGCGGGATTTTACCTGCCAAACGGAGACAACCGGCCAGGCGCCGGGGAGAGTATGGAA
Organism: Rhodocyclaceae bacterium; assembly: GCA_044359525.1. Taxonomy (GTDB): domain Bacteria; phylum Pseudomonadota; class Gammaproteobacteria; order Burkholderiales; family Rhodocyclaceae; genus CAJBIL01. Next base: position 9,870 of record JBIKLY010000034.1, on the reverse strand, counting down.
AAACTACGTCGAATCCTGGTGGTTGACGGCTCACGTGTTGTGCGCGCGACGCTCACCAAGCATCTGCAGGATGACTTCGAAATCCGCGAGGAGTCAAATGGCGAATCTGCCTGGCAGACGCTCGTTCTTGATTCCTCTATCGCCGTCGTCATATCCAGCGTGCACACACCGAAGCTGGAGGCGCAAGGGCTGCTGCAACGTCTGCGCTCCAGTTCACTGCGACGGCTGAACGAACTGCCTTTTTTGCTGATCGCATCGGACACTGACCAACGCATTCAGGAAGAAGCTGCCCGACAATTGGGCATCTCCGGTTTTATCAAGAAAACGATGCGGAAAGCCGAGATACTCGAGCGCCTGAACGTCGTCCTGAACCCCTGTTCGGCCAACGTTTGCCAAGGACTGCCGGTCGTCCGCGAAGTCAAACTCGCCTCCCTGGTCGCGCCATCATCACGCACCGCCACCCTGCTGTCGCGTGATGAAATCGGCTTGCGCATCACGCAGGCGCTCTCTTGCAAGCCGGATGCGAATGCCGGATCCGCAGTACAGACGACAGGCATTTGTGCCCTGATGTTCGGCATCGTGAACCACGACGCGCTGATTGATCAGTTTGGTGAAGAAGTTGCGGAAGATATTGGTGCGCGCTTTGCCGGTTTGTTGTTGGCCAAGATCGGTCCACACGATTGTATTGGCCGTTACCCCGGCGAACGACTGGTGATTGTTTCGCGGGGCGTCACGCTGGCTCAGTGTGAGCATTTCGCAAAACGTGTCTGCAAAAGTCTGGCCTCCGGCCACATCACAATTCGCGGACACCAGTTGAAACTATCTGCCAGCGCAGGGGCCGCAATGGCTTCTGAACCCGGCATATCTTCCAGCGAAGACTTGCTGGCACTTACCAGCCAGCGGCTGGATCGAGCGCTCGGCTGCGGCGGCAACACGGTGGTTACCGACAGTCGGCCTGATTGCCCGCTGCATAACGCCGGTCTATTGTTACCCAGAATGCTGGCATCACTGGGTGAGAACGATGACATAACCCTGTCGGCGCGAATCGGAACCCTCGGACTGCAGATTTTGCCTCTGATCGTGCTGATGAACAAAGAACTGTCGCTTGGCCTGAAAATGCCGGAGATCAAAAAACAGCTTCAACAACGTGCAAAGGCGGAAACCGGCGAAATACGCGCCGGGCAAATAGCTTGAAACGGCGCAGGGGCGTCATTGACGCCCCTGCGCCCGAGTTCAGCAGGTCAGAACAAATCCGCTTCCATCGTCATCAGCGACTCAGAACCGGCACGCGCCACACGGATCAGGGACGCCGTTTCCGGCAGCAGCTTGGCGTAGTAAAAGCGCGCTGTGAGCAGCTTGGCCCGGTAGAAACTGTCGCCGCAACCCTGCTTTTCGATGGCAATTTTTGCCATGCGCGCCCAGAAATACGCAAACACGAGGTGGCCCGCGATCTTCAGGTAGGGCACCGCAGCAGCACCTGCTTCATCCGGACTCTTCATCGCCTTCATGGCGATTTCCATGGTCAGCTTCTGCATTTTTTCGGCCAGATCGGCGAGCGGCGCGACGAACTCGGCCAGCGCCGGATTGCCGCTTTCGGCGCGCAGGAAGACTTCAACCTGGGCGCCGAATTTCTTCAGTTTGGCACCGCTGTCGGCAAGCACCTTGCGGCCGAGCAGATCGAGCGACTGGATCGTGTTGGTGCCTTCATAGACCTGGCAGATGCGGGCGTCGCGCACGTACTGCTCCATGCCCCACTCGGTGATGTAGCCGTGACCGCCGAGCACCTGCATGCCGAGGTTGGTGCAGTCGAAGGCGTTGTCGGTCAGGAAGGCTTTGATGATCGGCATCAGCAGAGCGGCCAGATCGGCCGACTCCTCGCGCTCTTCCGGGTCCGGATGTGACAGCGATTTGTCGAGCTCGAGCGCCAGCCAGTAGCTGAAGGCACGGCCACCTTCGGCATAGGCGCGCTGGGTGAGCAGCATGCGCCGCACATCGGGATGCACGATGATCGGATCGGCAACCTTGTCCGGCGCCGCCGGGCCGGTCATCGCGCGGCTCTGCAGGCGGTCTTTGGCGTAGGCCACCGAGTTCTGATAGGCCACTTCGGTCAGGCCGAGACCCTGCATCCCGACACCCAAACGCGCCGCGTTCATCATCACGAACATCGCCTGCAGGCCCTTGTTCGGCTCGCCAAGAAGCCAGCCGGCGGCGCCGTCGAAATTCATCACGCAGGTCGAATTGCCGTGGATGCCCATCTTGTGTTCGATCGAGCCGCAGGCCACGCCGTTGCGCACGCCAAGCGAACCGTCGGCCTGCGGGATGAACTTGGGTACCGCGAACAGGCTGATCCCCTTGGTGCCGGCCGGTGCACCGGGCAGACGGGCAAGCACCAGATGGACGATATTTTCAGCCATGTCGTGCTCACCGGACGAGATGAAAATCTTGGTGCCGCTGATCAGACTCGAGCCGTCGGTCTGCGGCTCGGCCTTCGTGCGCAGGATGCCAAGATCGGTACCGCAGTGCGGCTCGGTCAGGCACATCGTGCCGGTCCAGTCACCGGAAACCAGCTTCGGCAGGTAAGCGGCCTTCAACTCATCCGAGCCGTGCGCATGGATGCATTCGTAAGCCCCGTGAGACAAACCGGGATACATGGTCCATGACTGGTTCGACGAATTGAGCATTTCGTAAAAGGCGTTGTTGAGCACCAGTGGCAGGCCCTGACCGCCGTACTCCGGGTCGCAGGAGAGCGCCGGCCAGCCCGCCGCACGATACTGATCGTAGGCCGCCTTGAAGCCGGTCGGCGTTGTCACCACGCCTTTGTCGAAGCCGCAGCCTTCGCGGTCGCCGACCTGATTGAGCGGAAACACCACCTCGGCGCAAAACTTGCCGCCCTCCTCCAGTATCTGGTCGATCAGTTCACGATTGGTCTCGGCGTGCGCCGGTAGCTCTGCCAGATTCTTTTCGACCTCGAGGAGTTCGTGGAGTACGAACTGCATATCGCGCAACGGTGGCTGGTACTGTCCCATGCTGTTTTCCTTTTATGTATTTTCGTGAAATCCGCGGCGCGGCATCCCCTGGCGGGGTTGAATGCGGCGGCGCCTTTTCTCTATTAATTCAAACGAACGTTTGAACGATGATCGATTTTCGCGATTCTGTCAAGCACAGGCCGGACGCCTGCACCGCAACGATTAGCGGGCAATCAGAACGCCACCGACTTCCGTCAGCATCCCGGTTCGAATCAGATCGCTCGCCAGCCACTGCGCGAGGACCTCGTTGTCGTAATTCAGATAGCGGGAATTGACACTCTGGCAGAAGCTCAGACCGGCCAGGAAAGCCGGCAAGTCACGGCGCGGCAGTTGCCGCCGTTCGAGCATGGCGAACGCGAGCATTACCTTGAGCGCATGACGGGCCAGCCGTTCGATACTTTGCTCGAAGGAAGCGAGCCGTTGATAGGCGCGCGCGAAGGCGTCCTCGACTTCAACAAAGGGCGCGCCATGGCCGGGAATGACCACGTCGATGGGCAAACGGGCCAGCCGGTCGAGCGTTTCACGCGTCGCCTTGAGACCACCGGCGTCATCGGGGTGGCCGAGCAGTTCGGAAAAAATAACGCCGAAACCGTCGCGCCACAGCGCGTCGCCGGAGATCAGGATGCGCCGCTCGGCGTTATAAAAGGCGAGTGCGTCCATGTCATGCCCGGGAACGGCGATGCTGTGCCAGTTGAGGCCACCGAGTTCAACTTCGTCACCGCCGGCGATCGTCGCATCGTGCCGGAAACGGGCCGCTGACTGGCCGAGCGGCGAGAGCAGCAGCGCTTCCTCATCCCATTCGGCAATCGTCGCGTCGATGCCCACCGGCACGATCACACGACAACCGAAAGCCTGCATCACCGCCGCGTTGCCGCCTATGTGATCGGAATGCGAATGGGTATTCAGCAGACGCGTCAGGCGCCGGCCATCGAGCGCATTTTCGAGCAGGGCGACCGTCTGCGCCGCATGCGTGACATAGCCGCTGTCGATCAGCGCCGCCTCGTCGCCTTCGAGGCAGACGATGTTGTTCGACGAAAGCCAGCCCCGTTCAAGGACCAGCAGGCTGGCGGGAAGCATCAGGGATGCTCCGCCGAATACTCCGGAGAGTCGGGATCAGCCAGGCCGGAGCGATCGACCGATAGCGGCGCCAGCGTTACGACAATTTCCCCGCCACCAATCACTGGTATTGGCGGGCGCCCACAGCCAAGACAGTAGCCGGAATCCGGATCGGCCATACAAATGCCGACGCAGAGATACTCGTACTCAGACGAACTCACCGGTCACAGTCTCCACGAAATGCGTCACCGCAAGGGTCGTGTTCAGCGCGGCGGCGATTGACAGCAGCGAGAATGTCCAGCTTGTCATCTACCGTCGCAAGGCTCCACCCGGAAATTTCTTCAAGCGTACGAAAACAGCCATGACACAAGCCGCTTGTCGCGTCCATCTGACAGATATTGACGCACGGCGATACTACCGATATTTTTTCATGTTGATCCAACGCATACTCCAATTTTCGATTCAATTTCCCTGTTTTATAAGCAATCCAGCGACCTGAATTTCAGCAATAATGGAACACGTCCGCAAATAATCAAAATACGTCTTAAGCCGGGGAGTAGCCACGTTCATGAGTCAGTTGCAACTACGCAAAATGTTTTCACCCGCCTCGATTGCGCTATTCGGCGCCACGGGAGAAGCGGGTTCGATTGCGCACGCCTTGCTGCAGAACCTATTGGTCAATTTCAAAGGTCCGGTGTTCCCGATCAATGCCGAAGAAGCGTCAATTCTTGGCCGCCCCTGCTTTGCCAGTCTGGCCGATATCAGCCAGCAAGTTGGCCAGGTCGTCGATCTGGCCGCGATTGTTTCACCTGCGGCCCAAGTACCGGCAATTATCGAAGCCTGCGGCCTGTCTGGTGTCCGCGCTGTGGTCGTTTTCTCTGAAGGCTTTCGTGAGGCAGGATCGAGCGGTGCGCGTATCGAACGTGCAATGCTCGACATGGCACGACGCTACGGTGTGCGCATTATTGGTCCCCGCTCGATCGGGCTGATCTGTCCGCGCCTCGGCCTCAATCTGACGCCCATCGCAAAGCAGGCGCCGGTCGGCAATATCGCCTTTATATCGCAATCGAGCACAATCTGCGCCTCGATTCTCGACTGGTCGTACAACAACGAATTCGGCTTTTCCGCCATCGTTTCTCTGGGTAACGCGGCGGATCTCGATTTCGCCGAGATTGTCGACCACCTGGCGGCCGACTCGAACACCCACTGTATCCTGATCTACATGGAAGGTCTGCGCAACTCACGGCGTTTCATGAGCGCCGTGCGCGCCGCTGCGCGCATCAAACCGGTGATTGTGGTCAAAGCGGGTAAAGCACTGGCTGCGGCAACGGTTGCCCAGGCACAAACCGGCGCAGTGGTTGGTGATGATGATATTTTTGACGCAGCTCTGCGACGGGCCGGCGTTGTCCGGGTGCAGACCATCGGCGACATGTTCTCTGCAACACGTGCGCTGACCAGCCCGAAACGTCCGGCAGGAGACCGTCTGGCGATCATCAGCAATGGCGGCGGACCGGCAGTAATGGCCACCGACCTGGCAGTTTCTCTCGGCATCGAAATCGCCACACTATCGACAAAAACAATCACGGCCCTGAATGCCAGCCTGCCCGGCAGTTGGTCGCACGGCAACCCGATCGACGTGCTGTTTGACGCAACGCCGGATCGCTACCGCAGCGCACTGACGAGCTGTCTTGACGACGAGAATATCGATGCAGTGCTGGTAATTTTCGCCCCAAGCACGATGGTCGATCCGGAAGCAGTGGCGCAAGCCGTTCTCGAAGCTGCAGTCAACACCGAGAAACCCGTGCTCACCTGCTGGATGGGTGAAGTCCAGGTACGCAGTGCACGAGGCGCATTCGCAGCCGCCAGAATCCCCACCTTCCGCTCGCCCGAGAATGCAGTTGAAGCCTTTAACTACATGGTTTCGTATTTTCGCAGCCTGCATATCCTGCTCGAAGCCCCGGGTTCTTTCTCGCACGAAGACGAGCCCGATATCGAAAACGCCCGCCTGATCATCGAAGCGGCGCTGGCCGAGCGCCGCAAGGAGCTTTCCGCACTCGAAGCCAAGGCCGTTCTGGCCGCCTTCCGCATCCCGGTATCGCGCTCGGTGCTGGCCCGCTCGCCCAACGAAGCAATGCTGATCGCGCAGCAACTCGGCTTCCCCGTGGCAATGAAGGTGGAATCACAGGATATTCCACACAAATCCGAAGTCGGCGGCGTGCGCCTCAACCTCTCCAATGCGCAAGCGGTTCGCAGTGCCTACAACGACATCATTGCCGACGTCAGCCGCCTGGCTTCGGCAGCACGTGTCGACGGCATTTCGATCGAGCCTTTTGTCTCGCGACCGCGCGGACGGGAACTGTCGATTGGTCTGCAGAGCGACCCGCTGTTCGGCCCGGTGATCACTTTCGGCGAAGGCGGACATGTCGCCGAAGTATTCAACGAAAAATCGATCGCCCTGCCGCCGCTCAATCATCGCCTGATCGACGACCTGGTCGACCGCTCGCGTGTCGCACGCCTGCTGAAACCTTTCCGTCAGATGCCGGCAATCAATCGCAAGGCGCTCGACACCGTGCTTCTGCGCGTCTCCGAAATGGCTTGCGAACTGCCGTGGATACGCAAGATGGAGATCAACCCGCTGATCATCGACGATGAGAGCGCCGTCGCGGTCGATGCGCGCATCGCCATCGTCGCGCATATCGCCTCGTCCGAACCGCACGCGCACATGGCGGTCTGCCCCTACCCGGCACATCTTGAGTCGTCCTGGCAATTCACTGGCGGCACCAATTTCAGCATTCGCCCGGTCCGCCCCGAAGATGCCGAAATGTTGCAGAATTTTGTCCGCACCCTGTCCAACGATTCGCGTTACAAACGCTTCATGTACGTATTGAGCGAGCTATCCCTCTCGGCACTGGCGCGCCTGACGCAAATCGACTACGACCGGGCGCTGGTATTGATCGCCGTCAGCCACCAGGGCGGCCAGGACGCGGTGGTCGGCATCGCCAATTTCGGCGTACTGCCGGATGGCGAAACCTGCGACTTCGGTCTGGTCACTTCAGAAAAAGTCCGCAACAAGGGACTGGGAGGACGCCTCATGCACAGCTTGATGGAGGCCGCTCACGACCGTGGCCTGAAAGTCATCGAAGGCGACGTACTGGCTAACAATCCGAATATGCTCAAACTGATGAAAGCCCTCGGCTTCGAGATCTTCGAGCATGACGAGGACGACGATCTGAAACGCGTCGTCAAGCAGCTGTAGTTCTTTTTGCCTGCAGTGCCCTGGCCGCTTTTGATGCCGGCTGACGACCGAGTTGCTGCGAAATGAACTGCCCGGCAGCCAGCAGCCCATTCATATCGACGCCGGTTTCAATCCCCAGCCCCTGCAGCAAGAAGAGGACATCTTCGGTCGCCACGTTGCCGGAAGCGCCGACTGCATACGGGCAACCACCCAGACCGGCGATCGAGCTATCGAATACCGCCATGCCCAGTTCGAGCGACGCGTAAATATTGGCGATCGCCATGCCGTAGGTGTCGTGATAATGACCGGCCAATTTGCCGATCGGCACATGCGCGGCACAGGCTTCGATCATGCGCCGTACCGACGCCGGCGTGCCGGCGCCGATCGTGTCGCCGAGCGAGACTTCGTAGCAGCCCATCTCGTAGAGCTTCTTCGCCACCCACGCGGTTTTCGCCGGATCGATCGCGCCTTCGTAAGGGCAGGCGACGACACAGGAAACGTAGCCGCGCACCTTGATCTCCAGCGCGCTCGCCGCATCGACCACGGCGTCGAAACGCTTCAGGCTCTCGGCAATGCTGCAGTTGATGTTCTTTTGCGAGAAGGCTTCCGAAGCGGCGCCGAAGATGGCGACTTCCGTCGCCCCGGCTTCCAGCGCCGAATCGAAACCGCGAAGGTTGGGCACCAGCACCGGATAGGCCACAGCGGGCTTGCGGCGCGGGCTGGCCAGCACGGCGCGCAGCACCTCGTCGTTGTCGCCCATCTGCGGCACCCATTTGGCCGGTACGAAGGAAGTCACCTCGATGGCCGACAGGCCGGCGGCGGCGAGGCGCTCGATCAGCTCGATCTTGACGGCGGCCGGAACGATCTGCGGCTCGTTCTGCAGCCCGTCGCGCGGGCCGACTTCGACGATTTTTACGCGGGTTGGCAAAGACATCATTTCATCTCCACGCAGCCGGCACGCAGCCAGGCGGCGAAACCAGGCTCCGAAAGATCGCCGGCGGCGAGTAGCAACATCTGCGTCACGCACTCGGCATCCGAAACCGTAAGCTCCCGGCCGTTGAGCAGAAGAAACAATTCGGCGCAAACGAAAGCCGTACGCTTGTTGCCGTCGATGAACGGATAATTCCGTGCCAAACCGAAAGCATAAGCTGCCGCAAGAGCAAAGACATCCGGCGCTTCATAGACGGCCAGATTGCGCGGACGGGCAAGCGCCGAAGCCAGCAAGCCCGTATCGCGCACGCCGACAAGCCCGCCATGCTCCGCAAGTTGCGCCTCGTGCACCGCCCAGACAACGCTATCTTCGATCCAGCGCCAAGTGGTCATTTGGCGAGTTCGTGCAACACATCGCGGCGCAACTTCATGATTTTGCGGGCGGCATCCATCTGCTGCTCAAATTCCGGGTCAAACGGCGTCAGACGCACACCATCCGGCGATTCGGTGACATACAAGGTATCGCCTTTCTCCACATGCAGAAGGCCAAGCAACTCCTTGGGCAGCACGACGCCGACCGAATTGCCGATCTGGGTCAATTTGAGGGCGAACATGATCAAACTCCACTGTTATAACGTTTGTAATACTAGTCAGAATACCGGGATATATCAAGCGCTCGCGACCTCGAACTCGAGCAGCTCCGCGCCATCGGCGACCTGATCACCGACCGCATAGCGAAAGGACTTCAGCAACCCGTTCTTCGGCGCGGTGATCGTGTGCTCCATTTTCATCGCTTCGAGAATCAGCAGCGGCGCGCCTTTCTCGACGGCCTGCCCAGGCGTGGAGAGCAGCGCGACGACCTTGCCCGGCATCGGCGCGGTCAGCCCGCTGCCGTGGGCGCCGCCGGCTTCGACCAGATGCAGCGGGTCGTCGCGCAGGATGATCCAGGTCGTGCCATTGAGGAAAACGTGGCGTTTCTGTTCCTGCTTTTCGGTCACCGCGATGACGCTGCTGACCAGGCGCCGGTCATCGAGCTCGACGGCGAACTGTCCGGCGAACTGCCCGCTGTCGAGCAGGCGACCACGCGCCAGCACCGATTCGCCAGCCAGCGTCAGCCGCCAGCCATCGTGCTCATAGACGACGGCAACTTCGTAGCTTGATTCACCGCTGCGCCAGGTGATCGTCCGTCGCGACTCGATGTTCAGACGCCAGCCGTCATGCGCACTCCACGGCGACCACGGATCGCCGGAATGGCTGGCTTTGGCCAGCGCCGCCGCCTGCTCGCGCAGCAACTCGGCGACGGCGGCGATGAAGAAGACATTGCGCGGCGGCTCGACTTCGGCCGGGAAGAGAAAATCACGGCTGCGTTCGATCAGACCGGTATCGAGATCGGCGTTGGCAAAGGCCGGGCAGGCGACCAGACGCGACAGGAAATCGACGTTGGCGGTGACGCCGACGATGCGGTAATCGGCCAGCGCCTGCCGCATGCGGGCCAGCGCCGAATGACGGTCGACGTCCCAGACGATCAGCTTGGCGATCATCGGGTCGTAGAACGGCGTGATTTCGTCGCCCTGTTCGATGCCGGTATCGACGCGCACGTTAAGGCTCTCGACCGGCGGCGCA
>JBIKLY010000002.1:0-92417 GCA_044359525.1 Rhodocyclaceae bacterium | reverse complement strand
CGCCTTTTCGACCGGCACCTCACCCGCCAAAGCTGATGAGCTGAACGCCACAGCGAGTGCTACAGAGAGAATGGTGCGGTGAGTAGCTTTCATGTTTTCCTTGCCGGCCTCAATCAGACATTGATGCTGTTAGAAGCAATTGCGTCATAATAGTTTTACGCATGTTATGGGCTTTTAGCGGTCGCAGCAATGCCAGAACTCCCCGAAGTCGAAGTTAGCCGCCAGGGGCTACTCCCCTACTTGCCGGGTCAGCGCATCACGGGCGCGTGTGTTCGCACGCCAAAACTCCGCCATCAGATTCCGCCCGGGCTCGCCAGCCGACTCACCGGGCTGCGCGTTGATGCCATTTTGCGCCGCGGCAAGTATCTGCTTTTTGATTGCGAGAGTCCGCATGGCGGCGGCTGGCTGATCCTGCACCTTGGCATGTCGGGCAGCCTGCGCCTGGTGCCCCCCGGAAGCCCCGCACAAAAACACGACCATTTCGATCTGATTTTCTCAGGTATCGTCCTGCGCCTGCGCGACCCGCGCCGCTTCGGTGCGCTGCTCTGGCATGAAGGTGGTGACGTAGAAAAGCATCCGCTACTTGCCGTTCTGGGCATCGAGCCACTATCCAGTGCCTTTGACGGCGACTGGCTGTTTGACGCAGCACGCCGGCGCAGCGGACCGATCAAGCCCTTATTGATGGACAGCCATCTGGTAGTTGGCATCGGTAATATCTATGCGGCAGAAAGCCTGTTCAGCGCCGGCATTTCACCGTTGCGCGCGGCCAATCGCATCAGTCGCGAACGCTACCGCCGGCTCGTACCCGCCATCCGCACGACGCTGGAAACGTCGATTGCCGCAGGCGGCAGCAGCGTCCGCGACTATGTGCACAGCGACGGTGGAGCCGGCTGCTTCCAACTCTCCTGCGCCGTTTACGGGCGCAACGGCGAAGCCTGCCCGTCTTGCGGCAATCCGGTGCGCAGCATACGCCAGGCCGGTCGTTCGACCTTCTACTGCCCAAGCTGTCAGCGCTGAATGCAACAAAAACCTTAAGTCCACACGGGCATGTGCTTGATTGAGCGCAGCTTTGTGATAGAGTTAAGCGCTAAATAACCGGTCGGAATTCGTCATGACGCTTGCCAAACATTTCGCCGCCTACAGCCAATGGCGCTCGCAGCTTTCCGAAGGCATTGAATCCTTCCGCGACTGGCTGGCTGACAACGAGCTGGACGATGCGCAAACCGATCTCCGCCTGGTTCATCTGCTCGAAAGACTGCGCGAAGACCGTCTGCATGTCGCCTTTGTTGCCGAATTCTCGCGTGGCAAATCCGAGCTGATCAACGCCATTTTCTTCGCCGAGTACGGTAGCCGCATGCTGCCTTCCTCAGCCGGTCGCACCACCATGTGCCCGACCGAACTGATGTTCGACCCGGAAAAGCCGCCGTCAATTGAACTGCTGCCGATCGAGACCCGCGAATCGAACGTCAGCATCAGCGAATACAAACGCTTCCCCATCGAGTGGGATGTCGTTCCGCTCAACACCGAATCACCCGAATCAATGCAGGAAGCACTGCGCCACGTCAGCGAAATCACCCGCGTTGATCACGAAACCGCCGAGAAACTTGGCTTCGCCGCCTGCGAAGACAACGCCGCCATGGTGCGCGTTGCCGAGGACGGCATGATCGAGATACCCCGCTGGCGGCACGCCATCATCAACTTTCCGCACCCGCTTTTGAAACAGGGTCTGGTCATTCTCGACACTCCCGGCCTGAACGCCATCGGCACCGAACCGGAACTGACGCTTTCACTGCTGCCCAACGCCCATGCGGTACTTTTTGTGCTGTCAGCCGATACCGGCGTCACGCAGTCCGACCTGACCATCTGGCGCGAACACATCGGCACAGCCGGCGGCCGCAAGCGCGGGCGGATGGTTGTTCTCAACAAGATTGACGGCCTCTGGGATGAACTCAAGACCAGCGAGGAAATCGACGCCGAAATCAGCAAGCAGGCAGACAGCTGCGCGTGGACACTTGACCTGCCGCCCGGCCAGATATTCCCGGTTTCAGCACAAAAGGCCCTGGTCGCCAAAATTAACAATGATGCGCCGCTACTCAAGCGCAGCCGTCTGCCCGAGCTCGAATACGCACTGTCCGAAGAGCTGATCCCGGCCAAACAGGAGATCGTTCGCGACAGCACCGATGCCGAATTCGCCGACCTCTATATGCGCATGCGCGGCCTGCTCGAATCCCGCCTCGCCGGCCTGCGCGAACAACTGGGCGAACTATCGGAGCTGCGCGGAAAGAACAAGGGCGTAGTCGAATACATGATGGGCAAGGTACGTGCCGAGAAAGAAGAGTTTGAAGCCGGCCTGCAGCGCTACTACGCCGTGCGCAGCGTTTTTTCGCAGCTGACTAACCGCCTGTTTGGCCACCTCGGACTCGACTCCCTGCGACTGCTGACAGAAACGACGCGCGAGGCAATGATCGACGCCACTTTCTCCACGGCATTGTCTGGCGCAATGAAGAATTTCTTCAACATTTCGCGCAGCAACCTGGTCAAATCGAACGCCGAGATCAACGAAATTCTCAGCATGATGGAAGCGATCTACAAGCGATTTTCGGTTGAACACGGTCTCAAGCTCGGCACGCCGACCAACTTTTCCCTGATCCGCTACGAAAAGGAAGTCGACCGTCTTGAGCAATGGTGCGATACACACCTTAACAACATGCTGCAGTTGCTGACGCACGAAAAAAACAAGTTGACGCAAAAATTCTTCGAAGAAGTCACCGTTCAGGTGCGCCGCGCCTTCGAACGCGCCAACCGGGATGCCGAAGCCTGGCTCAAAGCGGTCATGGCACCGATGGAAACACAGGTTCGCGAGCACCAGATCCAGCTCAAGCGCCGGCTGGAAAGCATCAAGCGCATCCATCAAGCAACCGACACGCTGGAAGACCGGATCAAGGAGCTGGTGCACGTCGAAAACGGCCTGCTGGTCCAGATACGCGGCCTGGAAGCGATTGGACAGAATGTCCGGAGCGCACTGCAGCAGACAGTCAGCAGCCAGGAACTACGCAGCGCTGCCTGACAGAGCGCCTCTGACTTAAGTACTATTTCCGCTTTCAGCCGGGGAGGCTATGATCGTTGATTGATTATTTCCGCCCGGCACGATGAAACACCTCGCGCTCAAATCCGGCAACAGCAAATCGCGCCTACCGCTCCGCCACCGAGGCCACGGTCGCTATTACGTACTCGCCTTCGCGCTTTGGCTGATCGCCTCCTGCACGATATTTGCTGTCCTCCTGCGCACCAGCGTTGAGCACAGCGAAAGTGAATTCCGGGAGTACGTCGAAGGCGTGCAGAACCATCTGCGTGACAAATTGCGCGCCAACGAGGCGGTACTGTACGGATTCGCCGGCTTTCTCGGCGCCATCGGGGGCAACAGCAGCGACAACGCGCGAAATAGCGCCAGAATCTATGCCAATTCCGTGCTTGAGCGCTATCCGCACATTCACATGCTGGAAATTGTTCGCAAACTGGCCAGAAGTGAAGTCGATAGTTACACCGCACAGCTACGCCGCACCCTGTCCCCCGACTTCCAGATCAGGCAATTCAGTTATAACGATGATCGCCAATGGCGTGCGTTGCCGGAGAAGGACTTTTACTACCCGATCGTTTTCATGGCGCCGGAATTGCCGCAGTCGGCAAAAATCTACGGCCTCGACATCGATTCGCTGGACGGACTGAAAAATGCACTGCTACGTTCTGAACGCGAAGGCACACCGGCGAGTAGCGAGCCATTTCGTCTGGTCGAGGGGGATGTTGCCTACGTCATGTTCCGGCCGGTAATCAGCAGCTTCGCAGCAGCCTATCCGCGCCAGAGTATTTCAACGACGGGCATCTCCTACGCGCTACTGGTTGTCCGTGCCCGGGATCTTCTGCCGGCCCGGGCCGCGCTTTCGGAAAAAGTGCGGCACGCCTCAGTGCACGACGACAAGAGCCGCCTGCCTATCTTCGATATTGCCGAGGTTCCTGCCAGCCGGCTCGAAGCCGCGCTGCTGCCCCGGTTGCGCTCCCGGCAAGATGTCGGCGATGCCTCCCAGCCCCTTAATTTGCTGCTTGAACGACAGGTACGATTCAGCGACATCAACCTGCCGGCACTCGCCCTCGCCGGCATGGCATCAATCCTGAGCTGCGCAATGCTGATGGCGTTTTTGCGCTCGCATGAACGCAGGCGCCGCTCATTTGACGAAGACCGGCGCGCAATCGAGCACATGGCGCTACACGACGCGCTGACCTTGCTGCCCAACCGCTTCCTGATGCTTGGCCATCTGGAACAGGCAGTCGCCCTGGCACAGCGCCACGACATGAAAGTCGCGGTGCTTTTTCTCGACCTTGACGGATTCAAACCAATCAACGACCAGTTTGGCCATCCGGCCGGCGACATCGTGCTGCAGGAAATCGCCCGCCGGCTGCAAACCTGCGTGCGTGACTGCGACACCGCAGCACGCTATGGCGGTGACGAATTCGTCATCCTGCTCACTGAGGTATGGGGCGAGGAAAATGCGGCGCTGGTCGCCAGCAAGATTCTGGATGCTGTCGCGCAGCCGATTGCACTGGGCAAGAATGCAGTACGGATCAACACCAGCATCGGCATTGCCATTTTCCCGGAGCACGGCAAGGACGCTGGCACGCTGATCGAAAAAGCCGACCAGGCAATGTACATTGCCAAGCAGAACGGGCCCGGTCAGTTCGCCTTTTTTAACCTCGACACGTCGCTCGATATCCTCTCATACAAGAAGATTACGCACGACGACAAGGCTTCCGGCGCTGCTACAACGGTCGGCTAAGGCAGCCGGCGCCGGATGACGATCAGGCCGGACGCTTGTTACCCGTCAGTTTTTCGTACTTGACCCACAACTGATCATTATTCTCCTGATGCGCGGGGTCCTTCGGGATGCAATCAACCGGGCAGACCTCGACACACTGCGGCGTATCGTAATGACCAACGCATTCGGTGCACTTGCTGGGGTCAATATCATAAATCTCTGCACCCTGTGAAATCGCCTCATTCGGGCACTCAGGCTCGCAAACATCGCAGTTGATACATTCGTCGGTGATAATCAAAGCCATAGCTACTATTCCTTCAGATCATTGAAATTTTTCGGATACTCTTTTCGCCAGCCGTTCACAAATCGCGGGCTGAACAAACTTGCTGACATCACCGCCAAGCAACGCAATTTCGCGCACCATCGTTGCCGAAATAAACATGTACTGCTCGCCGGGGGTCAGGAACACGGTTTCGACATCGGGATAGAGATTTCTGTTCATCCCCGCCATCTGGAATTCGTACTCGAAATCCGACGCCGCCCGCAGGCCGCGCAAAATCACCTTGGCGCCTTTGGCATGCAAAAAATCCATCAGCAGGCAGTCAAAGCCGCAGACCTCGACATTCGGGTATTTGGCCAATAACTCCTGGGCAATCTCGACCCGCTCGGCAAGCGAAAAAAAAGGGCGCTTGGAACGGCTTTCGGCAATACCGACGATCACATGATCAAACAGATTGGCAGCCCGCCGGACGAGGTCTTCATGCCCCCGCGTCATCGGGTCAAAAGTGCCCGCATAGATTGCCACGCGCTTATTCAGCGTCATTGGGTCCACCTTGTCGCATCAAGTGATAAAAAACCTGTCCGGCCTTGCCGTGACGCACCGTGCGCCAGTCGCCGATGCCTTCCAGCGCGTTTTCCGCTTCCACGTACAGCAACGCATCCTCGGTCAGAATTCGCGGTAACAGGGGTGTCAGACGGTCAACCCAGCCTTGACGATACGGCGGATCGAGAAACAGCACGTCAAAACGCAAACCGGTCGAGGAGGCGAATTTTACCGCATCCGAGCGCACAATCTCCAGTCGCCCGTCGGCGCCCAGCATTCGGGCGTTTTCCTCAAGCGCTGCAAGCACCTTTGGCGCTGTTTCAACCATCACGACTTTTGCCGCGCCGCGCGACGCCGCTTCAAAGCCGAGCGCACCGCTGCCGGCAAAAAGATCAAGACAAAGCAAGCCGTCCAGATCCTGCCCAAGCCAGTTGAACAGAGTCTCGCGTACACGATCAGGCGTAGGCCGCAAAGCTTCCGACTCGGGAAAGCGCAGCACACGCCGGCGCCACGCTCCGCCAATAATGCGCACTGAATTCAGCACTACTCTCCGGCGACGACAACGGTAACCAGATGCCCCTGCTTCACGTGGCGCGCGAAAGCCGCACGGATATCGGCAACCGTGACCTTCTCGATATTTTCGGCGTAGCGATCGAGATAGTCGAGCGGCATGCCGTAGAAACCGATCACCGCGACGTTTTCAAGAATCTTGCGATTGCTGTCGAGGCGCAGGGGAAAACTGCCGACCAGATTTTGCTTGGCTGCCTTCAATTCGCTCTCGCTCGGCCCTTCGGCAAGAAATCCGGCGAGGACTTCACGCGTCAGTTTCAGTGCGTCGTTGGCCTGCGTCTTTTTGGTCTGCAGACCAATCTGGAAAGGCCCGGGCAGCGCCATCGGATGGAAATAGCTGTACACACTGTAGGCAAAACCCCGCTTGTCGCGCACTTCCTTCATCAGGCGTGAAACAAAGCCACCGCCACCCAGCGAATAGTTACCGACCAGCAACGGAAAGATATCCGGATCGCCACGTTTGATCGCCGGCAGGCCGATCAGCACATGCGCTTGCGCGGCGGGGTGGGCAATACGCTGCTCGGTGGCAACCGGCAGCAAGGGATCACTCAGGCGCGCGGCACCGGCCCCCGCAGGCAAATCCGCGGTCAACTGCTGGGCCAGCGCCTCGGCCTCGGCGCGCGAAAGATCGCCGACAATCGATACCGACGCCCGGGCGGCTGTGTAATGCGTGCGATAGAAGGCGGGAAGATCATCACGCTCGATATCAGCCACCGATTCGGGCGTCGATTGCTGACCGTAAGCATGGCCGGGATACATGGCGGACCAGAAAGCCTTGCCGGCAATCGCCTCCGGACGCGTCAAAGCCTCCTTGAGCGCCGCAATCGTGCGCGCCTTTTCACGCTCAAAAGCCGCCTGCGGGAACTGCGGGCTGACCAGCACGGCGCGCAGGATGTCGAGCGCCGGCACGCGTTTGTCCTCGGCAGAAAGCGTGCGCAAGGAAACAGAGGCGCGATCCATATCGGCACCGCCCGACAGCATGGCCCCCAGATCGGCCATTCGACTGGCAATCTGCGTTTCATCCAGACCTTCGACGCCAAGTTCCAGCAAACCACGGGTCAACGAGGCGACGCCGGTTTTGCCAACCGGATCGTAGGCCGTGCCGGCAACGAAATCGACCTGCACATCGAGAATGGGCAGGGCATGGTTTTCCACGAAAAACACCCGCGCACCGGAAGGCGCCACCCAGTGCTCGATTTTTGGGCCGGCATGGGCAGCCTGAGTGGCAAGACTCAAGCACAGAAGAGCAAACAGATTGAACAGTTTCATCGGCAAACCTCTTAGTGACGTGGCGCGGCAGAACGCGGACGCGGTGTCTGCGGCAAGGGTTGCGGATCAAGTTCGGCAACGGTCAGCTGGTCATCGCCAAAATATTTCCGGGCAACGGCCTGCACCTGTTCGGCACTCACTGCCTGCAATTTCTCGATCATGCGCCGGTCAAGCTTGTGCGAAATGCCAACCGATTCCATCTGGCCGATTTCCATGGCCTGGGCAAACATCGAATCGAGCTTGTAGATCTGGCTGGCCACCAGTTGCGCCTTGGCCCGCGCCAACTCGTCATCGGCCACGCCGTCCTGCTGGATACTCGCCAGTTCGGCACGGAAACCCGCTTCCAGTTCGGCCCGTGTTTTTCCTTCACTCGGCGAGCCCTGCAGATAAAACATGCCGGGGCCACGCGAAGTCGTGTCGTAGCCGACCCCCGCCGCAACGGCAAGGCGCTGCTCGCGAATCAGATGCTTCGAAAAACGCGCCGCTTCGTGCCCGTCGAGAATCGCCGAAAGCATTTCAAGCGCATAGGGATCGATATCCTTCTCGACATCGCGAATCACCGGCACCTTGTAACTCATCAGAACGACCGGCAACTCGGCCGGCGCCTTCACCGTCAGGCGACGGATACCCGTTTGCACGGGCTCGTCCTGCGGCTTGCGAAGCGGCAAGGGTCGCGACTTGAGTTCCCCGTAATATTTTTCAGCCAGCTTGAAAACCTGCGCATGATCAACGTCGCCAACGATCACCACATACGCGTTGTTCGGCACATACCAGCGCTCGTACCAGTCGCGCGCGTCCTGCACGCTCATGTTTTCGAGATCGTTCATCCAGCCGATGATCGGCACGCGGTAGGGGTGCGACTGGAAAGCCACGCCGCTCATCTGCTCGAAAAGCATGGCCTGCGGCTGATCGTCGGTGCGCAAGCGGCGTTCCTCCATGACGACCTTGATTTCCTGCGCAAACTCCTTGGCGTCAAGCGTCAGATGACGCATCCGATCGGCTTCAAGCTGCATCATCTCTTCCAGCTTCTGCTTCGGGATCTGCTGGAAATAGGCCGTGTAATCGCGGCTGGTAAAAGCATTGTCACGGCCACCGGCCGCCGCCACGCGGCGATTGAACTCGCCCGGCCCGGCGCTCGGCGTACCCTTGAACATCAGGTGTTCGAGCACATGTGCAACGCCGGTCGTGCCGTTGGTCTCGTCGACACTGCCGGCGCGATACCAGACCATATGCGCCGCAGTGGGCGCCCGGCGGTCTTCCTTGACGATGACGCGCAGGCCGTTGGCCAGCTGATGTTCGAAGGGATTGGCCAGCGCCGCCAGTGGCGCCGACAAGGCGAGTAAAAGCACAGTCAGACTTGAGTAACGCATGGGCAGGAATCGCTTCTGTTAGAATTTGCCGGAAAACACATGTAATAAAGCATTTGCGACGGCATCTTACCACCGCCGCAAGCCCTGACAGCCCCTGAGACGCGGAAGCACCATGTTTGGTTTCCTGAAAAAATCGCCCGGCGAACAACACCCTCCGGCGACCCCGACCGATATCGCCTCAGCCAGCCTGGCACCGGCACCCTCCTGGCGCGACCGGCTGAAAGCCGGGCTGGCGCGCACGCGTGCGCAGTTCGGCGGCAAGCTCAAATCGATTTTCGCGCGCGGCAAGGTCGATGACGAACTGCTCGAAGAACTGGAAACCCTGCTGCTGACCAGTGACGTCGGCATGGAGGCAACCCAGCACCTTTTGCACGAACTGAAAACGCGCGCCAAACGCGACAAACTCGAAACCCCCGAAAGCATCCAGCAAGCACTGGCCGACGCCCTGCATGAACTGCTGCAGCCGCTGGAACAAGGACTCGACGTATCCACCCATCGACCTTTCATCATCATGATCGCCGGCGTCAATGGTGCCGGCAAAACCACGTCGATCGGCAAGCTGGCCAAATATTTTCAGGCACACGGCAAATCGGTACTGCTGGCTGCCGGTGACACCTTCCGCGCAGCCGCGCGTGAGCAGTTGCAGGTCTGGGGCGAGCGCAACAACATCGCGGTCATCGCCCAGGAATCCGGCGATCCGGCGGCGGTCATCTTCGACGCCATTGCCGCCGCCAAAGCACGCGGCATCGATATCGTGCTGGCCGATACCGCCGGCCGTCTGCCGACACAGCTGCACCTGATGGAAGAAATCGCCAAGGTACGCCGCGTCATCCAGAAAGCCGACCCGTCCGGCCCGCATGAAACCTTGCTCGTGCTCGACGCCAACATTGGCCAGAACGCGCTGCAACAGGTCAAAGCCTTCGACAAGGCGATCAACGTCACCGGCCTGGTCCTGACCAAACTCGACGGCACCGCCAAGGGCGGCATCGTGGCAGCGATTGCCCGCCAGTGTCCGAAGCCGATCCGCTTTATCGGCGTCGGTGAAGGCATCAACGATCTGCGCCCGTTCAACGCCCGCGACTTCGTGGATGCCCTTTTTGAATGACCCGCGCATGATCAGTGCCAGCGCCGTCACCAAGCGCTACCCCGAGGGACGCGAAGCGCTGAAGAACGTCAGCTTCGAGATCAACGCCGGCGAGATGGTTTTCATCACTGGCCACTCCGGCGCCGGCAAATCCACCCTGTTCAAATTACTGGCCGCCATCGAACGCCCGACTTCAGGCAGCATCGTGGTCAACGGCCAGAACCTCGCTGCCTTGCGCAGGAGCGCCATCCCCTACCTGCGCCGCAACCTCGGCCTGATTTTCCAGGATCAGAAGCTGCTGTTTGACCGCAGCGTGCTCGACAACGTATTGCTGCCGCTGGCCATCGTCGGCCTGCCGGCCAAAGAAGCGGTGCGCCGGGCGCGCGCCGCAATCGACAAGGTCGGCCTGCTCGAACGCGAAAGAGCACTGCCCATCGCGCTCTCGGGCGGCGAACAGCAGCGCCTGGCAATCGCCCGCGCAGTCGTCAATCGACCGGCCATTCTCCTGGCTGACGAGCCGACCGCCAATCTGGACGCCGAATCGGCATCCGATATCCTCGAAATATTCCGCGCCTTCCACCAGGTCGGCGTCACCACCGTAATCGCCACGCACGATGCCGAATGGATGTCCCGTCTCTCACCGCGCATCCTGCGGCTCGAAAAAGGGCAGATACAGGACGCGCACCACACGGCAGCCAGCGAAGGATTGTCAGCATGAGCACCTGGCTTGCCCAGCATCTGGCAGCCTTGTGCGATGCCTTGCGGCGGCTTGCCGCGTCACCGCTGAATACGGCCCTGTCGCTGCTGGTCATCGGCATCGCATTGACGCTGCCGACCGCTGGCTGGGTCGTTCTCGACAACCTCCGCGACGTAACGCGCGGCGCATCGAGCGTGCAGCAGATCAGCATTTTCCTGACGCTCGACGCCGGCAAGCGCGACATTGGCGAAATCGAATCCCGCCTGCGCAATGAAAAAGCCGGCACCTGGCGCTTTATTGCCAAAGACGAAGCGCTGAAACGACTGCAGACGACAGAGGGAATGGCCGAAATTGTTGCCAGCCTGCCAAAGAATCCCTTGCCCGATGCCTTTGTCGTCGAACCCGTCGATACACAACCGGAAGCACTGGAAAGACTGGCGAAAACTTTTGCCGGCTGGCCGAAGGTTGCGCACGTGCAACTGGATTCAGCCTGGGTCAAACGCTTCGATGCTTTCCTGCGCATCGGCAAACTGGCCGTCACACTGCTTGGTAGCCTGTTTGCCGGCGCGCTCGTCGCGGTCACTTTCAACACCATCCGTCTGCAGATCCTCGCGCAAAGCGCCGAAATCGAAGTGGCCAAACTGATCGGCGCCACTGATGCTTTCATCAGCCGCCCTTTTCACTACTTTGGCGCCTTGCAGGGCGCCCTCGGCGGGCTGCTGGCAGCGCTTCTCGTGGCGGCGGGCGGCCACCTGCTTGCCGGGCCGGTGGCCGAACTTACCGCGTTGTACGGTGGCAACTTCGTTCTGCACGGGCTATCCGCCAGCCACACGGCATGGCTCACGATGGCCGGCGCGCTGCTCGGCTGGCTGGGCGCACAGATTTCAGTCAGCATTCACCTGCGCCGCATTGGCTGAGCACTGAAGAGGTGATGTCATGGATGATATCCTGAAGCTGACCCGTCAATCGGAATACGCTAACGGCATCATGCTGACCGAGGGCGTTGAACGCTGCCCGATTCCGATTTTCGTCCTCGACCGAACACATTCGGTCACGCTCTGGAACAAGGCACTTGAAACGCTTTCCGGCATCCCGGCCGGCACCATGCTGGGCAGCCGTACGCAGTGGCGGGCTTTTTACCCGCAGCAACGGCCAACGCTTGCCGATCTGATTCTCGACGGCGCCCTTGACTGCGAAATTGACTCCTTCTACCCGGGCAAATTCCGGCGATCAGCACTGATCGAAGACGCTTTCGAAGCGGAGGATTTCTTCCCGGCAATTGGCGAAGACGGCCGCTGGCTGTTCTTTACAGCGGCCCCCCTGAAGAACAGCCATGGCGAGATTGTCGGCGCCATCGAAACGCTGCAGGACGTCACAACGCGCCGCCGCACCGAGGCGGCGTTACAGGACAGCCGCAGCGTCCTGGCCCAGATTGTCGATGGCAGCTCGGTACCCAGCTTTGTGATCGACCAGGAGCACCGCGTTACGCACTGGAATCGTGCCTGCGAAGTGGCCACCGGCGTTGCGGCACGCGACATGATCGGCACTCGCGACCAATGGCGGGCCTTCTACAAATCCGAACGGCCGGTAATGGCCGACCTGATTCTAAGCGGGGCGCTGGAACAGGATGTCGATCGCTTCTATCACGGGAAATTCCGCCCTTCGACACTGGTTCGCGGCGCGTACGAAGTCGAGGATTTTTTCCCGCACTTTGGCGAAAGTGGCCGCTGGCTGTTCTTCACCGCCGCGCCGCTGCGCGATACAACAGGAAAGTTCATCGGCGCCATCGAGACCCTGCAGGACATTACCGAACAGAAACGCGCCGAGCAGGCGCTCAAGGAAAGCGAACAGCGCTACCGCACGCTGAGCATTACCGACAGTCTGACCAGCCTTTACAATTCACGCCATTTTTACGAACAGTTGAATCATGAGATCGAGCGCGCCAACCGCTATAACCGCCCGCTTTCATTGCTGTTGCTCGATGCCGATAACTTCAAGCAACTCAATGACACCTACGGCCACCTTGAAGGCGACCGCGCCCTGCAGATACTGGCCCAGGTGATCAAAAGCGGTTTGCGCAGCGCCGACAGCGCCTATCGCTACGGCGGCGAAGAGTTCACCGCCATTCTCCCGGAAACCGGCATTGCCGAGGCCGAGCTGCTTGCCGAACGATTGCGTACGGCCTTCGCCAACACACCGTTGAAACTTCCCTCCGGCGCCGCCGTCCACAGCACCGTGAGCATCGGCATCACACAATACGCTTCGCCCGAGAACGCCCGGAGCTTCGTCCGCCGGGTCGACGACGGCGTCTACAAGGCCAAGCGCAAAGGGAAAAACTGCATCGTCTCGCAGCCTACTCCCTGATAGCCGGAAATCACCGGCGAATCGAAAACTACAGCACGTAACGCGACAGATCCTCGTTCTGCGCCAGCTCGGCCAGCCGGCCATCGACATACGCGGCATCGACGACGATCGTCTCCGGGCCGGATTTACCGGCCGAAAAAGACACCTCCTCGAGCAATCGCTCCATCACCGTATGTAGACGGCGCGCGCCGATATTTTCGGTTCGCTCGTTCACTGACCAGGCAATTTCGGCCAGCCGCTGTATACCAGCGGCAACAAACTCAAGCGTTACCCCCTCGGTAGCCAGCAACGCCTGGTACTGCATGGTCAGACAGGCATCGGTCTGAGTCAGAATGCACTCAAAATCGGCCACCGATAGCGAATCAAGCTCAACACGGATTGGAAAACGCCCCTGCAGCTCGGGAATCAAATCAGAGGGTTTGGCCAGATGAAATGCCCCGCTGGCGATGAACAGCACGTGATCGGTACGGACCATGCCGTACTTGGTCGACACCGTGGTGCCTTCGACCAGCGGCAGCAGGTCGCGCTGCACGCCCTGGCGCGAGACATCCGCGCCATGTGCATCGCCACGCGAGGTAATCTTGTCGATCTCATCAAGGAAAACGATGCCATTCTGCTCGACGTTTTTCACCGCTTCAAGCTTCACCTCCTCGTCGTTAACCAGCTTCGCCGCCTCTTCTTCGATCAGCAGCTTGCGCGCCTCGGCGATTTTCAGCTTGCGTGACTTTTTGCGGCCGCTGCCCATGTTCTGAAACATGCTCTGAATCTGCGAGGTCATGTCCTCCATGCCGGGCGGCGCGAAAATCTCCGCCTGCATCGACGGGGCGGCAAGCTCAATCTCGATTTCCTTGTCGTCGAGTTCGCCTTCGCGCAGTTTCTTGCGAAATTTCTGCCGTGTCGTACTTTCGTCCGTCGCCTGCGTGTCGTTGAAAAAATTACCGCGCGCCGGTGGTAGCAGCGCATCAAGAACGCGATCCTCGGCAGCGTCGTCAGCACGCGCCCGAACGCCCTTCATCGCCTGCTCGCGGCCGGTCTTGATGGCGATTTCGACGAGGTCGCGGATGATCGTTTCAACGTCACGGCCGACGTAGCCAACCTCGGTAAACTTCGTTGCTTCAATCTTGATAAAAGGCGCATTGGCTAGCCGCGCCAGCCGGCGGGCGATTTCCGTCTTGCCGACACCGGTCGGCCCGATCATCAGAATATTCTTCGGCGTAATCTCCTGGCGTAGCGGATCGGCTACCTGCGCACGCCGCCAGCGGTTACGCAGGGCAATGGCGACGGCCTTCTTGGCCTTACCCTGGCCGACGATGTGTTTATCAAGTTCGTGAACGATTTCCTGCGGAGTCATTTGCGTCATGGCGTGCCTGCTGAGTACAACGGAAAGGGATGGGAATTTATCATGTTCTCGTAGCGCACGCGATTGTGGCAGACTGGCGACGGGAGAAAGCTCATGAAAACACGAACGATTCATTTGCCTGTCGTGTGCGTGGTGCCGGGAATGATCCTGGCGCTGGCCATCACCGACCGTTCCGAGCGCACCTTGTTTGCCGCCGGCACGGTACTTGATGCCGACATACTGGGGCGTCTGAACAAACGCGGCATCGAGGCAGTCGCGGCACTGGTTACAGACACCCGCGACGCAGCCGAAATCGAAGCAGAGCTGATCGCCGCCAGAACGCGCACACTGCAAATCTTTCGCGGCACCGGCACGGCTGCCCGCGACGCCCTGCAGGCCGCTATTCTCGATCATCGCGAGGCGGACGCACGATGAGCACGCCGAAACTCGATGAACTGATCGACCACGCCGACGCACTGCCATCCCTGCCCGAAATCGTCCATCACGTACTGAACACGCTGAAAGACGACGACACCGACGTCGACACCCTGGTACATCACATCAACACTGATCCGGCGATTGTCAGCCGCCTGCTGGCCGGCGCCAACGCCAGCGCGTTCGGCCTGGCCGCCCGGGTCGATTCGGCACGACAGGCATTCATGGTGCTTGGCGAAAACCGGGTGGTCAGCATCATTCTCGCGACCGCGCTGATCGAACGCTACAGCGAGCAGAACGCTGTATTTGACTCACGTTTATTGTGGCGGCACTCGCTTGGCGTCGCGACCTGTGCGCGCGCACTGGCCGAACGCCTCGACATCAACCCGGAAATCGCCTTCACCACCGGCTTGCTGCACGACATCGGCAAGTTGTTGATGTTTGCCGCAGCACCGGCCGCCTGCGCCGAGGTACAGCAACGGTGCAATACAACAGACACGCCACTGCTGGCGGCTGAAATCGCCGTATTTGGCTACGATCACGCCGCAGCCGGCGGCCAGCTGGCAACGATGTGGAACCTGCCCTATGAGATCGCCGAAGCCATCGCCGCGCATCACGACCCGGACGATTGTTGCAGCGAACTTGGCGATCTGATCCACATCGCCAACGCATTGAGCCACGCGCTCGAACTTGGCGATGCGCCGGACAATCAAGTGCCGGATTTGTCAGAGCGCGCCTGTGCCAATCTGGGATTATCGTGGCCGGGGTTCACTGCACGCTTCGGGGAAATCGAGGCGCGCTATCAGGGTATCCGCCTGCTACTGGGAGTTTGACCCCGGCAACACCCGCAGCAAACGCTCAATCGAGTGTCTCAATCGTAAAATTACGATTGGTGTAGATGCACAGATCCGCGGCGATTTCCAGCGACTTGCGAATCACCTCGTCCGGGGCCAGTTCGGTATTTTCGATCAGGGCAAGTGCCGCGGACTGGGCAAAGGCGCCGCCCGAGCCGATCGCAACGATGCCCTGTTCCGGCTCCAGCACATCACCGTTGCCGGTGATGATCAGCGAATTTTCCCGATCAGCCACCGCCAGCATCGCTTCGAGTCGGCGCAGGGCGCGGTCGCTGCGCCAATCCTTGGCCAGCTCAACGGCCGAGCGCAGCAGGTTGCCCTGATGCTTGTCGAGCTTGGCCTCAAAACGCTCAAACAGCGTAAATGCATCGGCCGTCCCGCCGGCAAAACCGGCAAGGATGCGCCCCTGATGAATGCGGCGAACCTTGCGTGCGCTGGCCTTGATGACGATATTACCGAGCGTCACCTGGCCATCGCCGCCCATGGCGACGCTATTGCCTCGACGCACCGACAGAATCGTCGTACCGTGGTATTGCTCCATGCTAATTCCTGATTTCTAGTGTTTGGCGAAAACGATTTCAGCGACAGAACGTAAGCCAACAACACCGAACAACTCGGCAACGAGGTGATTGGGATGGCGAAAAATGATCTGCTTGCCTGAGCGCCTGACCGTACTCAGGACATTGAGCAAGGCACCGGCACTAATGAAATCAACCCGCGTGACCGCCGAGCAATCGATGATTACCGGATCATGCACTTCAGCAAAAGCCGGCAGATCACCAAAGCGGGAGGCCTTGATATCGCCACGCGCAACGTACGCCTCGCTCGCCCGCCCATCGACCGCAGCAGTCACTATTACAGCCAGGGGCTCGGCAGCAGCGACCCGCTTCGGTTCCCATGACGGCGGCGAGACTTCAAAGGTTACTGCATAGTTGATCGCCGCATCATCAAAGGCCTCCTGTTGCCCCTGCAACTGCAGAAGCTCAAGCAGCAAAAGCCAGCACTCCCCGTCTTTCGGGCAACCCGTCTCAACGCGCTCTTCGACCAGCGCACCAAGACTGTCACGACCCAGCAGCTCGATCTCTCGCTTGTTTTTACGCGCTTGCTGCAACAACCCGAGCAAACGGCCACAGCCGCCGGCATCGATATTTTTCACTTTGGAAAGATCGAGACGAAGTTTCGGATTCTTCTCCATCGCCTGCCGTGCGGCATCAAAACCGGCCTCATTGTCGCCAAGAAGCTCTCCCTTGAACAAGGCGCTCCCTGCGACGGCCGCAACCTCAACCGCTACCTTCGACGAATCACGCCAGGCGGGTGGAGATTTTTCAAAGGCCTGTGCGTAATCGATTTCCAGGGCCTCGAAGGCGGATTTCTGCGAAGTCACTCGGTAGAAATCAAAGAGCATCAGCCACAGACGCTCACCCGGACCGAAATGATGGACGCGCACCGAGCTCTCAAGCAATGCGCGAGCAGCGACGTCCTGTCCATTCGCATACAACACGGCAACCTGTTCGACATCGGCATCAACCGGATCAACATCAACCTCGATCTGAAAATCCTGCGGGCTCTCACTGAACTCAAAATCACTGAAATCGAGCGAGTCGTTCGTAGAGGCAGGCGCCGGGACCAGGGCGGCAGCCGGCGCGCCTTCCGGCATCTGTCCGACCGGAGCGACCTCCGCCGCCAGAGGGCGAGGGGCAGCAGCCGGCCGGGTGACCATCTTTTCTGGCGCTTTTTTGAAAAAAGAAAAAACCATAGTTGCGCAGAAGTCTGTTTTCGACGAAAGACAGTTTTAACACATCGCCATGATCCCTGCAATTTTGCCGCAATTATTTCACACCCAACCCCCGCGCCGGGCTCGCGTTGACAGTCTTCCGGCTGCTCTCTATAATTCGCCCTTCTTGTTTTTTGGGTCGGTAGCTCAGTCGGTAGAGCAGCGGACTTTTAATCCGTTGGTCGCGAGTTCGAATCTCGCCCGACCCACCAACCCCCTAAATCGATACCCGATACCCGATACCCAATTCCCGGGGCGTTAGCTCAGTTGGTAGAGCAGCGGACTCTTAATCCGTAGGTCGAGTGTTCGAATCACTCACGCCCCACCAGAATACAAGCGGCCTCCAGCGATGGAGGCCGTTTTGCATTCCCTCACTGCTTCCCGTGCTGTCGAGCTTACCGGATCGCCACGTTGCTCATCAAAAAACTGATCAGCTCGCTTCTGCTGCCACCTATCGGCCCACTTCTGATGGTCACTTGCGGACTGCTCATTCTGCGCAGGAAGAGATTGCTCGGACTTACGCTGACCTGGGGCGGACTCGCCGTTTTGCTCGCCCTGTCGACGCCTGGTGTTGCCAGCCTGTTGCTGCAGACATTGCGCATTCACCCGCCGGTCACGCTCGAAGCCGCTCACAGTGCACAGGCTATCGTTGTGCTTGGCGGCGGCATTCGGCGCAACGCCGAAGAGTACGACCACACTGATGTAATCGGATCAAGCTCGCTGATGCGCCTGCGTTACGGCGTCGAGCTGCAGCGAAAAACAAAACTTCCCATCTTAATCTCCGGTGGCGCACCGGCCGGTGGCAGCGCTGAAGCGGAGGTGATCGCACACACACTGCGCAATGATTACGGAGTTACTGCGCGCTGGCTGGAACCCGCTTCGCTCGACACGCACGACAGCGCAATCCGCTCGGCGGCGCTGCTGCAAGCCGATGGCATCAGCCGTATCCTGCTCGTCACCGAGGACTTCCACATGCGCCGTTCGGTACTCGAATTCGAGGCAGCAGGGCTCAAGGTCATTCCCGCCCCTACCCTGATTGAATCGCATACCGATGCCGCAGCGATTTCACTGCTCCCCGGTGCCGGCAGCATGAAAGACAGCGCACAAGCCATCAAAGAATGGCTGGGCATCATTGTCGCCATGCTGCGGCGATAGATCATGACCGACGATTGGCGGATGCGCTGAAAAGTATACGTGGCTGGCAAGTTCAGCTACGATAAAGACATATGCGGATGGGCAAAAATGCCGTCGCAAGCTTATAAAAAACCAGAGGGTCGATCATGAAAACAGCCTTTGCTTTACTCGCACTTTCTGTTTCAACGGCGGCGTCTTCCGCGTGCTACTCGATCTATACGTCAGCCAACGAACTGGTGTGGCAGGGCACAAGCTCACCCGTTCCAATGAATACTCTTTCGATCAACGACGAAGTGCGAAAAAAGGTGCCCGACGGTCATATGGTGGTTGCCAATAATGCAGGAGCGCTTTGCTTTGCAGTAGATTTGACAACGCGGGACACAATGCGGCAAAGGGCTGAAAAAATTAAGTACGACTAAAGCCACCGCAGCCGTCATGGTCGCCTTTGCCCGGCAAATATTCCCCGACGGCACCAGCCCGCGGGGCCGGCTCCGAAGACACCACACCAAGCTCTCCGACCGAAACATCGCCACAAAAAAACGCCCGAGGATGACTGATCCCCGGGCGGTTTTTCTGCTGCTGACGCAGCTACTTATTTCGCCGCCACATCCACCACCACCAGCGCCGTCATATTCACCACGCGGCGCACCGTCGCCGTCGAGGTCAGCACGTGCACCGGGCGCGCCGTACCGAGCAGGATCGGGCCGATGGTGATGCCTTCACCGCCGGTCATCTTGAGCAGGTTATAGGAGATGTTGGCAGCGTCCAGATTGGGCATCACCAGCACGTTTGCTTCGCCCTTGAGCGGCGATTCCGGGTCGGACTGTTTGCGGATTTCTTCGGACAACGCGCTGTCGCCGTGCATCTCGCCATCGACTTCGAGTTCGGGCGCTCTTACGTGCAGGAGCGCGGCGGCTTCGGCCATCTTGCGCGCCGAGGCGGACTGCGAGGAGCCGAAATTGGAGTGCGAGAGCATTGCGACCTTCGGCTGAATGCCGAAGCGGCGCACCGCAGCGGCGGCCATCTGGGCGATGTCGGCGAGCTGGCTGGCATCGGGGTTTTCATTGACGTGCGTGTCGCAGAGGAACAGCGCGCGGCCGGGCAGCAGAAGGTGGTTCATCGCGGCCAGCGTGGCGCAGCCGGGCGCCTTGCCGATCACTTCCTCGACCTGGCGCAGGTGATGGTTGAAACGTCCCGAGAGGCCGCAGATCATGCCGTCGGCGTAACCAAGGCGAACCAGCATGGCGCCGATGATGGTGTTGTCCTGACGCAGGCGCTGCTTGGCGATATCGACGGTGACGCCGTGCCGCTTCATCAGTTGGTGATAGCTCGCCCAGCATTCCTTGAAGCGCTCGTCGCTGTTCGGATCGACGACTTCGAAGTGCTCGCCGATGCGCAGCTTTGAGCCGATTTTCAGCAGCCGTGCGCTGATCACATCGGGTCGTCCAATCAGGATCGGCCGCGTCAGGCGCTCTTCGAGAATGATCTGGGCGGCACGCAGAACGCGCTCGTCCTCGCCTTCCGGATAAACGATGCGCGTTGACGGCCCCTGCTTGGCGGCGGTGAATACGGCACGCATGCCGACGCCGGTCTGGTAGATGAATTCCTTGAGCTTTTCCTTGTAGGCCGCCATGTCGGCAATCGGCCGCGTGGCGACGCCGGAGTCCATCGCGGCCTGCGCCACGGCGGGGGCGATGATGGTGATCAGGCGCGGGTCGAAGGGCTTGGGAATCAGGTATTCCGGGCCGAATGACAGTTCCTGGCCGGGGTAGGCCATCGCCACTTCATTGCTCACTTCTTCCTGCGCCATTGCGGCAATGGCCTTGACGCAGGCCAGCTTCATTTCCTCGGTGATGCGCGTCGCGCCGACATCGAGCGCGCCACGGAAGATGAAGGGGAAGCAGAGAACGTTGTTAACCTGGTTGGCGTAGTCCGAACGGCCAGTCGCCATGATCACGTCCGGGCGCGCGGCGCGGGCCAGTTCGGGCATGATTTCCGGGGTCGGGTTGGCCAGCGCGAAGACGACCGGCTGGCGCGCCATCTTGGCGACCATTTCGGGCTTCAGCACCCCGGCGGTCGACAGGCCGAGGAAGATGTCGGCGCCGCTGATCGCATCGTCGAGCGTACGCGACTCGGTTTCACGCGCGTAACGCGCCTTGGTCGGCTCCATGTTCGCATCGCGGCCAACGTAGATGACGCCCTTGGAATCGCAAACCGTAATGTTCTCGCGGCGGATACCCAGATCGCACCACAAATTGAGACAGGAAATGGCCGCCGCGCCGGCGCCCGAACAGACCACCTGCACTTCGGCGATGTTCTTGTCGATCACCTTCAGCGCGTTGAGCATGGCCGCCGCCGAGATGATCGCCGTGCCGTGCTGGTCGTCGTGAAAGACCGGGATCGACATGCGCTCCTTGAGCTTGGTCTCGATGTAGAAGCACTCCGGTGCCTTGATGTCTTCGAGGTTCACGCCGCCGAGTGTCGGCTCCATCGCGGCGATCATGTCGATCAGCTTGTCGGGGTCGTTCTCGGCCAGCTCGATGTCGAACACGTCGATGCCGGCGAACTTCTTGAACAGGCAGCCCTTGCCTTCCATCACCGGCTTGGCGGCAAGCGGGCCGATGTTGCCGAGGCCCAGCACGGCGGTGCCGTTGGTGATCACGCCAACGAGGTTGGCGCGTGAGGTGTACAGACTGGCGGAGGAAGGATCTTCGACGATGGCGTCGCAGGCGTAGGCGACGCCCGGCGAGTAGGCCAGCGCCAGATCATACTGGTTGGTCAGGCCCTTGGTCGGCCGGACGGCAATCTTGCCCGGCGTCGGGTACTGGTGATAGTCAAGCGCGGCTTCGCGCAGATCCTTTTCCATTGCGGCTCCTGATGCGTTGTTCGTCGATTTGCGGAACCTGTAACTTTAATCGACTCGTGCGGTTTACACAAAACAAGGGGTAACTACTCAGGCATTTCCAGCGGTGAAATTCACGCAAAGCGAGGCTGAGGAGGGTTGCCTTGGAAAGTCAGAGTAAGGACGTGGAGAGATTGGCACCTGCTTGTGCATGGTGGCGAGGCAGGCGCGGAGGGTGCAGAAGGTATCGGCGCCGTTCTTGGTTCTGAAACAGCCGGAGATTTTCTGTTTGACCTTGGGCATGTCCGCAGAAAGCCCTGAAAACAAAGGGATTAACTTTTTCGGGATTTGCCCTTAGGGGAGCGGCCTGCATGCTGGCATTCGGCCAGTAGTTGGTCCCAATCATCGGGTGGGTGGCCACTTTCCAGCATCTTGCGGAACACCCGGTACGCATCGTTGCCGCTTTCGTAGGCGCGCTTGGTGTCATCGTCGTTGACCCAAGCAAACACGATTACTTTGCTTGGCGCGTGGTAACGGAAGAATAGTCGATACTGTTGGAAGAACTTGGCCCGGAACCAGTGTTTATGGTCGTCACCAAGGGTGCCGCCTTGCCGGTATTCTGGTCGCGTCGGGTCTTTCGGGATGACATCGAAGGCGAGTTTGGAAATTGCCGCCAACCGCTTGCTGGCGTTTTTCTTCACGTACGCTACTGGATCCTTTTGCTTCAGCGCTTCAACCTGGCGAGTTAAGGCTTCAATTTGCGCAAGGAATAGAGGATGGGCAAAAACTGTCCAACCGCCGATGACCAAGGGCGTTGGCTTGCCTGCGCTCATTCGGACTCAGAGGGAAGAACGGCATCAAGATCGACATCAATGTTGCCGACCAAAGACTGGATGCGCTGCGCAAGGCCGGCATCAATGGCCTGCAAGCGCTCCGGATGACGGGCGAGGTCATCGGCAAGAAAGGTCAAAAATTGACCAAGCACGGGATCATCACCAGCAGAGAACTCGCCCCGTGTCAGTACGACTTCTCCGCTGGGGCGGATCGTGTAGTGAATTTTGTCACGCTTGCCGAGATGGAGAACACGACGCACCGTTTCCGGCACCGTGGTCTGATAGCGGTCAGTCAGAGTGGATTCGATTTCAAGGGTGGCTGGCATGGTTCGCTCCAGGTAAAAGACAATCCACCTCGATGGTAATGCAATTGCATTACCACGTCAATTGCAACCAAACTCAATCGTCCGAGACGCTATTCGCTGGATCTTCCTGTTTCTGCGGTTACGCTTCTGGAATAGCAGCCCGTCGCGAATGCGACGCTTTCTTTGTGTTCCGCCATTGACGAGGCAAGCGCTAAAAACGATGCGTCAGCGTCAACCGCAGCACGCGCGGTTCGGCCGGATGCGTGTGAATGTCGGCCACCGGCGCGGCTTCGCCGCGTAGTTGCGACTCGTACCAGTAGTCGATATCGCTGACCTTGCGATTGAACAGGTTGAACACATCGAGCGCCACTGTTGTGCGCCGGTCGAACTTGTAGCCCCAGCGCAGGTTGGCCACCGTCGTTGCGGCGGAACGCTGCGAATTGTCTTCAATCAAGGGGCGCGGGCCGAAGTGGCGAATGCGGAAGGCGCCGAACCACGGGCCGAGATTATCGATGGTCACACCCAGATTGGCGGTCGTCGCGACGGCGCCGGGGATGTGATTGCCAGCGGAATTATTGGCAGATTCGTCGCCACGAAAGCGTGCGCGCGACAGGGCAATATCGGCATCGAAGGCGAGCCAGGAATTGACCGTATAGAGATTATTCCACTCGACACCGTGACGCCGGCTCGGGCGTGACGGCTCGGTGACGCCGGCATCGCCGACAAAGAGCAGCTCCGAGTCGACATTCAGGGCCCATAACGAGAGCGTACTCTGCCAGCCGGGCAAAGGCTGACTGCGCACGCCGATCTCATAGCCTTTGGTCTTCGCCAGCGGCGTGACTTTATCCGCCGCCGCACCGCTGACCGGATCAACCGTCAGCGTCGCGCCACGGGCATCGTTGCTGTGAAAACCATGGCCGTAGTTCGCGTAAAACTCCGTGCTGTTCCACGGGCCGAAGATTGCGCTCAGCTTCGGGCTGAGCAGGCGGTCGTTGGCCAGCCCTGAGTTTGCTTTGATGTTGCTGTCGACGTCAAAGCGATAAAAATCGGCGCGCAGCCCGGCGACGGTGCGGAATTTTTCCAGCCAGCGCGTCTGGTTCTGTGCGTAGAGGCCGAGGCTGCGCTGGTCGACGCGGTCTTCGCGCGTCGTCGACAGTGTCGAGCGGGCACTTGTTGCATACAGGCCAACCGGACGGATGCGGTCAATGCGACTATCGACGCCCAGTGTGTTGTCGACCTCGAATACCCCCCAACGGTCATAGACGGTATGGCTGCCGGCAAAACCACCGGCGCGCCGCCGGTCGGCCTGCTTGAACTGATCGCCGTTGACCGGGTCGTTCTGCACATAAGTGAAGTTCGAGTAAAGATCGAGGCGGTAATCAAGCAACCAGGCGTTGGCCTGCGTGCGGCTGTTGGCGCCGCGCCGCGCCCAGTCGGCCGACAGGCTGAAACGCTGCGTCTTGCCGCCGCTCGTTGGATCCAGCGAACCATAACGACTGATCAACCCGGAATCGATGGCGCGTTGCGGCACCTGATCGGTCGCCGTCCAGTCAGCCGCATAGGCCATCGCCGTGATGCTGAAACCGTCAAAACGCGTGCCTTCGCTATAGCGCAAAACACCATTCAGCTTCTTGTAATGCTCTGGCACCGACCACGGCCCGTCGTTGTGATACACCTCCAGCGCATACAGCAGATTGCCGCTGCCGGCAGACGGAGACCCTGCCAGCAACGCGCGCTGATAGCCGTTCCCCCCCAGGCCGATCTGTGCCAGCGTGCCGTCAATCTTGCGCGCATAGTCGATGTGCGCCGCGCCGGCCGACGAAAAATCGCCCTCCTCGGCGTAATACGGCCCCTTGCGATAACGCACCCGGTCGACGAGTTCGGGAATCAGGAAGTTGAGATCGGTGTAACCCTGCCCGTGTGCGTGCGTCGGCATATTCACCGGCACACCGGCTACGCTGGTGCGAAAGTCGGTGCCGTGATCGAGGTTGAAGCCGCGCAAAAAATACTGGTTGGCCTTACCATCGCCCGAGTGCTGCGTGACGACCATGCCCGGCACCAGCTCAAGCACCTCGCCGGGGCGTAGCAACGGCAACGCGGCAATGCGCTCTTTGGCGACTACCCCCTCGCTGGCCGCACCGCCAATGCCGGTGAGGTTTTCGGTTTTGGCACGGACTTCGACGGCAGTCAGTTCCGCTGCTCCATCGATTTTCTCTGCGGCAAGCGCAGAAAACGGCAACATACACGCCGTCAAAACGTATGAAGAAAATGTTATTTGTCTTACTCGCATGCAAAAAAACGGCTGGCAATACCAGCCTTCTCCCGAAACTCAAACCAGTGCAGGGCGCCGCGTCAGGCGCACGGCAAAAACAAAACTCAGGGCGATGATCGCCACCAGCGCGAAGCCGAAAACAAGCTCCTTGCCGTCGCTCCACGCATCGATCTCGGGCGAAACAAATTTGGCGATACCGAAAAAGGCGACCAGCAGGCTGACGCCGGAAACCACCAGCCCCATCACCCGTGAGGCGACCAGCGCCGTCTGATCGGCGCGACGGATCAGGCGCGAAATCCACAGTCCGTTGATGCCGTCGGTGACCAGCATGCCGAGCATGAACAGCAAGCCCAGCGTGAGCGCATGCTCCCAGCCGCCGTATTGCGTTGCGGTGAGCGCGAACAGCGCGGCCTGACTCATGGTGTCGAATGAAAAGGCAAACAAGGCGCCGACCAGGGCGATCAAGGCCGGATTGCCGGTACGCTGCAGACGACCGAGAAACCGGCCCTTGAAGCCAACCGGCTGCACCAGATGCGCCGGGTCGGTGCGCAACACGGCGCTGAGATTGACCATGCCCAGCGTCAGCAGAAAGGCAATCGACACCCAGGCACCGAAAACCTCCATCCACTCGGGCACCTTCCATTGCGTGGCCAGCGTGCTGACCAGCAGCGCGATGCACAGCACCACGACGCCATGACCCAGCGAAAAGAGTACGCCACAGAGCCGCGCCAGCGCCGGATTACGGCGTGCGTTATAGCGCGTCAGCCCGTCGATGGTGGCCAGATGATCGGCGTCGAAGCCGTGCTTCATGCCGAGCACGAAGACGAGCGAGGCCAGCGCAATCCAGTCTTGAGGCATGCTATCCATGGCGTGTTTATGAAAAGTCAGACAATACGTCTTAACAAGTTTCGTGCCAAGTACGAAGCATTGAATCCAAAGGAATTTTTAAAACGCGGCCGGAAAGAAGGTTTGCAGAAAGCAAACGCAGTTACGGACAAACGCAATTGCTTACGTCACCGCCAGCGGCAGACTCAAGGAAAACACGGCCCCACCCTGTGGCCGGTTTTCAGCCGCCAGCCGGCCACCGTGCCGTTCGACGATGCCATAGCTGATTGAAAGACCCAAGCCGGTGCCTTGTCCGACCGGCTTGGTGGTAAAGAACGGATCGAACAAACGCGCCAGATTGGCCAGCGGGATGCCCGGTCCGTTATCGGCAAAGTGCACGGTGATCATCTCGCCCAGTTGCTCGACGTCGATCTCCAGCGCCGGCGCCGTACCGCTCTGTGTCGCATCGGCGGCATTCTGCACGATGTTCATTACCACCTGCTGCATCTGCCCGGAAGAACCGATGACCGGCAACTCGGCGGGCAAATTGGTATTGACGCGAAAGGCCGGCATCCCCGAACGCGTCACCCAGCGCACCGCGCGCTCGATCACTTCGGTGAGATTGAACGGCTCGTCGGCGTTGCGATCAATCGCCGAAAAACGTTTCAGGCCATCGACGATGTCGCGTGTGCGTTCGGCGCCTTCGATCATGCCGTCGAGCAGCGGCGTCATGTCCTGCATGATGCGATCGATGCGCAACTCGCGGCGTATGCTTTCAAGTGCCGGCGTGTGCGTGCTGTCGCTGGCATGCACTGTTTCAAGGTAGGTCTGCAGCCGCCCGGCATAACGCTGTAGCGCCAGCACGTTGCCAAGCACGAAGCTGATCGGGTTGTTCAGTTCGTGTGCAACACCAGCGACCAAGCGGCCGAGCGAGGCCATTTTTTCCGAGTGCAGGAGCTGTTGCTGGGTGCGCTTGAGATCATCGTGCGCCTGACGCAGCGCGTGATAGGCACGACGCAGCTCGCCGACCGGGCGACCGGTAACGACCATGCCGACCAGCTTGCCGGTGCCCGAAAAACGCGGCGTGCAATTGAGCGACACCGGCAGCGCACTGCCGTCCTTGCCGGCAATCAGCAGTTCGCAATCCTGAATGGCTTCACGCTGGTTGGCCGAAAAAAACTCACGCGCACGCTGGCGCGAAGCCTCATCGGCGAACAAATCAAAAATCGGCTGCCCGCGCAACGTCGCTTCATCCTTGCCGATAAAACGACGCAGCGAGTCATTCACTTCCTCGATCGCACCGTGCCGGTCACAAACGATCAGAATGTCCGACATTGACGCCAACACGCTTTCAATGAACTGATGCGACGCTTCGAGTGCGGCGTTTTTTTCCTCCAGCGCAACTTCGTATTGCAGCAGGTCGTTATAAACCTCGTCCATCTTGCGGATCACGTCGATCCACACCGCCTCATTAACACCGTCAAAAACCGCCGCCGGCGAAGGCAAGGTCGCGTTATCGATCAGCGAACGCGGCGCGCGCGATTTGGCAGGCAATTTCGCCGGCAATTCGGCAGGCAGTTTAGCGGGCGGGTTTGAGGTGGACATGGTGGTTCGAGTGGCCATGGCCGCGCGGCTTGTAACCGTGCGAATGGCGCTGGCCAATCTCGACGGAGACCAGATTGAGCTTGCCGTGGCGCACACCGCGCTCGGCCATCAGCGCTTCGGCAAAACGCCGCACTTCGGCTGTCGGCCCGCGCAGAATGGCGCTTTCGATACAGTTCTCGTGATCAAGATGGGCGTGCAGCGTGGACACCATCAGGTCGTGATGATTGTGCTGGATCGCCATCAGCCGTTCGGCGAGTTCGCGTTCGTGGTGGTTATAGACGTAGGACAGGTTGGCCACGCAATGCGGCGCTTCGTCGTGCGTTTGTCGCCATTGTTCGAGCTGCGCACGCAGCAGATCGCGCACAGCCTCCGAGCGGTTGCTGTAACCGCGCTCGGCAATCAGCGCGTCGAACGCCTTGGCGAGTTCGGTATCGAGAGAGATGGTAAATCGTTCCATGCGCAACTCACGAGCCGTAATTGAGCAAGCCCGCCTTCAGCTGCAAAAAGTCCAGCGGGCCGAAGCTGCTGAATTTTCCATCGGCGAACACCCCCTTCAGAAGAATGCTGCAGGTCTCCGGCGAGCGACGAATCACCGATCCCTTGATGACGTAGTGCCGCTTCGCCTCGCCGAGATCAATCTCAAGAGTCACTTCGTCTCCCGGCTTCATCGCGGGCATTGTCGTGTCGCGGTCACGCACACGCAGGCGTACCGCATCATCGGACATATCAACGATCGTACAGGGGCCGGCCAAATGACCTCCTGACAGGGAGACCATCACCGGTACACAGGTTTTCGCTCTCGCCTTTCTGCGCTGGTCGGTAACCGCAAGGGTATTCAACTCCGGCGTCAGCAGAATCATTTTCGTTTGCGCGTAAGGGCCGTCCGGCAGAACAATTTGTTTCGCCACCTCGGTATCAACCGTCGACACACCCTTGACGCCCGCATTGGAGGTCAGGGAAATATAATTACCCTTGTTGAATTGGCGCCCCCGGCCAATAAGCGCCCGGCGTTGATAGTCGAGCTTCATTTCGAGATCAGAGGTGTCGGGAACGAGCAGTTGAAACAGCCTCAACTCAGAAACAGACATCCGCCCCTCGTTTTCCCCTGTCCGGAAAAACACCGGATCGCCTTGATGATTCCGCTCAATCGCTTCCGCAGAATAAACAAACTGCCCATTCACGCAGTACGCAACGACAAAGGTCTCAAAAACAATTTCTTTTTTAAACTCGGGGCAATAATCAAGCCGCTTCCCAATGGGGAAAAATTCGATCAGTGTCTTGATTTGCGCAAGATCGACCTTCTTGAGGGGGAGTTTTTCCGATGACGCATCCTCAGCCCCCTTCGAGCCAAGCGATATGCCCAGGAATGTTTTAATCACTGTCCAACTCCCTGCATTTTGTTGTCCGCCAAAGTTGTACTGACCTACGGCAATGCCATTCGTCGAACTCTACCGGAAAAACGACGATTAACATAACCGCCAGGCAGCCTCAGTGAACCGTACACACCATGCACGGATCAAACGAGCGCACGACGTGCTGCACCGCCAGCGGCGCGTTTTCCGACTCACCTACCGGCAGGCCGACCAGCGCCTGCTCGAGCGCGCCCGGCACACCCGCAGCGTCGCGCGGCGAAAAATTCCAGGTGGTCGGGGCGATGATCTGGTAGCGGGCAATCTTGCCGCGCTCGATTTGCAGCCAGTGGCCGAGCGCACCGCGCGCCGCTTCAACAAGGCCGATGCCGCTCACCGAGTCGGGCAGCTGCCATTGCTCGCAGAACGATTCGCCGGGTTTGAGAGCGCGTACCCAATTTTCCATGGCTGGCACAATCAGCGCGATTTCGAGCAGGCGCGCGACAACGCGCGCCTTGACGTTGCCGCCATCGGCAGCGGCCAGCGCCCGCAGCAGAGGATGGCCGGCGACGACCTGACGCGCCAGCGCGCCGGTTTCGACGACCCGCCCGGCGTAACGCGGCGCTTTGCACCAGCTGTAAGCATCGGCCTTCTCGCTGAATTCGCCGGCCAGCGGTCGCGTTTCGCCGTGCGACGGATGCCGTGGCGCACTGTCGAGCAGCCAGGCATGCGCGACATCCTCGCTCACTTTCAATTGCTCGAACGGCGTCAAAACACCGTCAAAAACGCCGCGCGCAAACAGGTGATCGTCGCCACTGCCATAAGCGCCATGGCTGAGAAAAACATCGGTCGCCCGCCCCATGCCGGCCAGCCCGAGATCGTCGGCAATCTGCAGGAAGCGTGCAAAATCGGATTGGCGGCCAGCCGCCCAGGCCGCGAGCGCCACAGGGTCGGCAAGGGCAGCGACATTTTCCAGCGCATCACCGAACAGCGTTGCTTCGAGGAAAGCGCGAAACTCGCGCAAGACGGAGAGCAGACGAACAACTTCTGTCGGCGTCACCGCGCGCGTCGTTCCACCGGGCTGTAGCGCGAGGCTGTGCGGCCATTTCCCGGCGAGATAGCCCAGCACGCGCAGGAAATCGGCGCGTGCCGGCAGCATTGTTTTCAGCGCATCGCCAACGGTCGCCTTGAAGCGGCTTTCAACAGCGGCATGCCAGCTTTTTCCGCGATAGGTATCGCGCGCGAAATCGGGCATAAAGAAGAGGTAGAAATGCGTCAAATGGTCGGCGACATTCTCGCAGGCAAGGATAAGATTCTGCGCCAGACGTCCATTTGGCGGCATCACCAGCCCGCTGGCGTCGGCCAGCGCGGCGGCGGCTGTCGCCGACTGCGAAACCGAGCAGATACCGCAGATGCGCGGCACGATAACCAGCGCATCGAGCGGATGCTTGCCGGTCAGCATCGGTTCAAAACCGCGGTACAGCGACGAACTGACCCGCGCAGACGCAACGCGGCCGTCGACCACGTCGAGCGTCACTTCAAGATCGCCCTCGACGCGATTGAACGGACCAACCGTCAGGCGGCGGCTCATTTTTTCCCCGATTTTCTGAGCACCGGCAGCGGGTGATCGGAAACGGCGTTGTCACGCACGCGTTTGGGCGTCGCCGATTTTGACAAAGCGGCGAGCGCAACAAACCATGCCTTGGGCATGTCGGACGGCAGACCAATCGGGATGCCGGCAATCTTCGGCGTTTCCATGAACGGATGGCCGGGCTCCTCGAAACCCGGCTCGGTGCAAGAGATGCAGGCGAACCCGCCGCGAATGCACGAGCCGACGCCGTTCCAGGGCCGCGTGTTGCAGTCGGCATGTGCCTGCGTTCCCTTGCAACCCATGTTCTCCATCAGGCAGCCTAGATCGGAAGGCTTTTGCGCGCTGGCCTTGAATTCGTAAAACTCGTTTTTCGGGCAGCCGTGATGGACCAACTGCTCGGTATAGAAACGCGGCCGTTGTAAAGCATCAATATCATCAACGCCAAGCGCGCCGAGTTCCAGCGAGCACAGCGTATCGACCACCCATTCGGCATGAATCGGACAGCCGGAAATATTGATTACCGGCAGTCCCGAGCCTGCACGAAAGTCTTCACCAAGCAGCCCTCCGCGCTCGTTGCCGTCAAACTGCAGGCCGCAGGCTTCGGTCGCGTTGTCGCCCGCAGCATTGATACCGCCATACGCCGTGCACGTGCCAACTGCGATGACATAACGCGCCCGGGCAGCAAGCCGCTCGACCCAGGTGATCATCGGCAGCCCGCTGCCGGACAGCATATGAAAACGCCCGCTGCCATTCGGGCCGCGCAGCAGCGCACCTTCAACGCAAAGGATGTCGAAGGGCAGGCGGCCGGCGGCGGCCGCGTTGAGCAAGTCCAGCGATGCCTCACCACTGGCTTCGGAGACGCCGGGATGAAAAAGCAGCTCGATGCCACTCGCTGCCAATTTCTCAAACACCCCGCCCCGACTCTCGGCGCCAAGCAGCGACTGCGTGCAACCGCCGCAACCCGACGCCTGGAGCCAGAGGAGTTTCATGCGCCCGCCCCTGTAAAACAGAACTGCGAACCACCAAGACACCAAGGGCACCAAGGATCACCAAGAAAAACCAAAGAATGCTTTTGCACTTCTTGGTGCCTCTTGGTGCCCTTGGTGTCTTGGTGGTTCGCTTTTTTCCTGATTTCCTTCATCACCCCCGCTCCAGCCCGTATCTCACCAGCTTGTTGCGCAGGCCGACGCGCGACAGGCCGAGTTCGACGGCCGCTTTCGATTTGTTCCAGCGCTGGCGGATCATCGTTTCCTTGACGACGCGCGCTTCGAGCGCATCCATGCGCTCCTTCAAGCCACCCTCGCCACCGACCAGCAACAGAAGCTCGTCCTCCTGCTGATCAACGGCCGGCGTACGCAGGATGCGCGGCGCCAGCAAGTCGGCACCGAGGAGCGGCGTATCGGAAAGTGCCAGCATGCGCAGGATTTCGTTCTGCAATTCGCGCACGTTGCCGGGCCAGCGGTAGGCGGCGATGCAGGCGAGCGCTTCGTTGGTAAAGCCGTTTGATTTTTTGCCCAGCGCTTTCTGGCTGGCGTCCAGCAAACGACCAGCGAGCAGAGGAATATCCATCGGTCGCTCGCGCAACGGCGGCACGTGCAGCGTGACGGTGGCCAGCCGATAATACAGATCCTCGCGGAAACGCCCGGCGCGCACATCGGCTTCGAGGTCGCGATTGGTTGCGGCGACGACGCGCACATCGACCGATACCGGACGTGGCGCGCCGAGCGGACGGAATTCGCCTTCCTGCAATACCCGCAGCAGCTTCACCTGAAACGCCGGGCTGGTTTCGCCAATTTCGTCGAGAAATATGGTGCCGCCATCGGCCTGCTGGAAACGCCCGACACGATCCTCGTAGGCGCCGGTAAAGGCGCCACGCTTGTAGCCGAACAGTTCGGCTTCGAGCAACTGGTCGGGCAGCGCGCCGCAGTTCTCGATGACGAAGGCGCGCTCGGCGCGCCGGCTGCGGTAGTGGATGGCGCGCGCCAGCATTTCCTTGCCGGTTCCCGATTCGCCGGTAATCAGCACCGACAGATCGTAGGGGGCGATTTTCTCGACCAGCTCGCAAACCGTATTGAGCGGGCTCTTCGGCGTGCGGATCAGGCCGTCGAGACCGAACTCGCGTTTGACGCGCTCGTACTTCATCTCGACGCGTTTGACGAGCACCGGCTCGGCGGCGCGCAGCTCGACCGACAGGCGCTGGTTTTCCTGCTGCAGGCGATAGACGTTGGCCGCCGCCTGCAGTGTGAGCAGCAGCTGGTCGGGCTGCCACGGCTTCATCAGGTACTGGTAGATGCCGGCTTCGTTCACCCCGGCGATGATGTCCTCGGCCTCGGTATAGCCCGAGAGGATGATGCGCAGGGTATCCGGCCACTGGCTGCGCACGCCCTTGAGAAACTCGACGCCGGTCATTCCCGGCATGCGTTGGTCGCAAACGATGATCTGTAC
Organism: Rhodocyclaceae bacterium; assembly: GCA_044359525.1. Lineage (GTDB taxonomy): Bacteria > Pseudomonadota > Gammaproteobacteria > Burkholderiales > Rhodocyclaceae > CAJBIL01. The sequence goes on along the minus strand of JBIKLY010000002.1, from coordinate 59,829 downwards.
CCACTCGCGCTCCATCACCGTCTGCGCTTCTGCGGCGCTTGACGCGGTGAACACTTCAAAATCTTCTTCCAGCGTGCGGCGCAGCGCCTCAAGCGAGCGCACTTCGTCGTCGACGACGAGCACGGTGGGCAGTTTCAGTTTTTCCATTGCCGTCATTTTCGTGAACTCATTCCGGTACGCGCCAGCCCAGATCGCGATGAATGGCTAGATGGCGCGGCGTCCACGAATTCGGCGACTTCTGCACGAAATGAAAACGCGCCACGTGATAACTCGGATCAAACCCGTAGAAGTTGCGGCGCATGTGCGACAACTCTTCGGCGCGATATTGCGCCAGCGGCTTGGCGGTTTCGTCGGCCTGTCGCTTGTCGCGCTTGGCCTGCAAGCGACCAGTTAGATCGGCGGCAGCCGCCAACTCGGCGGCACGCCGTGCGACGTCGACACGGAAGGCTGAAGGATCACTGGTCAGGCAAGCGTCAAGAAAGCCTTTGGCAACGCCACCAGCAGCGGTCATCGGCAAGCGGTTCTGCATGATCGCCTGCGCGCCCTCATCGCCAACACGCGGCGGCAGCAGATAGGTCCAGTACTCCGAGCCAAACAGGTTGCCCATGTTCTTGTAATGCGGGTTGAGCAGCACGCCATCGCGCGCCCAGACGAGATCGGCGGCACGCGCCAGGAAGCAGCCGCCGGCGCCGCAGTTGCCCTGCAGTGCGGCAATGGTCAGATGGCTGTCGGTGCGGATGATCACCTCGGCCAGGTCATCAATGGCGTTGATGTTGGCCCACGACTCATCGGCCGGCGATTCGGCGGCCTCGATGGTGTTGAGGTGAATACCGTTCGACCAGTAGTCCGAGCCGCCCATCAGCACGATGATTTTCGTCGACCGTCTCCGCGCCCATTCGTAAGCGGCCTGCAGCCGCTGGCACTGGCGCGTGCTCATCGCGCCGTTGTAGAAATCGAAATGCAGGAAGCCAATCGCATTGCCGTCAATGCCGGATTCTTCGTAGCGAATGTCCTGCCACGTCTGACCGTCAAGCTGCGCCCAGCCATCGAGCGGCGCTTCGGGGATGCCGGCCAGCTGGTCAGCGAACGCCTGCGTCGCCGGCAGCTTGAGCGGGATGCTCGCACCGGCACGCTTGGCGTGGCCGACCCACACCGCACCGTCGACCGTCGCGCGCAATAGCGCCGTCTCACGCCAGGCGATGACTTCACCGGGTTGGCCGCCACGCAACGTGTCTTCGGCCCAGGCATCGAACAGGTGGCAGGGCTCGCCGAACAGCGTATCGGCCACACCCGGAAAACCATCGGCCGCATTCAGCTTGGCAAGAACAACGGCGCTACTGTCACGCGCCCAGTCAATCGCCCGCTCGGCCTGTTTCATCAACGGGCGCAATTCGCCGCGTACCTCAGGGTCTGCATAGTTGAGTTGCTTCGGCACAAAGCCGCCGGCTGAAAAATTCTCAACCGCCTTGAGCACCGCTCGCGTCGCCGCTTCGGTCACCTCGTTACGATAGACACTCGACTTCTTCGCAGCGCGCAGCGGGAAGGTTTCCGCCGCCCAGATCGGCCCGGCGTCCATCTCGGCTTCAGCCTGCAACACGGTGACACCCCATTTTGCTTCGCCACTTTGAATCGCCCAGTCGAGCGCCGACGGCCCGCGATCGCCGACGATACCCGGATGCACGATCAGGCAGGTGTGCTGGCGCCACACCGACTCAGGAATCGCCCGACGCAGATACGGCGCGACGATCAGATCAGGCTTGAACAGCGCGACCGCTTCTTCGGCCACCGAGTCGGCGATATCGAACTCGATAGCCACCAGATGCCCGCGCGCGGTGAGCTCGCTGTAGAGCCGCTGCGTCAGACTGTTGAAGGCGTGGGTGAGGAAAAGAATGCGCATGATCAACCTGGTAAAAGCACCGCATCCGACACAGAGTTCACAGAGACACAGAGAACACAGAGGAAACCTTTTACGAATTTCCTCTGTGTTCTCTGTGTCTCTGTGAACTCTGTGTTGAAAGCGCTTCCAAACATCTCAACAAATCCTCGGCAGTTGTTCGCCCGTCAGCCAATCGACAATGCGTCGTCCGCCAAAGCCCGTCGTCATCTGCACGAAGTGGTGTGCGTCTTCGTGCACCGTGCCGATGATTGCGGCGCGCTGCCCCTGCGGATGCTCGCGCATGGCAACCAGCAGTTTGTCGGCGTCTTCGGCGGCGACGATGGCCAGCAGCTTGCCTTCGTTGGCGACATACAAAGGATCGAGGCCGAGGAATTCGCAGGCGGCGGCCACTTCGGGATTCACCGGCAGCGCGGCTTCCTGCAGCATCATGCCGACCTTCGACTGCCGCGCGATTTCGTTGAGCGTCGTGGCGACACCACCGCGCGTCGGATCGCGCAACACGCGAATCGTTGCGCCGCTCTGGCGCATGGCCACGATCAGGCCGTGCAGCGAGGCGGTATCGGAGACGATCGGCGCCGAGAAACCGAGGCTCTCGCGCTGCGCCATGATCGCCATGCCGTGGTCGCCGATGCTGCCGGAGACGATGATCCTGTCGCCCGCGCGCGCCCGGTCGCCGGAAAAATCCTCGCCCTCGGCGACGACGCCGACGCCGGTGGTCGTGATGAAGACGCCGTCGCCCTTGCCCTGCTCGACGACCTTGGTGTCGCCGGTAACGATCGGCACGCCGGCTTCTTTTGCGGCGTTGGCCATCGATTCAACGATGCGCGCCAGATCGCCGAGCGGGAAGCCCTCCTCCAGAATGAAACCAGCCGCCAGATAGAGCGGCGTCGCGCCCATCACCGCGATGTCGTTGATCGTGCCGTGCACCGAGAGACAACCAATATCGCCACCGGGGAAAAAGAGCGGCGAAACGACATGGCAATCGGTGGCCATCACCAGCCTGCCCTTCGGCATCGGCATCAACGCGCCGTCGTTTCCTTGCGCCAGATATTCGTTGCCGAGGTGTTTGGCGAACAACTCTTCGATCAACTGCACCATGGCCCGACCGCCGCTGCCATGCGTCATGTCGACACGACCATGCTTGAGATCGAGCGGGCGGACGTAGCCTTTGCGAATTTCAGACATGTTGAAAACCTTGAAGACCCAACGCAGAGGCGCAGAGGCGCAGAGGAAACGCAGAGAAAACCACAACAAGATTGCACATAAGAATTTTTGTTCTTCTCTGCGTTCCCTCTGCGTTCCTCTGCGCCTCTGCGTTGGATTTTAAAAAATTCACGCCACATCCTTGTAACGACCGTAAGTGTAGTGCGCCGCGCAGGCGCCTTCCGAGGAGACCATGCACGAGCCGACCGGATTCTCGGGCGTGCATACCGTGCCGAAAATCTTGCAGTCCTGTGGCCGCTTGACGCCGCGCAGGATGGCGCCGCATTCGCAGGCCTTGTTATCGGGAACGGTTTTATAGGCAATATCAAAACGCTTCTCGGCGTCGAATTCGGCGTATTCCTTACGGATGCGCAGCGCGCTGTACGGCACTTCGTTGAGGCCGCGCCACTCGAAGGAACGACGTAGCTCGAACAGTTCCGAAACGAGGTTCTGCGCCTTCAGATTACCGTCGCGCGTCACCGCACGCGAGAACTCGTTTTCGACGACAGCGCGCCCTTCATTGACCTGCTTGACCAGCATCAGAATCGCCTGCATCACATCGAGCGGCTCGAAGCCGGCGATCACCACCGGCTTGCGGTATTCCTCAGCGAAGAACTCGTAAGGCCGGCTGCCGATGATCGTCGACACGTGCGCCGGGCCGATAAAGCCGTCGAGCGGCACAGTGCCCCACTGTCGCACTTCGGGTGACTCGAGAATATTGCTGATCGCCGCCGGCGTCAGCACATGACAGCAAAGCACGGAAAAATTCTTCAGGCCAAGTGCCTGCGCCTGCTTGATCGCCACGGCTGTTGGCGGCGTTGTCGTTTCAAAACCGATGGCGAAAAAGACAACCTGTTTGTCAGGATTCTGCTGCGCAATAGTCACCGCGTCGGCGCTTGAATAAACCATGCGGATGTCGCCGCCACGCGCTTTCGCCTTCATCAGCGAAAGACCTTCCGAGGCCGGCACGCGCAGCGTATCGCCGTAGGTGCACAGCGTCACGCCGGCTTCCAGCGCCAAACGGATCGCCATGTCGACACGGCCGATCGGCAGCACACAAACCGGGCAGCCGGGGCCGTGAATCATCCGTACATTGGGCGGCAGCAGGTCGGTCACGCCATAGCGCGAAATGGCGTGCGTATGGCCGCCGCAGAACTCCATGAAGTGATATTTGCGCTCAGGCGCAGCGATCTGCCGGATCGCGGCCGCCAGCCCCTTGGCCAGCTCGCCGTCACGGAATTCATCGATGTATTTCATCGAAAAACCCAGTACTACTTCACCACCAAGACACCAAGGGCACCAAGATTCACCAAGAAAAACTTGGTGTAACTTTGTGCTCTTGGTGCCTTGGTGTTTCGCTTTTTAGAGAGCACTCGCAGCCTCCTGAAGCGCCGCATCCCCGAGCTCGGCAAAGAGCGCCAGTGTCTTGTCGGCTTCTTCAGGGTCGAGCCGGGTCAGTGCGTAGCCGACATGCACGATGACGTAATCGCCGATGCCGACGCCTTCAACCAGCGCCAGCGAAATCTCCTTGCGCATGCCGGAGACGTCGATCATCGCCTTGTCGTCATCAAGCATCTCGACGATGCGGCAGGGAAGTGCGAGACACATGGTTCAGGACTCCGAAAGATGCTGCAAGGCAATCCATGCCTGACCAAGGGACAGCCCACCGTCGTTGGGCGGCAGGCGACGCGCTTCGATCAGATGCAAGCCATGACCGCCAAGCCGCGAACGCATGCCGCGCGCCAGAATCTGGTTGAGGAAACAGCCGCCGCTGCCAACCACCGTACTGTCGGCCGGCGCCACGGCATGCACCCAGTCGGCCAGCGCGGCAACCAGCGTCGCATGAAAAATCGCCGCGCCGCGTTCGGCATTTTTCTCGTCAGCCAACACAGCAAACAGAGGCAACAAATCGAGGCGCCCGTTTTCGATACGCCAGCTGTGATCGAACGGCAGAATGTCGCCGTAGCGTTCGGCCATGCCTTCGAGCAGCATGGCTGCCTGTCCCTCAAAAGCCATCACCGGCTTGACGCCAAGCAGCCCGGCAGCGGCATCAAAGATCCGGCCGAGACTCGATGTTTGCGGACAATTGACGCCCTGCTCCAGCATCTGCGCAACGGTCGGTGCCGCTTGCTGGCCGGCAAAACGCTGCGCGATTTCATCACCACGCCCAAGCTGATGCAGCACGGCAGCCGCCATGCGCCACGGCTCGCGCGCTGCGCGGTCACCGCCTGGTAAGGCGAGCGGGGCAAGATGGCCAAGCCGTTCAAATCTCTTGCCATCGACGCGCAGCAATTCGCCGCCCCAGGCGCCGCCATCGGTACCTAGCCCGACACCATCAAGCGCCAGCGCAATCACCGGCCCCTGCACACCATGTTCGGCGAGCACGGCGGCGGCGTGTGCATGGTGATGCTGCACGCCCAGCAGCGGCAAACCGTTCTGGCGCGCGAAGTCGGCAGCAAAACGCGTCGAATGAAAATCCGGATGCAGATCGTGTGCAACGATGGCCGGCTCGACCTGCAAGAGTTTCAGCAATTGCTCAACACTCTCCTCGAAGAAACCGCAGGCCGCCGCGTTGTCGAGGTCGCCGATGTGCTGCGAGACAAATGCCTCGTCGCCGCGCGTAATGCACACCGTGTTTTTGAACCAGCCGCCAACCGCCAATACCGGCGGGCCGGAACGCGGCAACTTGATGGCGCGCGGCGTATAGCCCCGGGCGCGGCGAATGAACTGCAGGCCGCCCGGCGCGATGCGCGCCACGCTGTCGTCGCAGCGCGCGACAATCTCGCGATCGTGCATCAGGTAAGCATCGGCAATCCCCGAAAGACGCAACAAGGCCTCATTGTTGCCGATCACCAGCGGCTCGCCGCCGGGGTTGGCGCTGGTCATCACCAGCGCGAGCTCCTGCGCCGCATCGAGCCAGGATAAGCCGGCCGGCTGCCCGGCGGCTTCGTGGAAAAGCAGGTATTGCAACGGCGTGTAGGGCAGCATGACGCCCAGCCAGGCCAGCCCGGGCGCGACGCCGGGCAAGGCAGCATCACAGTTGTTGCGCTTCTTGAGCAAGATTGCCGGTCGCTCGGGCAGCGTCAGCAGGCCTGGTTCGCCGACACCCATCTGAACAAAAGGGGCGACCGAAGCGGCGTTGGCGAGCATCACCGCAAACGGTTTTTCCTCGCGCTGCTTGCGCTCGCGCAATACGGCCACGGCAGCGGCATTGCGCGCATCGCAAGCCAGATGGAAGCCGCCGAGCCCCTTGATGGCGACAATCTTTCCGGCACGCAAAAGTTTCAGTGCGACGGCGACGGGATCGCCCGGCAGCGTCTGCCCTTCGGCATCGAGCAGCGCCAGCTGTGGCCCGCATTTCGGGCAGCAATTGGCCTCGGCGTGGAAGCGCCGGTCTTCGGGCCGCCGGTACTCACCCTGGCACTTATTGCACAGGGCAAAGGATTTCATGCTCGTGCGCGCCCGGTCGTATGGCAGGCCACGGCTGATCGTGTAGCGCGGTCCGCAGTGCGTGCAGTTGGTAAAAGCGTAGCGCCAGCGCCGCGCCGCCGGGTCGAACATTTCGCCCAGGCATTCGCGGCAGACGGCGGTATCGTGGCCGATCATCGTCGCCGCACGGCCGCTACGGCTATCGATAATCACAAAGCCATCGGCCACGCACTCCGGATCGGCCTTACGCGCCACCACCGCATCAATGCGGGCGAGAGGTGGGGCTTCCTGCTGCAGGCGCTCAACCAGACGGCGCACCTGCGCAACAGCACCGCAGGCTTCAATTTCGACGCCGCGCGAATCGTTACGTACCCAACCGGTGAGATCAAGCTCACGCGCCAGGCGCCAGACAAAGGGCCGGAAACCAACACCCTGAACAACACCGCTGACGCGAATGCGTTGGCAAATCATGCTGTCTGACATATCAGCTCCGTACGCTGGCAGCAGTCTGTGCTTCGAGCTCGGCGATCCGTCGCTTGAGCGAAGCCACCGTTTCCTGTTTCTTCGACTTCTGCCCCGCGCAACCCGCTTCAAGCCAGGCCAGCCATTCCTCAAACCCCTCGCCGGTGGTTGCCGACACCTTGATCACCGTCAGCGCCGGATTGACGCGCCGCGCATGCTCGATGGCCAGGTCAAGCTTGAATGAAACATAGGGCAGCAGGTCGATCTTGTTGAGCAGCATCAAGGACGCGGCGCGGAACATGTCGGGGTATTTGAGCGGCTTGTCTTCGCCTTCGGTGACCGAAAGAATCGCCACCTTGTGTGCTTCACCCAGATCAAACGCCGCCGGGCAAACGAGGTTGCCGACGTTCTCGATGAGCAGCAGCGAATCGTCGGCCGGCGCAAGCTTCTTCAGCGCGGCGCCGACCATGAATGCGTCGAGGTGACAACCCTTGCCGGTATTGATCTGCAGCGCCGGCACGCCGGTCGTGCGAATGCGCTCGGCGTCGTAGCTCGTCTGTTGATCACCTTCAATCACGGCGATCGACAACCGGCTTTTCAGTTGTTCGATGGTCCGGCAAAGCAGCGTGGTTTTGCCCGAACCGGGGCTGGAAACAAGATTGAGCGCGAAGATGCCCTGCTCCGCAAGACGCGTGCGATTCTGCGCCGCGTAGCCGTCATTCTTGGAGAGAATATCGCGCTCAATCTGCACCATGCGCGATTGCGTCATCCCCGGCGCATGCGCACCGGCCGGGCCGTGGCCGTAATGCATTGCGCCGTCATGCGAGTGTTCATGCGCACCGTCGGCATCGTGCAGAGCGGCATCGGCATGGTCGTGCGCATGCACGTGCTCGCCACCATCAGCGTGACGATGTGCGTGTTCATGCGCCAGCGGCGCATGAGGGTGATGATGCTCGCCGTCATGCCCGTGGGGATGCACATGGACGCTGCCATCCGCGTGGCGATGCGGGTGAGCATGCCCGCCCGAAACGGGGGTATAACTTATGCCGGAATGCGAGTGGCTCTGGCCGGGCGCATGCGAATGGGTCGTCCCGTCCTCGTGCGTATGCAAGTCTTCACCATCAATACGGGCCTCACCCGCAGCGCAACCACAGGTCGTACACATTTCTTGTCTCCATTTTATTATTCAACCTCCAGCTCCTTGACCCGCATTTCGGTTCCGCCGGTCGGTTGGACCGGGTAGCCGCCGCAGGCCGGGCAGGGGTCGTACAAGGCCGCAAGCGGCACTGTCTTGTTGCAATTGAAACACAATCCTTCGCCAGGCACCTCGATCACTTCGAGCAGCGCACCTTCAGCCAGCGTGCCGCGCGTTACCGCATCGAAACAGAAACGCATCGAATCGGGCTCGACTGAAGAAAGCTGGCCGATTTCGATAAATACCGTCTTGACGCGCAGAAAACCGCCGTCGCCCGCGCCTCCCGAATTGCGTGCCGCATCCTCGACAATCTGCAGCACCCCTTCGGCAAGCGACATTTCATGCATTGTTGATCACAATCTCGTAGGCAACACAGGGATCAAGCGCCAGCGCCAAGCGGCGCGCCGCCAGTTCAGCCGCGCCCCGAGTCGATGCCGGACATTCGGTGATCTCGCGAACAAACGCGCCCTGCGGGTGAAAATTCCATTCCGTTGGCGCAACGATAACATAGCGCGCCACCCTGCCGTCCTTGACCTGGATCAGATGCAGAAGCAGCCCACGCGCCGTTTCGACACGCGCCAGACCGACATTTTCGCCGATCTGTGCCGCGCCCAGCCAGCCATCCAGGCGTTGCGGCTCAAGCAGCGCCCTGGCAAGAAAGTGCAGATCGGCATAGCGCGCCGCCAGCCGCGCCGCAACGCCTTGCCCGGCCGCATGCAAGGCAGCCACACCGGGATCGCCCACCCGACGTGCCAGGGAACCTGTTTCGGCCGGCAAGCCCGCGAAGTCTGGCTGCTCGGCAAAATCGCCGCCTATTGTTTGCTGCGCCCATACCTCTGCCGCAAGCCACGGCAATAGCGCGCCCGGCGCGGCCGCGATTGCTGGCTCGACGGGCAATCGCTGTTCTGCAAGCAGCCACCGGTCAAGTTCATCGCCAAGCAGCGCCGCCCCCGCCTGATCGTCGACAGCCAACAAGCGTTTGCGCCAGAACAGGAAATCATCCTTGCGCGCCGGCAAACCGAACATCGGTGGCCAATCCAGCAACAAACGCCACAAATGCTCGCCAATGGCTTCCAGCGCCACCCGGCGCCCGTTTTCCCGCATCGCCGCAGTGTCAAAAGCCGCGCCGCGCGCCGCGTGCCAGGCCATGCGCGCTGCAACCCCTTGCGCCTGGCCACACAGGCTAAACAGGCGTGGCACCAGATCGGCAGCACGCTCAACCGGCTGGCCAATCAGGATACGTGCCGCCTGCGGTCTGGACGAGGCAATCCCGGCAGTAACAATGCGCTGCCCGTTCCACGCCAGATTCAAGCGCAAACTGCCTTGATCCACACCCGCCTCCCCGAAAAGAGCGTGAACAATACGCAGAAGTCTTTGTATTGATTTTGATTCTGGTCAATCCGCAGCTAGACTTGCGCCTGCACAATACGCCCTCGGCAATCTTCCCGGAACCTCCTCTGCATGCTTGAAGCCTCAAATCTCGAATGCGTACGCGGCGAGCGGCGCCTGTTCGCAGGCGTCGGCTTCCAACTGGAGGGTGGCGAAATGCTTTACCTGCAGGGCAGGAACGGCTCGGGAAAAACCAGCCTGCTGCGCATGCTGTGCGGCCTGACGCCGCCGGCCGATGGCGAAATCTGCTGGCGTGGCACGCCAATCCACAAACTGGCCGACGAATTTCGCGCCGAACTCTGCTACCTCGGCCACCACAATGCAATCAAGGAAGAATTGACGCCCATCGAAAACCTGCTGGCCTCGGCGAAGCTCGCGGAAGAGTCGCTCGACGAGGATGCGGCGCTTGACGCGCTCGAACTGGTCGGCCTCGCCGGCCGCGAGGATCTCGCCTGCCGCTATCTCTCGCAAGGCCAGAAGCGCCGCGTCGCGCTGGCCCGCCTGGTGCACGAACGGCGCGCCCTGTGGATTCTCGACGAACCCTACGTTGCGCTCGATCCGGCGGCGGTAGAACTGGTCGCCGGCCTGATCGGCGCTCATCTGCAACGCGGCGGCTTGACCGTCCTGACGACGCACCAGAGCGTCGACGTACCGGCCGGCACCGTGCGCGAACTGCGGCTGAGCTAGTAGTCAGTCACATAGAAAGACGAGAACAGTGCGAACCACCAAGACACCAAGTTCACCAAGAAAAACCAAGTCAACATACTGTTTTCTTGGTGAAACTTTGTGTTCTTGGTGTCTTGGTGGTGAGGCTTTTCCGTTACTTTTAAACATGACTGTACAATGCTGACCTTGATCCGCGCGGTGATCAGCCGCGACCTGAGGCTGGCAATGCGCCGGCAGGCCGACGTTGTTTCGGCGATGTTCTTTTTCATTATCGTCGTCAGCCTGTTCCCGCTCGGCATCGGGCCGGAGCCCGATCTGCTGCGCAAGCTGGCGCCCGGCGTACTTTGGGTCGCTGCCTTGCTGGCCACCATGCTGTCACTACCGCGTTTGTTTGCCGACGATCACCGCGACGGCACACTCGAGCAGCTGGCGCTGGCGCCACAACCGCTCGGGCTGGTGGTGCTCGGCAAGGTGATCGCGCACTGGCTGGTATCCGGGCTGCCGCTCGCGCTGCTGGCACCGGTGCTGGGCATCCAGTTCGATCTGTCGAATGACGCACTTTGGGTGTTGACACTCTCGCTACTGATCGGCACACCGGCGCTGTCCGGCATTGGCGCGATCGGTGCCGCACTGACGCTGGGGGTTCGAGGTGGCGGCATATTGCTCTCGCTGCTGGTGCTGCCGCTGTACATTCCGGTGCTGATTTTCGGCGCCGGCGCGGTCGATGCCACGGTCACCGGGCTTGGGCCACAGGCCCACTTATCGCTACTTGGCGCCTTGACGCTGGGCGGCGTGTTTTTCGCACCGTGGGCAACTGCGGCGGCTTTGAGAATTGCTTTGGAATGAACAAAACAGCTCACCACAGAGACACAGAGGCACAGGGAAAAACAAGAGAAGGTTTTGATTTTCTCTGTGGCTGTTCTCTGTGCCTCTGTGCCTCCGTGGTAAAAAGGTTTTAGCCAACTCATGAACAATCGACTGATCAACTGGTTCAAATACGCCAGCCCGCAAAGCTTCTACCCGATTGCCGGGAAGATGATTCCGTGGTTCTGGGCGCTGGCTGCCGTCTTCGGCGTCGCCGGACTTTACGTCGGCTTCCTCGTGGCGCCGACCGACGCGCAGCAGGGCGAGGGCTACCGCATCATTTTCCTGCACGTGCCGGCGGCCTGGATGTCGATGTTCATTTACCTCGTCATGGCTTTCTGGGCCGCGCTGGGTCTGGCCTTCAACACCCGCCTGTCGGGCATGATGGCCTCGGCGCTGGCGCCGACCGGCGCGCTTTTCACCTTCCTCGCCCTGTGGACCGGCGCGCTGTGGGGCAAGCCGATGTGGGGCGCCTGGTGGGTGTGGGATGCGCGCCTGACCTCCGAACTGATCCTGCTCTTCCTCTATATCGGCTTCATCGCCCTGCAATCGGCGATCGACGACCCGCGCCGCGCCGACAAAGCCGGCGCCATCCTCGCGCTGGTTGGCGTGGTCAACATTCCGATCATCTATTTCTCGGTCAAGTGGTGGAACACCCTGCACCAGGGCTCATCGGTCAGCCTGACCAAGTCGCCTTCAATGGCGATGACCATGCTGCTGGGCATGCTGCTCTGCGCACTGGCCTGCTGGATGTACAGCATCGCCGTCGCGCTGATGCGCGCACGCAGCATCATGCTCGAACGCGAACGGCATACCGAGTGGGTCCGTGCATTGCTTGCAGGCAAGGAGTAGGAACATGTACTGGAATAGCTTTTCCGAATTTCTTGCGATGGGCAACCACGGCGTCTATGTCTGGGGCTCGGTCGGCGTGACCGCTTTATTGATGGCCCTGGAACCGATCCTGCTGATGCGGGGTCAGAAGAGCCTGATTACCCGCCTGAAGCGTCAATTCCGCGCCGAACGGGCTGACCGCGGCGTACAAAACACCCGCAGGAGCAAAGATTGAAAGCACGTCACAAACGCATCGCGCTGATTGTCGGCGGGCTGGCCATTCTCGGCCTGGTCGCAACGCTGGTGCTCAACGCCTTCCAGAGCAACCTGGTGTTCTTCTTCTCGCCAACGCAGGTCGCGGCGGGCGAAGCGCCAAAGGGCAAGACCTTCCGCATCGGCGGCATGGTCAAGGAAGGGTCGATCAAACGCGAAGCCGACGGCGTCACCATCCGCTTCATCATCACCGACACCGAAAAGGATCTGACGGTCGCCTACAAGGGCATTCTGCCGGACCTCTTCAAGGAAGGCAAAGGCGCGGTCGCGCAAGGCAAGCTGGACGATAGCGGCCTATTCACCGCCCATGAAGTGCTCGCCAAACACGACGAAAACTACATGCCGCCGGAAGCTGCCAAGGCCCTGGGCGACGCCGGCGATCGCGCTACGGCAAGCAAGGCAGCGAGCGAAGCTGCCGCAAAAACCCTCAAGCAGTAACCGGAGAACAGCGCCACATGATTCCAGAACTTGGCAACTTCGCCCTCATCCTCGCGCTCTGCGTCGCCCTGCTGCTCGGCACCCTGCCGCTGATCGGCGCCCATAAAAACCGGCTGGCGTGGATTGCCCTCGCCCGCCCGGCGGCGCAAACCTTGGCCGCGCTGATGGTTGTCGCCTTCGGCTGCCTGACGGCAGCCTTTGTGCAGAATGATTTCTCCGTGGTCTACGTCGCGCAGCACTCGAACACGCTGTTGCCACTGCAATACCGGATCGCCGCTGTATGGGGAGGCCACGAAGGCTCGCTGCTGCTGTGGGTTCTGATGCTGTCGCTGTGGACCATCGCCGTTGCCGCCTTCTCGCAACAACTCCCGGAGCGCATGGTAGCGCGCGTGCTCGGCGTGCTTGGTCTGGTCACCTTCGGTTTCCTGCTGTTCGTCCTGTTTACCTCGAACCCCTTCGAGCGCCTGCTGCCGGGCGCCGATGAAGGGCGCGACCTCAACCCCCTGTTGCAGGATCCCGGCCTGATCATCCACCCGCCGATGCTCTACATGGGCTATGTCGGCTTCTCGGTGGCCTACGCCTTTGCCGTTGCCGCACTGCTCTCGGGGCAACTCGATGCCGCTTGGGCGCGCTGGTCGCGGCCATGGACCACCGCGGCGTGGATCTTCCTGACTCTGGGTATCGCGCTCGGCTCGTGGTGGGCCTATTACGAACTCGGCTGGGGCGGCTGGTGGTTCTGGGACCCGGTAGAGAACGCCTCGTTCATGCCTTGGCTGGTCGGCACGGCACTGCTGCACTCGCTGGCAGTCACCGAAAAACGCGGCAGCTTCAAGAACTGGACGGTACTGCTCGCCATCTCCGCCTTCTCGCTCTCCTTGCTTGGCACCTTCCTTGTGCGCTCCGGCGTACTGACCTCGGTGCACGCCTTTGCCACGGATCCGAAACGCGGTATTTTCATCCTCGCCTTCCTGGTCGTCGTGATCGGCGGCTCGCTCCTGCTCTTTGCCTGGCGCGCGCCCAAGGTCGGGCTCGGCGGCCGCTTCGGCCTGCTTTCGCGCGAATCCCTGCTGCTCACCAATAACGTACTGCTCGTCGTCGCCTGTTCGTCGGTACTGCTTGGCACGCTCTACCCCTTGCTGATCGACGCACTCGGCATGGGCAAGCTATCGGTTGGCCCCCCCTACTTCAACGCAGTATTCGCGCCGCTGATGATTCCGGCGCTTTTCCTGATGGGCGTCGGACCATTTGCACACTGGAAGCACGCCAGTTTCAGCGAACTGGCGCGCACCCTGCGCTGGGCCTTTCTCGCCGCCGCCGTGGTCGGTATTGCGACGCCCTTCCTCTATGGTGAATGGACGCCGTTGATTTCTCTCGGCCTGCTGCTTGCCGCATGGATTGTCCTCGCCGGCACACTCAACTTTGTTCAGCGCGTGCAATCGACGCGGGCCGGTCAATCTTTCCTGACAGCTGCGCTCAAACAGCCACGCAGCTTCTTCGGCATGCACACCGCCCACGTCGGCATCGCCGCATTCGTCGTCGGCGTCACCATGGTCAATGGCTACCAGGCTGAAAAAGACGTCAAGATGGAAGTCGGCGACACCGTTGCCGTGGGTGGCTACACCTTCCGCTTTAACGGCGTAAAGTCTGAAAAGGGGCCCAACTATACCGCGCTGGTCGGCGACGTTGACCTGCTGAAAAATGACCGGCTGGTTCGAAAAATGAACCCGGAGAAGCGCCTCTACGTCTCCTCGACCATGCCGATGACCGAAGCGGCAATCGATACCGGCTTCCTGCGCGACGTCTACGTCTCGCTCGGCGAGCCGATCGACAAGGCCAAACCGGAAGCCGCCTGGGCCGTGCGCGTTTATTACAAACCTTTCGTTGACTGGATCTGGGGCGGCTGCGTACTGATGGCACTGGGCGGGCTGATCGCCATGTCGGATCGTCGCTACCGTGCCAGAGCACCCCGCAATGCGCCAATCTCAACCACCAAGGGCGTACAAAGCGCATGAACAGATTTCTCTGGCCGCTAATCGGCTTCATCACGCTCATCATCCTGCTCGCCGTCGGGCTCAATCTTAATCCGCGCGATGTACCGTCACCGCTGGTCGGCAAAGCTGCGCCCCAGTTCTCACTGCCCAAACTGCACGCCCCGGAGCAGACCTTCTCCCCAAAAGAGATGCAGGGCAAGGTCTGGCTGCTCAATGTCTGGGCCTCGTGGTGCGTTTCCTGCCGGCAGGAGCATCCGATCCTGGTCGAAATGGCGAAGAGCAAAACCGTAGCGCTGATCGGTCTCAATTACAAGGAACTGCGCGGCGACGGCAACCTCGATACCGACAAGATCAATCCGGCAACCGAGCAACAACAGGCGATCGGGCGCGCGGCCGGCTGGCTGGCAAAACACGGCGATCCCTATACTTTGACCGTAATGGATCTCGACGGAAGAGTCGGCATCGACTACGGCGTCTATGGGGTGCCGGAAACCTACGTCATCGACAAAGCCGGCATCATCCGCATGAAGCACACCGGCCCGATCTCGCCTGACATCTTCTCCGGCAAAATCCTGCCGCTGGTCGCGGAGCTGTCGAAATGAAACGCTGGCTCCTGATCCTTGCCCTGGCTCTCATCGCCCTTGCGACACAGGCAAAAGAAGCCGCACCGCTGGCGGTCGACGAGCTAACGGAAAAGCGCATGGTGGCGATCTCCGATGAGTTGCGCTGCCTGGTCTGCCAGAACGAATCGCTTTCCGGCTCGCACGCCGAACTGGCCAATGATCTACGCCGCGAAATCCGCACCCTGATCAAGGACGGAAAAAGCGACGCCGAAATCATGGACTTCATGGTCGCCCGTTACGGCGACTTCGTGCGCTACCGGCCACCAGTCAAGGGCACCACGCTGCTGCTCTGGTTTGGCCCGGCCGCACTCTTGGTGCTCGCGGCATTCGGCGTAGTCCGCTACTTGCGCCGCCGCAACGACGAAATCAGCGACGCACCGCTCTCCGCCGAAGAACAAAAGCAGGCCGATGCCCTGCTCAGGAATAAAGACACCCAGCAATGACCGTATTCATCATTATCGCGACACTTCTCGTGCTCGCCGTCATGGCCCGCCTGCTTTTGCCGCTCTGGCGGCTTCCGAAAGCCACGCTCCCGGTGCAGTCTGCCAATGAACGGCGCGAAGCCAATCTGGCGATTTTCCATGACCAGCTTGCCGAACTTGACCGTGAGCACCGGGAAAATCTGCTCTCGGACGCCGATCTTGCCCAGTCGAAACTGGAGCTCAAGCGACGCTTACTTGAAGACGTTCAAGCGGAAGACGCTGATGGCAGCGGCAGGCCGGCAGTTTCAAGCAGTCGCAAATCAGCGCTGGTGCTGCTCATCGCCCTGCCGCTCGCCGCGATTGCCGGCTATGCCCTGCTCGGCAACCCACGCGCGCTCGATCCACTGCAAACGCAAGCCCGCTCCCGCGTCACCCCGGAGCAGATCGAAGCCATGGTCGGCAAGCTGTCCGACAAACTCAAGCAAAACCCGGATGACGCCAAAGGCTGGGTAATGCTGGCCCGCTCGTACAAGGCACTGGGGCGTTTTACCGAAGCTGAAGAAGCCTACAGTCACGCCGGCCCGGTGGTCGACAAGGACGCCGTGCTGCTGGCCGACTATGCCGAAATAATTGCGCAGAACAACAAAGGCGATCTGCAGGGCAAGCCCAGCGAAATGCTCGCCCGCGCCCTGCAGATCGACCCCGACGAACCACAGGCATTGCTGCTGGCCGGCGCCGCAGCCAGTGACCGGCGCGACTTTGCCACGACAGCCACCCACTGGAGCCGCCTGCTGGCACAACTGGAGCCGGGCACGGAGGAAGCCGAAGGCCTCAAGAACGCCGTCGAAAAGGCCCGCGAACTGGCTACCCAGCGCTCGGCGCCGGATGGCAAACCGACAGCGACCGGGCCCGGAATCAGTGGCGAGGTCGTTCTCAGCGCGAAACTCAGCTCACAGATCAAGCCTGACGACGTACTTTTCGTTTTCGCCCGCGCCGAAGACGGGCAGCGCATGCCGCTCGCCGTGCTCCGCGGCAAAGCCGGCGACCTGCCCATCCGCTTTCACTTCGATGACTCAATGGCGCTTCCTGGTGGCAAAAAAATCTCGGCGTTCAAGACTGTCAGTATTGAAGCGCGTATCGCCAAGGCCGGCAAGGCAGAAACTTCCAGCGGTGACCTGTTCGGTAACGTGAGCGGCGTAAAGCTCGGGAAACAGGGTATACGCCTGACGATTGACCAGGTACAGCCCTGAGTTGATCTCCATTAATCAATCCCCTAAAAATACTGGGGTAACTTAATCTAGATCAAACCCTCGCCGGTTTCGATTCGCTAGACTCGCGTTTGCTTCACCAACCGACCCGTTGGTGGCGAGCGAATTGAAACCAACGAGAGAGGTTGCACCATGTCCGACAACAAAACCGAGGCCACCGGCTTCTGGGCCAAACTCAAACGCCCCAGTACAAAATACTCACTGATTGGCCTGCTTTCGGTTGGCTTTATCTCCGGCATCTTTTTCTGGGGTGGTTTCAACACCGCCATGGAAGCAACCAATACGCTCGAATTTTGCATTTCCTGCCACGAGATGAAGGACAACGTCTATCAGGAATACAAGACGACCATTCACTACAGCAACCGCACCGGTGTGCGCGCCTACTGCTCCGACTGCCACGTCCCCAAAGACTGGGGGCACAAGATGATGCGTAAAATCCAGGCGAGCGGCGAAGTCTATGGCAAAATCATGGGCACCATCGACACCAAGGAAAAGTTCGAAGCCAAACGCCTTGAGCTGGCGACCCACGAGTGGGAACGCATGAAGAACAGCGATTCACGCGAATGCCGCAACTGCCACTCCTTCAGCGCGATGGATATCGAGAAGCAAAAACTGCGTGCCTCGAAGATGCACAAGATTGGCCAGGACGAGAAGAAAACCTGTATCGATTGCCACAAAGGGATCGCACACCAGAAACCGAAAGGCATGAAAGAGGATGACGACGAATAATTCATCGTTGCCTGGAATTACACCCTTAATCGCTTGAGTGGAGAAATTCAACATGAAGAAGACTACCGTTTCCTTTGCTGTTCTTGGCGCCCTGTTCGCCTTCGGTTCCCAGCTTGCGCATGCCGCGCCGGACTGGTCCAAGGTTCCGAAGCGTGACATCCAGGTTTTCCACGCCGGCGTGACGCCGATCGAATGGGTCACTAAAAAATCCGACCACAGCGGCCGCACCGGCTTGGTCAAGGGCGAAAGCTGCATTGGTTGCCATGAAGAAAAGGGCGGTCTCAATTTCGACATGAAGAAGCTGGCCAGTAAGGAACTCGAGCCGGTCGGCGTGCCGAAGACAATGAACTTCCCGGTCTCGGTACAAGCCGCGTACGACAAGGAAAATGCTTATATCCGCATGACCTTCAAGGCACCGGCTGGCGGCGCCAATACTGCCGACAAGGAAAACGATGTCAAGGCGGCCGTCATGTTTGCCAACGACAAAGTCTCGGTTGCTGCTGGCGACAAGACAGTTGCGGGAAGCCAGGTCGGCTGCTGGGCAACCTGTCACACCGATGCCCGCACCATGCCGGGCGCCGACGACAAGAAAACCAAGTACACCGCCAGCGGCGCTTACGAGCTGATGCAATGGAAGAGCGCCAAGGGCGCCAAGGCCGTTGATGGTTCGGTAAGCGACAAGCGCAACATGGAAGGCGGCACGGCCGGCGTAAAGGCTGAGGGCACCAAGGCGGGCGACGTTTATACCGTTACCTTCACCCGCAAGCTGAACGGTGCGGTGGCCGAGGGCAAGGCAACACCGGTTGGCTTCGCCATCCATGCCGACCATGCGACCGGTCGCTTCCACCACGTTTCGCTGGGCTACACGATTGGCTTCGGTGCTGATGGCGACATCAAGGCGACCAAGCAGTAAGCCAGATACCGCTTCAGAAAAAGGGCAGAACTTCGGTTCTGCCTTTTTTGTTTGCCTTGGCGAAACCGCTTTCCTGCATCCCTTCGCCCTTTTTTAAAAATGGTTAGAATCATCCTGGAAAAAGCAGTTCATCCACGAAAATCACTAAAAGCACGAAAAAAATCAAACAGATACAAAAATGCAGAACGCAACCTATAGGGTGAGTGGCTAACTCAACTTAACCTGTTGTTTAATTTCGTGTCTTTCGTGATTTTCGTGGACAGACTGAGGTTTTTAGAATCATCCTGCATCGAAGCTTCCCAACAACGCTGACTGGACCGCTATCATGAAAAAACTGCCCATTGCCCTACTCGGCACCCTGCTTGCCGCCAGCTCACAGTTCGCCATTGCCGCACCCGACTGGAGCAAGGTTGCCAAGCGGGATATTCAGGTGTTTCACGCGGGCGCAACGCCCATTGAATGGGTGATGAAAAAGTCGGATCACAGCGGCCGCACCGGCATCAACAAGGGCGAAAGCTGTGTGGGTTGTCACGAAGAAAAAGGCGGACTCAACTTTGATTTCAAGCGCCTGGCCGGCAAGGAACTGGAGCCGATCGGCGCGCCGAAGACGATGAGTTTCCCCGTCTCCGTACAGGCGGCATACGACAAGGAGCATCTCTACCTACGCCTGACCTTCAAGGCGCCAGCCGACGAGGCCGCCGGCGCACCACGCGAAGACGCCAGCCCGAAACACGAAGTCAAGGCCGCCATCATGCTGGCTGGCGACAAGGTGCCACAAGCCGCGCAAGTTGGCTGCTGGGCAACCTGCCACGCCGATGTACGCTCGATGCCCGATGGCGATGCAAAGAAAAAGAAATATGTAAAAGACGCCAACATGGCCGGCGGCGTTTTCTATGACTACATCCAGTGGAAGAGTGGTGAAGGTGGCAAGGGTTCGACACAGGTTGACGGCCACGTCGCTGCAGAACGCGTCAACAAGGGTGGCACGGCACTGGTCAAGGCCGAAGGCGAAAACAAGGGCGGTGTTTATACCGTGACCTTTACGCGCAAGCTCAGCGGTGGCGAAGGCGATCTGGCGCTTGCCGAAGGTCAGGTCATCCCGTTCGGCGTCGCGATTCACACGGACAAGACCGTTTATCGCTTCCACCATGTATCGCTTGGCTACACGCTGGGCCTTGGTGCGGCTGGCGACATCAAAGCCACCAAGCAGTAAGCGCGGCGCAACGGGAAAAAAGGCGGTGCCACAGCACCGCCTTTTTTCTTGCCGGGGCACACCACGCATCGACGACCCGCAGTAACATTTCACAGATGACGACACCTGATAGCCGCCGCAACTTCCTGCGCGGCCGATTCGCTCCCCGCACGGAACCGCTCCGCCCGCCATGGGCACTTGCCGAAACCGATTTCCTGCAAGCGTGCACACGCTGCGGCGATTGTGTTGGCGCTTGTCCGACACACATCATCACGCGCGACGCCGGCTACCCGACGGTTGATTTCACCAAGGGTGAATGCACTTTTTGCGGCGACTGCGCGGCCGCCTGCTCGCCACGCGCTCTGATACGAACCGGTGAGCAATCACCCTGGGCAGCGTGCGCCGTCATTAACGAGCCCTGCCTCGCCCGCCAACGTGTTGAATGCCGGATCTGTGGTGATCAATGCGCTGCCGGGGCGATCCGCTTTCCGCCGCTCGCCGGCGGCATTGCACTTCCGGCACTCGATCAGGAACGCTGCACCGGCTGCGGCGCCTGTGTCGCACCCTGCCCCGTTCAGGCTATCGTGGTCAGATAACACCAGCCATGACACCAGCGATTCAACGAGCACCGGAGGAAGCAACTGCCAGATTACTGCGCGTGGTGCTCACACTGGTCGAAGAAACCCACCCGGCCCGGGCCAGTCGCATCAGCCTGAGCAGCCACCTTGAACGCGATCTCGGGCTGGACAGCCTGGCGCGTGTCGAACTTCTGCTGCGTCTCGGCAACGAGTTCAAAACGACCCTGCCCGATGCGGCGCTGACGGAAGCCGAAACCCCGCACGATCTCCTGCGCCTCATCCCCGGAACGGGAGAATCCAGCGCTCCAAACAACGCGACTGAAACAATCGACACCCTGCCGCAAGAGACCATTAACGGCGCCCCGGATCAGGCCGGCACGCTTGTCGAAGTACTCGAATGGCACGCCGCACACAACCCGCAGCGCACGCACGTGCTGCTCTACGGCGAAGGCGAGCAGGCGCAGCCAATCACCTACGCCGAGTTGCTCAATGAAGCGCGACGGATAGCTGCCGGACTGGTCGCGCGCGGCCTGCTGCCGAAACAGACCGTCGCACTGATGCTGCCGACCGGGCGCAGTTACCTGACCAGCTTCTTCGGCGTCATGCTGGCCGGCGGCATTCCGGTGCCGATCTACCCGCCGGCACGCCTGGCGCAGATCGAGGACCATCTGCGCCGGCACGCGCGCATCCTGGCCAACGCCGAGGCCGTGTTCATCATCACCGTGCCGCAAGCCAAGGGCGTTGCCGCGCTGCTGCGAACCGAGGCACCGTCGCTGGTCGAGATCGTCACCCCGGAGGATCTCGATCTGCCGCCGATGGCGCTGCTCTACCGCGCCGCACCCGACGACATCGCCTTCCTGCAATACACCTCCGGCAGCACCGGCGACCCGAAAGGCGTCGTGCTCACCCATGCCAACCTGCTCGCCAACCTGCGCGCCATGGGCGAAGCAATCGGCGTATGCAGCGACGACGTATTCGTCTCCTGGCTGCCGCTCTATCACGACATGGGCCTGATCGGCGCGTGGTTCGGATCGCTCTACTTCGGCATGCCGCTGGTACTGATGTCGCCACTGGCTTTCCTCGCCCGGCCGTCGCGCTGGCTCACCGCCATCTCGAGGCACGGCGGAACGATCTCCGCTGCACCGAATTTCGCCTATGAGCTGTGCGCAAAAAAACTCGCCGATAGCGATCTGCAAGAGCTCAATCTGGCTTCCTGGCGGCTGGCACTGAACGGCGCCGAGCCGGTCAGCCCGCAAACGCTTGAAGCCTTCTCTGCACGCTTCGCGCCCTGCGGCCTGCCTGCCACGGCAATGACGCCTGTGTACGGTCTGGCCGAATGCTCGGTCGGGCTCGCCTTCCCGCCACTGGCGCGCGGCGCGCACATCGACGCCATCCTGCGCGACGCCTTTGTCGATGAGAAACGCGCCGTTCCTGCAGGCGCAGAAGACACGACAGTGATGCGCGTACCGGCCTGTGGCCTTGCCCTGCCGCGCCACGAGATTCGCATTGTCGATGCGGCAGGCCGCGAACTTGCGGCGCGGCAAATCGGCCGCCTGCAGTTCCGCGGTCCGTCGGCAACGCAGGGCTACTATCGCAATCCACTTGCCACACAAACCCTGTTTGACGACGGCTGGCTCAACTCCGGCGATTACGCCTACACCGTCGACGGCGAAATATATCTCACCGGCCGCGTCAAGGACCTGATCATCCGCGGCGGCCGCAATCTCTACCCCTACGAGCTTGAACAAGCTGTCGGCAACCTTGCCGGCGTGCGCAAGGGCTGTGTTGCCGTGTTCGCCAGCGCCGATCCGGGCAACGCCACCGAGCGCCTGGTTGTTCTCGCTGAAACCCGCGAGACCGACCCCGTGACCTGCGAAGCGCTGCGCCAGAAAATCAACGAGGCCGCAGTCGACGTAATCGGCATGCCGGCCGACGAAATCGTTCTCGCACCACCAAACTCCGTACTCAAAACTTCGAGCGGCAAGATCCGCCGCGCCGCCTCACGCGATGCCTATGAGAGCGGAATGATCGGCTTGGCAGCACCCGCGGCCTGGCAAACGATCGCGCTGCTCGGGACGGCAGCGCTGCGCGCCAGAATCGCCGAAGGGATTGGACGCGCAGCGCGCTGGCTTTTTGGCGCATGGTGCTGGACAATTTTTGCACTGATCGGCCTGCCGGTCGGCGTACTGCTAATGCTTCTGCAACGCCCGGCAATCGGGCGCCGAGTAGTGCATGGCGCGACGCGGATTTTTCTCGCACTAAGCGGCATGCCGGTACGCGCCGAGGGCCTGCAGAAGCTGCCCGACTCAGCGCACCTGCTGCTCGTCAATCACTGCAGCTACCTCGACGCACTGGTCCTCTACGCGACCCTGCCGCCCGCGCGTGGCTATGTTTTTGTCGCCAAACGCGAATTCGTCGAGCAGCCACGCATGCACGCTTTCCTGCGCGGACTTGGCACACTGTTCGTCGAACGTTTCGAGGCAGCAAAAAGTGCCGAGGATGTGGACGCAGTGATCGCAGCGCTGCGCCGTGGCGAAAATCTGGTCATTTTCCCGGAAGGAACATTTTCGCGCGAAACCGGCCTCAAGCCGTTCCGCATGGGCGCCTTCGTCGCCGCAGCGCGCGCCGGCGTACCGGTGGTGGTCAGCGGCCTGCGCGGCACACGCCTTGTCCTGCGCGACCAGACCTGGATGCCGCGCTTCGGCTCAATGCACTTCGAGATTGGCAAAACACGCCTGCCCGAAGGTGATGACTGGACAGCAGCCGTCCAGTTGCGCAATGCCACGCGTGCGGAAATGCTGCGCCTGTGTGGCGAGCACGATCTGGCGCGCTAACGATCCGGATCTGTTGCAAGAAACAGTCAAATGCAACAATGTTGCATTAATCAGCCCGCTGTGATCCAATAGCGCCTGTCTATTCGTGGCGAAATACCGCTGCCCCGCCCACCCATGCAAACCCCGTTGTTCGTTCAGATCGTTCTGGCCTGCCTGCTCGGCGGCCTGCTCAGCATCTCCGCTGCGGCATTGGTGATGTTCGGCTTGCCACGCAAGTACCTCACCTTCACGGTAAGTTTCTCTACCGGACTGTTGCTCGCAACAGCCACCTTGAAGCTGTTGCCGGAAGCACTGGAGAGCGGCCTCTCGCCACACCGGCTGTTCCCTCTTTTGCTGGGCGGCATCCTCACTTTTTTCATACTTGAAAAACTTGCCCTTTGGCGCCACACGCATGGCGGCACTGGCGATACGGACGCGCACCACGGCGACCAGCAGTGCAATGACCACACGCATAGCCACCACCATCTGCATAATGCGGCAGATCCCCACGGTGAAACCCTGCTGATACTGATCGGCGACAGTTTTCACAATTTCACCGATGGTCTCTTGATTGCAGCGGCCTTCCTTGCCGACCCGATTCTCGGCTGGAGCACAACGTTCGCCATCATTGCCCACGAGGTACCGCAAGAAGCCGGCGACTTCGCCATTCTCCTGGCGGCCGGCTGGAAACGCGGACGTGCCCTGTTCTGGAATGGCATCTCCAGCCTGGCGGCAGTTGGCGGGGGAATTCTCGGTTATTTCGCGCTGGATAACGCGCGCGACTGGATACCGGTGATCATCACCGTTGCCGCCTCAAGCTTTCTGTACATTGCCATCGCCGACCTGATGCCACGCCTGAAACGCGAAACCCGGTCTGTTGGCTGGCATGGCCTGCTGCTGGCAGCCGGCGTGATGGTGGTGGTCTTCGGCAACGCACATTCGCACTGAGCGCTTGTGGAAAAAACAAAATCTACCGCAGAGGCGCAGAGGCAACGCAGAGAAAACCTGTTTTTCTCTGCGTTGCCTCTGCGCCTCTGCGCCTCTGCGGTAGGGGTTAAAGCATTTTTCACAGCCTCTGAGCACAACGAAACGGGGAGCACAGGCTCCCCGTTTCGTTTCTGACAGCACCGCCGGGCAAGCCGGCGACACACGGCGCTCAGTTCTTCTTGGCAGCCTTCTTGACCGCATCGCCCTTGAAGGAATTTTCCACCAGCGGCGGTGCATCGACCTGCGGCACGTGGCAGGCAACGCAGTTATAGCGCGCCGACGAGGCTTCCTCCAGCTTTTTGCCTTCGCGGTTGACGAAATGGCTGTCGCCAGCCTTTGGCGCACTCTTCTTCTTGAAGTTCGCCGCCGAGTGGCAATCCATGCACTGATTGCCTTCAAGATTGATCTCATCGAAGTTCTCGATCGAGTGCGGAATGACCGGCGGCTGCGTGCTGAAGGTACGCGCCACCGGCGCCTGCGTCCCCGGCCGCTTGCCGACATAGGCCTTGGTCTCGGCGGTCTGGTCGGGAGCCGCCACATCAATGCCGCGCATCGACTTGGCACTATCGGCTGCGAAGGCCAGGGCAGTAAAACAGGTGGCCACGGCGGCGATGGTAAATTTCACGGTCTTGTTCATGATCGGTGCTCCCTCCACGTCAAAGTATGATTTCAGTATTTCTTGCGTAATTCAGCTGCCAGCCGGCGCAGATGACTGCGCCGCAGCACGCGTCCGGTCGGTGACCGGATTGCCAAAACGCGTGCCAAAGTTAAAAACGTCTTTCGAACAAACATCAATGCAGCGCGCACAGTTGGTGCAGTTGGCGGCAAGGATCACCGGCCCGACGCCTTTGTCTTCCCCCTTGAGCGCCGGGCGAATCACCTGCGGCTCCGGGCAGACTTCAAAACAGTCCATGCAATCATTACAGGCAGCACGCTGCGTTGCCACAACACGCAACGGACTCCATTTGCCGAGCAGGCTGTAGAAAGCGCCGACCGGGCACAGATGACCACACCAGCCACGGCTCATCACGAAAAGATCAAACAGGAAAACGGTCAGCACGACGGCCCACGCCGCCCCCATCCCGAAAATCAGCCCGCGATGCAGCATCGACACCGGATTGATCAATTCCCAGACGACCATGCCGCTCAGTCCGGCGAGCAGGAAGGTCATGCCGAGGATCCAGTAACGCGTCGCCCGCGCGATATGCGCACTGCCCTTGATGCCGAGACGAGCGCGCAACCAGCCGGCCAGGTCAGTCACCATATTGACCGGGCACACCCACGCGCAATAAACACGGCCACCGACGAGAAAATAGAACAGCAGGACGATGGCCGCCCCGATCAGTGCCAGCTTCTCGGGCAGATGGCCGGCAACCAGGGATTGCAGCAGAACGTAAGGATCGGTCAGCGGCAGCGTATTCAGTGTCAGGCTGTAGCTCAGATTACCCTTGACCAGCCAGACGTGTGCCAGCGGCCCGAGCAGGAACAGCGCGAGAATGCCCAGCTGGCTGAAGCGCCGCGCCAGCAACCACTTGTGCGCACCCAGCCAGCCCTTTGCCGCCAGCGCATCGGCACCCGTACGATGTTTTTGCACAGGCGTATTCATTTGCCACCCCCAAGGCCCGGCGGGTGGCTCGGCACGCGCCCGGCGGTGGCGCCGGGCATGCCCGGCGGCGCACTGGGCAGTGGGCCAGCAGGCGTTGCCTGCGACATCCCCGGCGGTGCTGAAGGCACCACCGCGCCACTACTGCCCGGATCAAAATGCCCCGGTAATTTCGTACCTTCCGGCAGGCGATCCGGCAGATCGACCATACTCCGTTCATCAATCAGCGAACCGCCGGCTTTTTTCTGCTCATCCCAGCCAATGCGGTAATGCTGTCCGAGCGAACCCTTGGCCAGTTTTGCCGGCAAGACCTTGATCGCCGCTTCTTCAAGTACACAAGCCTTTTCACACTTGCCACAGCCGGTGCAATCTTCCGAATGCACGGTTGGCAAAAACATCGCATGCCGACCGGTACGCGTATTGGGCAGCATTTCCAGCGTAATCGCCTTGTCGATTACCGGACATACCCGGTAGCAGACATCACAACGTAGCCCAAGAAAATTCAGGCACGTTTCGTGATCGACCAGCGCGGCGAGGCCCATTTTCGCCTTGTTGATGTCGGTCAATGAATGATCGAGCGCGCCGGTCGGGCAGGCCTTGACGCAAGGAATGTCCTCGCACATCTCGCACGGCCCGGTGCGCGCCGTAAAGTAGGGCGTGCCGGTGGCCACCAGCGCTTCCGGTTTGGCCAGTTCGAGAATGTCGTACGGACAATCGCGCACGCACAGGCCGCAGCGAATGCACGCACCAAGAAAATCATGCTCCGCACCAGCGCCCGGCGGACGGATTGCCTGCGGCGGCAGGGCACTGGCCTGCTTCCCGTAAAAGCCCAGCCCGAGCCCGAGCATGCCGACACCGCAAGCGGTTCGTGCGGCGTCGAGAATGAACTGGCGACGCGCCAGTCCGTTCTGGACAGCGGCGCGCGGCGCAGGCTTCACGGAATTGTCGCTATCGGCAGGCATGGTATTCAGCCATGACGGGGAGCCCGGGGAGCCCGCACGGGGTGAGCGCTACGTCGCCCACACCCGGCCTCCCTGCTGGCCCTGTCCGTTACTGGCCCTGACCCCTCAAGCCTTGACGATCTTGACGGCGCACTTCTTGTAGTCGGTCTCTTTCGAGATCGGGCAAGTCGCGTCAAGCGTCAATTTGTTGACCAGGCGCATCTCGTCAAAGAACGGGATGAACACCAGTCCGAGCGGCGGTTTGTTGCGGCCACGCGTTTCAACGCGCAAACCGATTTCACCGCGCCGCGTCACGGCCTTCACCGCGTCGCCGCGCTGCAGGCCGCGCTTCTTGGCATCGTCCGGATGCATGAAGACCACCGCATCCGGCACCGCCTTGTACAGCTCAGGCACCCGCCGCGTCATCGAACCGGTATGCCAGTGCTCCAGCACGCGACCGGTGCACAACCACAGGTCGTATTCGGCATCGGGTTCTTCAGCCGCCGGCTGATAGGGCAGCGCAAAGATGTTCGCCTTGCCGTCCGCGTTGCCGTAGAACTTGACGCCTTCGCCAGCCTTGACGTAAGGATCGTAACCCTCGCGGAAGCGCCACAGCGTTTCCTTGCCATCAACCACCGGCCAGCGCAGACCGCGCGCCTGATGGTAGGTATCGAATGGTGCCAGATCGTGCGCATGGCCACGGCCAAAGGAGGCGTACTCCTCGAACAGGCCCTTTTGCAGGTAGTAGCCGAGCGCCTTCGACTCGTCGTTGTCAAAACCCTTCTGAGTCTGCTCCAGCGGGAACTTGTTGACCTGACCGTTGGCATACAGCACTTCGTACAGCGTCTTGCCCTTGTACTCCGGATTCTTCTCAAGCAGCGCAGCCGGCCACACTTCGTCGGTCTTGAAACGCTTGGAGAACTCGATGTACTGCCACAGATCGGATTTGGCCTGACCCGGCGCCTTGACCTGCTGCCGCCAGAACTGCGTGCGACGCTCGGCGTTGCCGTAAGCGCCTTCCTTTTCCATCCACATTGCGGCCGGCAGAATCAGGTCGGCCGACATTGCCGAGACGGTCGGATAGCAGTCGGAGACGACGATGAAGTTGTCCGGATTGCGCCAGCCCGGATAGATCTCGCCGTTGATGTTCGGCCCGGCCTGCATGTTGTTGGTCGTGCTCGTCCAGTAGAAGTTGATCTTGCCGTCCTTGAGCAGGCGGCTCTGCGCCACGGCGTGTGCGCCGATCCAGTCCGGGATCGAACCCGCCGGCAATTTCCAGAGTTTTTCGGAAAGTTCGCGGTGCTTCGGATTCATCACCACCATGTCGGCCGGCAGGCGATGCGCGAAGGTACCGACTTCACGTGCCGTACCGCAAGCCGACGGCTGACCAGTGAGCGAGAACGGCCCGTTGCCCGGCTCGGAAATCTTGCCGACCAGCAGGTGCACGTTGTAAATCATGTTGTTCACCCAGGTGCCGCGCACATGCTGGTTGAAACCCATGGTCCAGTAGGAAACGACCTTGGTCTTCGGGTCGGCGTAGGTCTTGGCCAGCGCTTCGAGCTTGTCTTTCGGCACGCCGGAAATCTCGTGCGCCTTGTCGAGCGTGTACTCGGAAACGAATTGGGCGAACTCGTCGTAGGTCATCGGCGTCGAGTTGTTCGGATTGCCCTTCGGCTTGCCGTCTTCACCCGGATAGCCGTTGTTCATCGCGACTTTTTCCAGCGGATGATTCGGACGCAGACCGTAGCCGATGTCTGTCACGCCGCGCTTGAAGTTGACGCTCTTGGCGACGAACTCCTTGTTCACCGCGTTGTTCTGGATGATGTAGTTGCAGATGTAATTGAGAATCGCCAGATCGGTCGACGGCTTGAAGATCAGTTCGTTGTCGGCCAGTTCGCACGAGCGATGCGTGAACGTGGAGAGAACGTGCACCTTGACGTGCTTGGCGGTCAGACGACGATCGGTCAGACGCGACCAGAGAATCGGGTGCATCTCGGCCATGTTCGAGCCCCACAGCACGAAAGCGTCGGCGTGCTCCAGGTCGTCGTAGCAGCCCATCGGCTCATCGATACCGAAAGTGCGCATGAAACCGGCCACGGCAGAAGCCATGCAGTGACGGGCATTCGGGTCGAGGTTGTTGGTCAGGAAGCCGGCCTTCATCAGCTTGGCGGCGGCATAGCCTTCCCAGATCGTCCATTGGCCGGAACCGAACATGGCGATATTCTTCGGCCCGCCCTTCTTCAGCGCCGCCTTGCACTTGTCGGCCATGATGTCGAAAGCGGCGTCCCAGGAGATCGGCGTGAACTCGCCGCCCTTGTCGAACTTGCCGTCCTTCATGCGCAGCAGCGGCTGCGTCAGACGGTCATTGCCGTATTGAATCTTCGAGAGGAAATAGCCCTTGATGCAGTTCAGACCTTTATTGACCGGGGCATCCGGGTCACCCTGGGTGGCGACGATACGCCCGCCCTTGGTGCCGACCAGCACGCCGCAGCCGGTACCGCAATAGCGACAGGCGCCCTTGTCCCAGCGCACGCCGTCATCCTTCTTCGGTGCGGCGGCTTCCGCCAGTCCGGGAATCGTAATACCCGCAGCCGTAGCGGCAGCGGCAACGGCGTTGCTCTTGATAAAGTCACGACGCGTCAAAGTCAGTTTCATCTCAGGCCTCCTCATCAGGATCAGATTCATATTGGTGATAAACCATCGCCGCCGAAAGCACACCCGGCTGCTGGTTGATCTCCGCAAACATATTGGCAACCGCTTGATCGGAGTCCGCTTCGATCGTCACGATCAATCGTCCATCCCCGGTTGCCGCATGTACTTCAACACCGCTCAACGCCAACAGACCTTCCTGCACCTGATCGATCCTTTCGGGTCGGGCATTGACCAGCACACTGGAAATATTCATCGCCTCTAAACACTCCAAGTTCCCGCAAGGCAGCAAAGGCCCCCGGGGATTGAGCGCCACACGGTCAGCACTCTGTCTGGCAACGAGTCTAGGCCGATGCCGGCCTGTTTTTTATGATGCAAATCAATTGGAGAAAAAATCCCTAATATTTCTACGGGAATTTTGTGCGGGACGATTCCGGCAGCACCGAAAGCCGTCAAATCATCCCGAAAGAATATGCCGAAAGGCATAGGCGCCGTACTACAACAGGCGCGGATCACCAATACACAAGCGCCCTTTGCCGGCCACCTTGGCGCGATACATCGCGGCATCGGCGCAGAGCATCAGCGCCTCACGGTCAGCCGCGTTTTCGGGAAAAAAGGCGATGCCGATGCTGCACGAAAGGTAAATCAGACGTTCCTCGAATTCGACCGGCGCCTCAACCGCCGCCAGCAAACCCTCGCCAACGCGCAACACCTCCTCGTCGCTGCCAACGTTCTGCAACAGAACGACAAACTCGTCGCCACCGAGACGTGCAACCGTATCGCTTTCGCGCAGCTTCTGCTGCATCCGCCCGGCCAGCGCGCTGAGCACGACATCGCCGGCCTGATGCCCGTACTGATCATTGACCGGCTTGAAGCCGTCAAGATCAATAAACAACACGGCCAGCCGGGCCGACTCCCGCGCCGCACGCGACAAGGAACGATCCAGCCGCTCGTAGAACAGCATGCGGTTCGGCAAGCCGGTCAACGGGTCGAAATTGGCCCGCCGCCACATTTCCGCTTCCGAGCGTTTGCGTTCGGTGATATCGGTATAAATGCCGACATAGCGCGTCGCCAGGCTCGACGGATCGCGGATAGCCGTTACCGAGAGCAAAACCGGGAAAGCCTCGCCGGCCTTGTTGCGGTTCCAGATCTCACCAATCCACTGGCCGTTTTCGATCACGGCCTGCCACATCCGTTCATAAAACGCTTTATCATGACGGTCGGAGCGCCACAGGCTGGGACGCTCGCCGAGCGCCTCCTCGGCAGAAAAACCGGTGACCGCTGCCGCCGCCGGGTTGATCATGACGATTCTGGCATCGGCATCTGTGACCACCACTGGCTGCCCGACATTCTCGAAAATCGCTTGCGCCATTCGACCATCCAGCCCGGCCTTGCGCATTGCCGTTACATCGACAAAAGAAACCACGGCCGCGTAGCTCTCGCCGTTGTCATGAGGCAGAGGCCGGCTGCTCATGCTCAGCCACAATTCGCCAGCGGCCGCCTGACGCAAACCGAGAATCATCCGGTCAACCGCCTGACCGGTCGCCAGCGTCAGTTGCGGAGGCAGATCGGCCGGCAACAGGGGCGAGCCATCCTCGCGCAGCCAATAACTGTCGGACGCACCCCCCAGCAGCGGAAAATCGCGACACAGCTCAGCACCGAGAATGCGCTCAGCCGCCGCATTACAGGATTGCACGCCGCCATCGCCGGCCAGCACGACCACCCCCTCGGCCATGACCGCAATCACCGAACGCAAACGCGCTTCGCTGTCAACCAGCGCCCGTTCGGCAGCACGCTGCTCGGTCACGTCGCGCACCGTACCGATCAGCGTCGGGCCGGCGCCCTCGCGCTGAACCAGTTCGCCATTCTGCAAAAACAGTCGCTCCACGCCGTCACCACGCCGCGCATGATGTTCGAAGCGCAAACTGCCATCGGACACCGCCTGCGCAATCATCCGGCGGATGACATCCCGCTCAGCCGGCGGAACATACTCAAGAAAACTCTCAAGGTCCTGCGGGAACACCTCGGGCGCCACGCCGAGCAGATGCTGCGCCTCCTCCGAACAAAGCACCTTGCCGGTCGTCAGGTCCAGTTCCCAACTGCCCATGCCGGACACTCGCTGCGCCTCGAGAAGATGGCTGCGCTGCGTCGCGATGACCCGTGCCGCCTCGTTGCGCCGTTGTACCGAGAGCGCCAGCTGCCAGAGCAGCGCCAGCAGGGCAAGCGAAGTGAGCGCCGCCGAAAAGATCAGCACACGCGACTGGGCGGTGGTTTCTGCGAGGATGCCACTCGGCGAAGCCGCAAAGACGACGATCAGCGGCAGGTTGTCGATACGGCGAAAGGCCAGCGTACGCTCCATGCCATCAAACGGCGAATGCCGGGTCAGCAAACCGCTCGGCGCCGCCAGCAGGGGCGCCAGCATCTCCGGCGACAGGCGCTGCCCCTGCATCGCTTCCAGCCCGTGTGAGCGACTGACCAGCGCCCCCTCAAGATTGAACAGGGTCACCACGGTATCGCCCGAGAAGTGCAGACGCGCACCGAACTCAGTCAGCGAAGCCTGCGTCACCGAGAGCGCCACCACGCCGGAAAAGGCGCCGTCCGGGGCAAGCACCGGCCGCACCAAAGGCAGCGACAGGCGCTTGGTCACCCGGCCGAAGACGGGCTGGTCGATATGAAAGCGATCGGCCGCGCCTTCCTTGAACAATTTGAAATAGTCACGATCGCCGAGATAGAGTCCGGCGCTGGCATTCGGCGCGTCGGTAAAAGCCAGCAGGCCATCACGGTCAACGCGCACTACCTGCAAACTGGAATCGGCCAGCGGCCCATTGCGCAACAACTGCACGGTCGCCGGAAAATCACCCGGCGCTGCCAGATAGCCCGCACGCAAGGTCAGCAATACGTCGTCGAGCTGTTGCAGGCGATTGCCCAGAATCGTTGCCGAAACCTGCGCCAGACCTTCAAGGTCAGCGCCGAAGGCTTCCAGGCGCCGTTGCTCCTGCCGGGCGCCCTCCCAGTGGGCAATGGCAAACAGCGCGGCACTACAGACTAGCCAGACGACCAGCAAAAAACTGCGTCGCCAGGGCGTGGTCCATGTCGAGAAAGCCCACTGAACGCCCACGCCGAATCGCCTCACGGTTGAAAGTAATCAAATACTAAACCGAAACCCGTGCGGCCGGTAAGCCACCTGCCGCGCGATCAGCCCCGACCGAATTTGGCCTCGTGTTGCAAAAAGGCATCACCGATCTGCTCGCGCAACTCGTCGTCGTCCCACGGCTTGGTCAGGAACTTGTAAATGGCACCCTGATTCACCGAGTTGACCACTGCCGACAACTCCGTATAGCCCGAAAGAATAATGCGGATGGTATCGGGATAGCGGGTTTTTACCTGCGTCAGAAAATCGATGCCTGACATCCCCTTCAGACGCTGATCGGAGAGGATCACCTGCACCTCGTTGCCGGCCAGCAAGGCCAGCGCCTCCTCACCATTACCGGCGAGCAGCAAGCGGTAACCGTCGCGGCGGAAAAGGCGACGCAGGGAACTGAGCATTTCCGGTTCGTCGTCAAGCAATAACAAGGTACGCGTCCGATCAACGCCATGCAGCGCAAGATCGAGGGCCTGCCCGCTTTCCAGCATGTGGCGGAAGTCGGCTTCCGGCAACGGCTTGCTGAACAGATAGCCCTGCATTTCGTCGCAGCGGTAACGGTCAAGAAAGCGCAGTTGCCCGGCGGTTTCCACGCCTTCGGCGACCACCCGCATTTTCAGGCTGCGCGCCATACCGATGATGGTGCGGGCGATGGTTGCCGCATTGGCATCGGTATTCAGGTCGTTCACAAAGGAACGGTCTATTTTCAGCACGTTGACCGGAAAATCGCGCAGGAAAGCGAGCGACGAATAGCCGGTGCCGAAATCGTCCAGCGCCAGATGTCCGCCCCCCTCACGCAGCGCGTGCAAGGCCGTTTGCGCACGTTCGCGATCACGCAGCAGCGAGGTTTCGGTCACTTCGAAGTCGATTGACTGCGGCGGAATGCCGGCCTGACTGATCAGGTCGGCAAAACGTTGCGGCATATGCGCATCGTGCAGTTGCTGAACCGACAGATTGACCGCCACCGGCACGCTACTGAGGCCGGCTGCCTGCCAGCGGCGAACAGTCTCACAGGTCTGGCGCATCACCCATTCGCCGATTGGCGAGATCAGCCCGCTCTGCTCGGCGAGCGGAATGAAATCACCCGGCGCGACCAGACCACGTTCCGGATGCTGCCAGCGAATCAGCGTTTCAGCGCCGACCACCTGGCCGCTTTGCAAGGCCACCTTGGGCTGAAAATACAGGACAAACTCTTCGTTCTCGATGGCGCGGCGCAATGCCCGCTGCCCTTCGAGCCGCTGCGTGGTGGCGAGTGCCGGTGGGCTATGCGAAAACTCCAGGCGATTTTTACCCAGATCCTTGGCGCGATGCATCGCCGACTCGGCATGCTGGATCAATTCATCAGCCGTTGCCCCGTTGTCGGGATAAACACTGATGCCGGCACTGGCCGCAATGTCGACTTCATGACCGGCATGCTGCCACGGGACGTTGATGGCAGACTCGATGCGCTGCACCGCCGCTTCGATCCAGCCAACGTCGCCGGCTTCGGCCAGCAGCACGAGGAATTCGTCGCCATAGATACGCGCCACCGTATCGCTGCCGCGCACGCTCGAAGTAATGCGCTGGGCGATGAGTTGCAACAGCGCATCGCCGGCGGCGAAGGAAATCTCTTCATTGACGATGCGAAAGGCATCGACATCGATATCGACCACCGCCACCCGGCACCCGCTACGCTCTGCCTGCAGCAACGCCTGCTTCAAGCGGTCGACAAACAAGGTGCGATTGGCCAGCCCGGTCAGGCCGTCGTGCAGCGACTGGTGCGCAATTGCCGCCTCGTGCCGCTTGCGCTCGGTGATCTCGTGCGCGACGCCCACCAGACCGACCACCTCCCCGTCGCTGCCGAGCAAAGGCGATTTGGTCGACATGAAAGTGCGCATCGCCGGCCCGCTGCCCAGTGTGTCCTCAGCGACTCGCGTCTGACGCGTGGCAATGACCGACTGATCCACCACCCGCAGCGCCTCGGCCGTCGCGATGCCGAACAACTCGGCATCGCTGTGCCCGATTACCTCGTCCCGGCTGCGCGCCAGTGCCGCCAGCGCCGCCGGATTGGCCAGCTGATAACGACCGGCCAGATCCTTGACGAAAATCGGATCGCCGGAGGCTTCCAGCACACCGGTCAGCAAGCGGTAATCAGCCGCGCGCACTGCGTCAAGGCGCGCCATTTTCCAGGCCGCAAACAAGCCGACACAGAGGAGCAGGAAGATCACCGTACCGATCATGTAAGCCAGCCCTTCGCTCAGCCCGTACCAGCCGGCGCGTTCGCCGTGCAGGCGGAGCAGCGCGATCAGCGGCAGCACCAGCAGGGCAAGCGGCAACACACCGCGCAACAGAAGGCCGGCCGGCCCGCCATCACACCACAGGCGCAGGCTCATGCTGCGCGGCGGGTGCAGGATCAGCAGCAGGCCGGCCAACAAGGCCAGCAAGCCGGTCGGCAGCGGCGCGCCGGCCAGCGCAAAGGCGCCCGGCACGCCGGGCACACCGAACAGCGTACCGAGGATGATCGTCGCGCCAATCGGCACAAGAAGCAGCCCGCCCAGCTCGCTCAGGTAAAGCTCACCCAGCCGCTGCTCATGCAACAGCAGCGCCAGCCCGGCAAGCAGTAGGCTGACGGCCGCCGGCAGAGTGATGCCCGCCGTAAAAATCCCGGGCCGATAACTACCGGTCAGCGCGAAATAAACCTGCGCCAGCCCCAGCAAACAGCACAGCACGGCGCCACCGGCCAGCCAGCGCACCAGCGTTGCGTTCTGCGTGGCCAGGGCCAGGCCGATCAACAGGAAGCCCAGCGCTGCCAACGGCTTGGTTGACGCGCCAGTAGCTGGCGGATAAAGCCCGGTCAGCCAACCGAGCAGCAGCAGCGCGGCAAAGACCACGAGCAGTTGCGAACCGTGCCGCAAAAGCTGCTGACGAAGGCCGGCTAAACATTTCATACCGGATCACCCGATGCGCGGATGCGCGGTAACCACAAGGTAAAACGGCTGCCCTGCCCCGGCGGCGAATCCACCGTAATCTGCCCGCCGTGCCGCCTGGCAATGCCTGCCGCAATATACAAACCGAGCCCCTTGCCCTCGCCCACCGGGCGGGTGGTAAAAAACGGATCGAAAATGTGCGGCAGAATTTCCGGCGCAATGCCCGCACCGCTGTCGGCAATCGTCAGCGTCACATATTCCGGGTCGCCGC
The DNA here is from genome assembly GCA_044359525.1 of Rhodocyclaceae bacterium. GTDB lineage: Bacteria > Pseudomonadota > Gammaproteobacteria > Burkholderiales > Rhodocyclaceae > CAJBIL01. Next base: position 24,154 of record JBIKLY010000002.1, on the reverse strand, counting down.
ACAGTCGCAGGCTGATCGTGCCGCCCTCCCCGGTTGCCTGTACCGCGTTCTGCAAGAGACTGAGCAGCACCTGCCCAAGCTCGGCCGGTGAGCACTCAACCCAGGCCGGCTCGTCGCCAAAGTCGCGCTCGATAGTCAGCCCCGGCGCAAAGCGGCCATGCAGCAGGGCCAGGGCGCTCGCCACGCTCTGCGCCAGATCGACACGCTGATAATCCGGCTCACCCGGGCGCATCACATCGCGCAAACTACTGACCACGTGCTGTATCTGCTTCAACCCCGTCTGCATTTCATCAGCCAACCTGGGCAGGTCACAGCGCAGATAATCCAGATCAACTCCCTTGCACAGGCGCGCGACCTCCGCCGCCACTTCGGGGGGCAGTGTCGGGCCCAGCGCGCTGATCTGCTCAGCCAGGCGCAGCAAGTCGCCGGCGCAAGCACGCAGACTGCCGAGATTACTCTGCACATAACCGAGCGGCGAATTCATCTCATGGGCAATCCCGGCCGAGAGGTAGCCCAATGACGCAGTGCGCTCGCTCTGCAGGGCCTGCTCCCTTGCGGCAGCCAGTTTCCGGGACAGCTCGGTCTGCATTTCATGATTCGCCACTTCCTCGCTCAGGTCGTGGATCAGGCCGATAAAAATCTCGCCGTCCGGTGACATGACGCTGCTGACGCCCAAGCGCATCGGGAAGACCGTGCCATTTTTACGCACGCCCTCAAGGCGCCGGCTTTGACCCATGACCCTGGGTTCGCGCGTCGTCATGAAACGCTGCAGATAACCGTCATGCTGTGCGCGATGCGGTGCCGGCATCAGCAAGCTGACGTTCTGGCCCAGCACCTCGTTTGGCTGATAGCCGAAAATCTTTCGGGCGGCATGATTAAACGACTGGATGCGCCCCTGCGCATTGATCAGCACGATGCCATCGGTGACATTAGCCAGCACCTCGGACAAGGCCTTTTGCATGCCGGCGATGCGCTGCATGGCGCGCATGCGGGCACCCAGCACATCGAAATTCAGCGGTTTGGTGAGGTACTCATCGGCCCCGGCCTCCAGCCCTTTGATGATATCGGCATCGCTGGCAAGCGATGTCATGATGATCAGCGGCACCCATCGCCCGACGTTGACCGCCTTGATCTGACGTGTTGCCCTGACCCCGCCGATGCCCGGCATGATCAGATCCATCAGCACCATGTCGGGCGGCGACTCACCATAACAGGCGACGGCGGCCTCGCCGGTCGTTACATGCACCACTTCATGACCGGCGTTTTCGATGAACATTTTCAGGGGCAAGGCCATGGCCCGGTCATCTTCAACCAGAAGCACACGCAGTTTTGCGAATGGCTGGATCATTTGCTCGATACCTCACAAATTGCCGGATCAACCCGGCACCCCGGATCGGCAACCACCTGGTTGCGACCGCCTGTTTTTGCCCGGTAGAGCGCCGCATCGGCACGCGCCAGCAGGGCGGCACCGCTCTCATCGGCTTGCAGGCAGGCGACACCGAAACTGGCGGTAAGGGATGGCGGATCGACGCGCTCCTGCGCGGCGATTTCCTGGCACATGCGCTCGGCCACTGCCGTTGCGTCGGCCAAGGTGGTACCCGGCATGAGTACGACGAATTCTTCACCGCCAAGCCGCGCGGCGCTGTCCGACTGGCGCAAAAAGCGCCGAAGCAGCACACCCATCGCCCGCAACACGGCGTCGCCAGCGATATGACCAAAGGTGTCATTGACCCGCTTGAAATGGTCGATATCAAGAATCAGCAAGGAAAGCGGCAGGCCGTAGCGTTTAGCCCGCTCACTCTCTGCCGCCAGCCGGTCATCGAGCGAACGACGGTTGCCGACACCGGTCAGCGCGTCGGTCAGTGACAACTGGCGGATCACCTCCTCGCGGCGCGCCAGCTCGCGATTGGTGCGCACCAGATCGCGCTGCGCCAGATCGAGCTGGTTGTTCAGATCGAGCAGGAGCGACGAGCTGGCCTCGAATTCTTCTATGTCATAACCGGCAACAATCAGCAAACTGCCGTCATCGCCATAGACCGTACCGGTGAGGGTGCGCATTTCGCCCTCGACGTCGCCAACGGTCAGCCGGCCCTCATAAATGACCCCCTGCGCATCGGGCGGCGCGATGGACAGCTCGTCAAGGCGTGGCTGGGTGAAGCGATGCCAGTTCGGCAGGCTGCTGTTGTCGCAAAGACGGCGAAAACCGGCGTTACCGCGTACCAGTTGTCCGTCCGGCCGGAATTCGGCGATCAGCACCGAACTCATGGCATCGAACAGCGCAGGGATGATCGGGAAAGCCATGCTCAAGACGCTGCCGCATGGCAACCCGGCGCTGCCGCGGCCGCAGCGGCGCAGGCGTCGCCGCCGAGCAGTTCGGCGCCGATCGACTTGGCGAGCTGAGGAAACTGGTTAAACACCAGGCCACCCACCGCAATGCGCGGGCAATCATCGACAAAAACCGTACGCAATACAGCAATCGCTTCGCGCAAGGTGCGCAAGTGGTAGGGCAGCGAGGCCGACAGGCCGATCAACTGGGGCTTCACCTCGCGCACCTGGGCAATCAGCGAGGCCAGCGGTGTATTGGCGCCCAGGTAATACGTTGTCCAGCCGTCAAACTCAAAGGCATCGGCAACCATGCGCAGACCAATCGTGTGATGATTGCCGGCCAGGCAGGCAAACACGACGCGCTGGCCGTTATCAGGCGCCATGTCGAAGCGACCGAAGCTCTGCGCCATGACCGTTTGTGCCAGCGCGGTGGCCATGTGTTCCTGGGCCACTGAGACGCCGTTCTCCTGCCAGCGCCGCCCCACGGCATAGAGGGCCGGCTGGATGACATGCACGGCCGCTTCCGCCAGCGACTGCTCGCGCTCCAGCGCGCTGGTGAACAGCGCCAGCGCCTCGCGCCGGTTGCCGCTCAGCGCGGCATTGCAGAAGGCATCCGCTTCTTTCCACGGCGCCGGACAGGGATTATCGTAAGTCGGTGCGCTAATGCCGGCAGCAAGCGCTTCGCGCCCGGCGACCAGGGCGGCGACAACCGGCGTCGCGGCGTCGCCCAGCACGCGGCTGAAAAAAGCAGCCAGATCGTCAAGCGAGCGCGGCAGCGAATCAAGCGGCACACCGCGACTGGAGAGCACCTGGGAGAGCCAGCCCAGATAGGAAATGAAGGGCGACAACTCACCCGTTTCGAGCGTTGGTCGAAGAAAGTCGAGGTGATAACCGATGTCTTCAGCACAGGCTTCACGGCCGCGCTGGCCAAATTGCCGCGCCAGATCCGGGTAAGCGGCAGCGCTCGCATCAAGGGCGTAAGCTATGGCCGCATCGCGCTGGGCCAAGTATTGGTCGAGCACCTCAGGCGAAGCCAGGAAGCTGTTTTTGTTTTGCATCTTGCACTCCCCTTCAAGGCTCTATGCCACACGCTTCAAACCGGCAAGCCCCTGGAATCGGGCAACTTGGGCGAGCATGCGCTTGAATGTGCAATGATTGCAGTGTGGCAGGCGGGAGACGGTGCGGTGTCAGGGAATCCCTGAACGAGCGCTTCGAAATACCTTAGACGCGGGGCGCTTGCCTGGATGCCGGGAGAAGCTGCGCAAAAGCAGCTGCGCCTTATTCGCCGAGCGGGATGATGCCTTGCCGGATGGCGTAGCGAACCAGGCTGGGGATATCCTGCAAGCCGAGTTTTTCCATGACTTGCGTACGATGGGTTTCGATCGTCTTGACGCTCAGACCCAATTCGAAGGCGATTTCCTTGGTCGTCTGGCCTTCGGCCACCAGGCGCAGAACCTCCTGCTGCCGGGGCGTCAGGGCGTTGCGATCGGATATCGGTGCAGCGCTATCGACGCGCGCCAGATAGGCATCGACAACCTGCCGTGAAATGGGCGGCGACAGCCAGGTTTCGCCGCGCATGATGGCTTTGATGGCGAGCTCAAGCTCGGCCGTTGCCGCCACCTTGACGAGGTAGCCGGCCGCCCCGAGGCTCAGAGCGCGCAGGACGTGCTCTTCGCTGACCAGCATGGAGAGGATCAAAACCCGGCTGGCCAGCCCGCGCTGCCGAATCGCTTCGAGCGCCTCCAGGCCGTTCATCACGGGCATCACGATATCCATCAGCACAATGTCGGGAACGAGGCTTTCACACAGGGCCAGCGCGGTGGCGCCGTCCTCGGCTTCGCCGACAATCTCGATCTCGGGCAGGCGGGAGAGGATCAGGCGCAGGCCGGCGCGCATCAGCGCGTGATCGTCAGCCAGCACAATACGGATTGGCGGACGGTTTCGGGTGCCACTCATGGCAGAATCTCCAGCGGGAAAGTGGCAAAAATTTCGGTTCCGGTACCCGGCGCGCTCTCGATACGCAAGACACCGCCGAGGCCGGCGACCCGCTCGCGCATACCGAGCAAGCCGAGCGGCAAGTGCCGAAGCGGTGCGTGGCGCAGATCAGCGCCGTCAAAACCGACGCCATTATCGCGCACCGAAAGCTGCAGACCCTCATCGCTCAGGGTCAAACTCAGCTTTATTTCACTGGCCCGGGCGTGGCGAAGGGCATTGGTAATCGCCTCCTGAGCGGTACGGAAGCAACCGAGTTCGAGCGCCGGTAAAAATCGCCGGTCACCGATATCGCTCTCCAGTGCGCAATGCAGGCCGGTCGTCTGGCCAATCTTGTCCACGTGCCAGCGCAGCGCCGGCAGCAGTCCAAGTTCGTCGAGTTGTGATGGACGCAGACCACGGGCGATTTCACGCACATCGTCGAGCAAGGTATCGACAATATCAATTGCATAGACCAGCGTTGTCGCGGTGTAGGGCCCGGCAGCACCGTTCCGCGCCGTCTCCAGGGTGATTCTGAGTGCCGTCAGGGATTGCCCGATTTCGTCGTGCAGTTCATGCGAAAGCGCCTGCCGCTCGCGCTCCTGCACCGCCAGCAACTCGCCGGAAAGCGCTGCAAGCTGCTGGCCGGCCTGCGTCAGATCATCCTGCACCGCCTTCAGCGCGGTGATGTCCTGATTGACGACCAGCGCGCAGCTTGGCCGGCCATCTGCACCAACAATCATTCTGGCCGAATTGAGAATGGTCTTGCGGCTGCCGTCGAAACATTCGATGTCGATCATTTCATCGGTGGACGTCTCGCCGGTGGCTATGGTGCGGGCCATCGCCCAGTCTTGCGCCGCCAACGGCCGGCCGTTGGCCGACCACCACCCCTTGTACTCGCCATAGCCTTCCGGCCCGACCCAGCGCTCGCCCTGCCAGATGTCGTGCCCGGCCGGGTTATTGATCTTGAGCCGGCCCTCGGTGTCGGCGATCCAGATGCCGACCGGCAGCGCATCGAAAATCCGTTGCAGGGTGGCGTAGTCGAATTTCCAGCGCGACTCGCTCTCTTTCAAGGCCGCTTCACGTTGCTGCAGGCGTTCCAGCAATTGATTGAACGCAGCAACCAGTTGCCCGATCTCATCCTGCCGGGCAATCGGCAAAGGCTGCGTGGGCCGCTTACTCCCGGCCATCTCAGCCAACATTTCGATGCTGGTCAGCAGTGGCGAAAGCTGCCGCCTGAGCACCCAGCCGATCAAGCCGACTGCCAGCAGCGTAAAAATAGTCGCCGCCAGCAGCATGCGCTGCTGCATGGCCTGGATCGGCGCAAAAGCTTCGGCGGCAGGCAGGCTGGCCAGGATGATCCAGCCGGCCATTGGAATGCGCTGCCCGGCCATCAGCACTTCGACGCCCGCCGGGTCGATGCCGACGGCGGCACCCGCACCCTGCGTCACGAAGCGATCGAGCAGCGGGTTGGCGCCGGCGACAGGCAGCGCCTCCATGACGCGCTGCGGGTCGGAGGCAGTGACAATCAGGCGGTGCTGCGGCGCGAGCAGCTGGTAACCGCCGCTCTGCCCAAAACGACTCTGCGCGATGCGGCCCAGAAAGCCGGGCTTCCCGAGGTTGATCGTGCCGATCACCGCACCGATTGTCCGGCCTTGCGCATCGACAATCGCGCTGATCATCGGGAATACCGGTTGCTGCAGCAGTCGCCCGAAGAGCGGCCGCCCCACCGTATTTCTCTTTTCACCGGCGAGCACGGCACGCAGGTCTTCATTGTCGGCAAAACTCTTGCCGACGCGCTGCACGTCGGACACATCGGCCAGCGCGACGGCGTCAGCGCCAACGATATGCACACCGCCATTAAAAAACGTGGGTAGAACGATCTTCTGATCAAGCAGCTGCTGCAAGGCAGCCGGGTTTTTCAGCAGGGGCGGATCAATGCCGCCAGCAACGACTTCAAGCGCGGCGATGCGGCTTTCGAATTCGCTGTTGATCGAAGCGGCGACCAGCGAGACCATCGATAGCTGCTGTTCGCTCAACAGGCGTTGCATGTCCTCGCGCAGCATCCGGCTGGTATAGAACGCCAGCGACCAGATGCCGATGACGATAACGACCAGCGTGGCAAAGGTGACGCGCGTCTTGAGCGAACGCCACGGGATGATTTCCCGCTTCATGTGCTGCAGATTCAGTCGGCAATCTGCTCAAGACGCCGGATCTCGGTCGAGCCGGGAACCAGCTTCAAGCCCTTCGGCATGCCACGATGCGAGTCGCGATAGGCATGGCTGCGATGCCAGGTATCAAATGAGGTTTCGTCGGACCACCAGGTCATCAACCAGAATTCGGCAGCGCTTTCCTGCGGGCGAAAAACCTCCATGCGGCAAAAACCGGGCACCTGATCCACTTCGTGCGGGCGGGCGCGAAAGGCGGCATGCACGTCTTCCTCCATGCCGTTGGCGACCGTAAAACGACTCAATGCAAGAAACATTTGCAGCCTCCGGAGATTTTTTCAGCGCGGGAAAGCGTTTCATTTGAGCACTCCCCTTGCGCCTTGGCAAGCGACCCTGTGGCGCAAGATGCAATTGAAAGCCTTGGCTAAAAAGCCCGGCGATGAAAATTCGTCGGGTTAGCGCAGCGTAACCCGACATCTGCCTTGGCAAGCGCACGCGTCGGGTTACGCTGCGCTAACCCGACGAAAATATTTACGAGCGAATGGGTTGCCGCAAGCCGGGCAGTATGGCGTGCGCATTGGCCGAGGTAGCGGCGATTACAGCATCCGGGGAAATGCCGCGCAACCCGGCCAGAACGGCAGCAATGCGCGGCAGGGTAGCAGGCGAATTACGGGCTTTGCCGATGAACTCGGGCGCCATATCCGGCGCGTCGGTTTCGAGAACGATGGCGTCGAGCGGCAGGCTGGCCGCCAGTTGGCGAATGCGCAGCGCGCGCGGGAAACTCATGGCGCCGCCAAAGCCCAGCTTGAAGCCAAGGGCGATAAAAGCCTCGGCCTGTTGCCGGCTGCCGTTGAAGGCATGCGCGATGCCGCCCGCGCCGGTGTGCCTGCCGAAAACGTGGCGTAATTGCTTGAGGATGGCGTCCTGTGCACGCCGTACGTGCAGCAATACCGGCAGGCCGAGGTCTCGGGCGATCTTCAGTTGCTCGACGAAAAAAAGTTCCTGCCGTAGCGCGTCGAAATCCGGCACGAAGAAATCAAGACCGATCTCACCGATCGCCACCGGCGGATACGGCCCGGCCAGCTCGCTCTCCAGCCATTGACGCAGCGTGGCCAGATCTTCCTCACCGGCGCGGTCAACAAACAGCGGATGAATGCCATAGGCCGGAACGCAACCGGGATAGCGCTGGCAGCAATCACGCACCGCGGCAAAGTTACTCGCCGCCACCGCCGGCACGACGATTGCCGATACCCCGGCAGCCAGTGCACAAGCCACCACCGCATCGCGGTCGGCGGCGAATTCGGCGGCGTCGAGATGGCAGTGGGTGTCAATCAGCATGATGCGCAGGCGGCGAAAATACTTTAACTCTTACCGCAGAGGCGCAGAGACGCAGAGGTAACGCAGAGAAAACCTTTAAAACAAATGCTTTTCTCTGCGTTACCTCTGCGAAACCTCTGCGCCTCTGCGGTAAGTTTCTAATTTTCCAACAACCTCTCAATGCCCGTCGTACGCCGGTTTACGCCGCTCAAAGAATGCCGCCAGGCCTTCGCTGAAATCCGCATGCGCGCCGCAGGCGGCGAAGGAACGCTGCTCGGCGACCAGTTGCGCTTCGAGCGAGGTTTCGAGCGACTGGTTGAGCAACGCCTTGGTGCGTGCGAGGGCTTCGGCCGGACCGGCGGCAAGACGTTGCGCCAATTTCAGCGTTTCTGCAGCCAGTTCGTCGAGCGGCACGACACGGTTGATCAGCCCCAGTTCGCGCGCCCGTGCCGCATCGAAACGGTCGCCGAGCAGGGCAATCTCCATTGCCTGCTTGAGGCCGACCTGACGCGGCAGCGACCAGGTTGCGCCGCCGTCGGGCGATAGCGCGATGTTGCTGTAGGCCAGGGTGAAATAGGCATTATCGGCAGCCAGCGCGAGATCGGCGGCGATCATCAGTGACAGCCCGAAGCCGGCGACGGCGCCCTGCACGGCGGCGATTACCGGCTTGTTCATGCCCTTGAGGCTGAGTATCGATGCGTGTACCGCTGCGATGGTTTCCTCAAAAAGCTGCTGGCGCTCCGTGGGTGGCAACGCGAGCTGCTCACGAAACCATTTGAGATCACCGCCAGCCATGAAGTGCTCACCGGCCCCACGGACAATCACGGCGCGCACTGTCGGGTCGAAAGCGGCACGCGCGGTGCAGGTGCGCAGATCATCGATCATCGCCAGATTGAGCGCGTTGAGTGACTCGGGCCGGTTGAGGGTAAGTAGGGCGATGTCGCCTTGCACTTCGTACAGAACTGCGCGCATGCGGGTCTCCGGTTTTATCGTTATAGAAAGCTGAATTCGGGCTCGGGTTTGCGTCCGCTGACGATGTCGGCCAGGGCGGCGCCTGAACCGCAGGCCATTGTCCAGCCCAGCGTGCCGTGTCCGGTATTGAGGAAAAGATTGGGGATTGCCGAGCGCCCGATCGCCGGTACGTTGGACGGTGTCGCCGGGCGCAGACCGCACCAGAATTGCGGCTCGCCGAGCGGGTGCAGTTCGGGAAAGAGCTGGTTTGCGCGCTGCATCAGCGCGCTGCAGCGCACGGCGTTAAGTTCGGTGTTGTAGCCGTTGAACTCGGCCGTTCCGGCGATGCGCAAGCGCTGGCCGAGACGTGAAAAGACGATTTTATGGCCGTCATCGGTGAGGCTGACGCTCGGCGCAACGCTGGTTTGAGCAAGGTCGAGCGTCGCCGAATAGCCCTTGGCCGGATAAACCGGCAAGTGGATGCCGAGCGGCCGCAGCAGGAGCGGCGTGTAGCTACCCAGCGCCAGCACATAGGCATCGGCCGTCAGCAAATCGTCACCAGTCGCCGTTTGCAGCAGCACGCCGGCAATCGCACCCTTTGCCTTGAGCAGTTTTTTGACTGTCACGCCATGCCGGAAGCGCACGCCGCGATCCGCACACAGTGCGGCAAGCTGCTGCGTAAATTGGTGGGCATCGCCCGACTCGTCGGCTGCCGTATAGTCGCCGCCAACCAGCAAGGACCGCGCAGCAGCGAGGGCCGGCTCAATGGCCACGCATTCATCGGCACTGACGGTGCGCCGCTCGCAACCGAATTCGCGCATCAGTTCGGCTGCCTCGACAGCGGCAGCGTATTCACGCCGATCGGTATAGAAATGCAGAATGCCACGCTGCAGGTGATCGTAGGCAATCGCCGTTTCTGCGCGCAGCGCCTGCAACTGGCTGCGGCTGTAAGTAGCCAGCGCGACAATGTTGCGGACGTTGTTGCGCGTGCGCCCCGGCGTACACTCGCGCAAGAAACGCAGGCTCCAGTCAATCAATGCCGGATCGCAACGCAGGCGGAAAAGTAGTGGCGCATCCTCGCGCCCGATCCAGGACAGAGCGCGCAGCGGCGCGTGCGGATTGGACCACGGCTCGGAATGCGAAACAGAAATCTGACCGCCATTGGCAAAGCTTGTCTCAAGGCCGGCGGCTGGCTGCCGGTCAAGCACGGTCACCTGATGCCCGGCTTTGGCGAGATACCACGCGCTGCTGACGCCGACGACACCCGCGCCGAGAACCAGAACATTCAAACCATCACTCCCGCTCGCGCGTGATACGCACGACTTCCGAAATACTGCGCAAACGGCGCAAGAGCTGGGCAAGGTGTGCGCGACCGGAAACCTGAACGATGAAATGCAGAACCGTGTACAGGCCGGGGTTCTTCTCTTCCATGCTGACGTTTTCGATGTTCGAGCCGACTTCGGAGATGCCGGTAGCGATGCGGCCCAGTGCGCCGCGTGCATTTTTTGCGGTGACACGGATCCGGGCGTTGAACAGCTTGCCAGGCTCGGGCTCCCACTCGACATCAATCCATTTTTGCGGATCAACGCCACGCAGCTTACGGATCGCCTGGCAGTCGTGGGTATGCACCACCAGCCCCTGCCCCTTGCGGATCGAGCCGATGATCGGATCGCCAGGAATCGGCTGGCAACAGGGCGCCAGCTGGATGGCCATGCCTTCGGTACCGCGAATCACCAAGGCTGCCGGGATACTGCTTTCCGGGTGCAGGGTGTCATCGCGGGGCAGCAGGCGGCGGGCAACGACCGCTGCCAGTCGACGGCCGAGGCCGATATCGGTATAGACCTCTTTGATCAGCTTGTTGCCCGAATCGCGCAACAACTGCTCCCAGCTCTGCGCCGGCACAGCATCAGGTTCAACGCCCAGGGATCGCAATTCCTGGTTCAGCATATGCTCGCCCAACGCAGCAGACTCATCGTGCTGCATGGTCTTCAGGAAGTGCCGGATCTTGCTGCGCGCACGACCGGTTTTGATGTAGGAAAGCCAGGCCGGACTGGGGTTGGCGTGCGGCGCGGTAATGATCTCGAGCTGATCGCCGTTGGCCAGTTCGGTGCGCAGCGGCATCAATTCGTAGTTGATGCGTGCGGCAACACAATGATTGCCGATGTCGGTATGCACCGCGTAAGCGAAGTCTACCGCCGTTGCACCGCGCGGCAGGGCCATGATCTTGCCCTTGGGCGTGAAGACATAGACTTCGTCGGGGAAGAGATCGACCTTGACGTGCTCGAAGAATTCCGACGAATCGCCGGCCGTGCTTTGCAGCTCAAGCAGCGACTGCAGCCATTTATGCGTCTTCAGTTGCAGGTCGGCGCCGGACTCTTCGCTATCCTTGTACAACCAGTGCGAGGCCACGCCCTCCTGCGCCACGTGGTGCATGCCCTGGGTGCGGATCTGCACCTCGACCGGCGTGCCGTATGGCCCGATCAATGCGGTGTGCAGTGACTGATAGCCGTTCGCCTTGGGGATGGCGATGTAATCCTTGAACTTGCCGGGCACGGGTTTGTACAGCGAGTGCAATGCACCGAGCGCCAGATAGCAGGTCGGCACGTCGCTGACGACCACACGGAACCCGTAGATATCGAGCACCTGCGAAAAGCTGAGGCGCTTTTCCACCATCTTGCGATAGATCGAATACAGGCTTTTTTCACGGCCAAACACTTGCGCCTGGATACCGGCCTCACTCATCTTGCCCTGGATGCCGTCGAGAATCCGCGACAGCAACTCGCTGCGATTGCCGCGCGACGCCCTCAGCGCACGCTCCAGAACGCGCGCGCGCATCGGGTAGATGTGTTCAAAGGAGAGGTCCTGCAGCTGACGAAAAAGCTTGTTCAAGCCGAGCCGGTTGGCAATCGGCGCGTAAATCTCCAGTGTTTCGTGAGCAATCCGGCGGCGCTTCTCGGGGCGTATAGCCGACATCGTCTGCAGATTATGCAGGCGGTCGGCCAGCTTGATCAGCACGACGCGCAGGTCGCGCGCCATGGCCATCAGCATCTTGCGGAAGTTCTCCGCCTGCGCTTCTTCGTAGGACTGAAACTCGATCTTGTCGAGCTTGGAAAGACCGTCGACCAGATCGGCGACCGACTTGCCGAAACGTTCGGAGATTTCGGCTTTGGTGACTGCCGTATCTTCCATCACGTCATGCAGCAAGGCAGCGATCACCGCCTGCGAATCCATATGCCACTCGGCCAGCGCGCCGGCAACGGCCAGCGGGTGGGTGATGTAGGGTTCGCCGGAAAGTCGTTTTTGCCCGAGATGTGCCGCATCGCTGAAGCGATAGGCCTCGCGGATGAGCTGGACTTCTTCGGGCTGGAGGTAGCTTAGACTGTCAATGAAGACTCGGAATGCCGGGTCTTCAGACGGTGCAACAGGTAATTCCGGAGCAAATGGCGCAAGCGCCGGGCTGGAGGCGGGTCTGGTCATGATTGCACACCACGCCGCCTGCCCGGACGATCAGGCGTGACCGCGGTTGAGGACTTCCACGCCGAATTTACCCAGAGCGAGTTCGCGCAGGGCGATTACGGTCGGCTTGTCCCGCCCGGAATCAACCATCGGCGTTGCGCCGGCAGCAATTTGACGGGCACGATAGGTGGCGGCCAGGGTCATCTGGAAACGGTTGGGGATACGATGCAAACAATCGTCTACGGTTACTCGTGCCATGTCAAAATCCTAAAGAATCAGAGCAATGATGCCAACAATGAGGAATGGCGCTGGCGCTGGGCTGCATAACGCAGCCGCGAGGCCCGCACCACCGACAGCAGGTCGGCGAGCGCCTGCTGTAAATCGTCGTTGATAATAACATAGTCGAATTCACTCACCTGCCGCATCTCGTGCTTTGCTGCGGCCAGGCGACGGGCAATGATCTCGGCGCTGTCAGTGCCACGCCCGGAAAGACGGTACGCCAGCGCATCAAGCGAAGGCGGTAAAACGAAAACGCCAATCGCCGCCGGGAACACCTTGCGCACCTGCTGCGCGCCCTGCCAGTCGATTTCCAGCAGCACGTCGCGCCCAGACGCCATTTCCGCCTCGATCCAGCTTTTTGAGGTGCCATAAAAATTGCCATGCACCTCGGCCCACTCAAGAAAATCTCCGCTAGCGATCTTCGCCTGAAAATCCGGCACGCTGACAAAATGATACTCACGACCATCCAGCTCGCCGCTGCGCGGCGCGCGTGTTGTATAGGAAATCGACAGACGGATGCCCGGATCGTTCTCGAGAAGCAAACGAACCAGTGTGGTTTTTCCAGCGCCCGATGGCGCGCTGACGATATAGAGATAGCCTGTCATGCTCGTTTGTTCCAGCTTCAGAGAGAGGAGACGTAGTTCAACGCTTGTCCGTCATTTTTGCATTGCTGATTGCCCGTGAATAGAGGGAATTGAGTGCCGCGAGCTGCGCATCGCCGGGGTTCTTTTCCTGCAACTGACGGAGCACGCCCTCAAGCTTGTCGAATTCGCGCAATTCAAGATAGCTCGCCAGCAGGTAAAGCTCCGGGCTGCGGTCGCTTGCCTCGGCCTGCTGACGAAGGCTGGCGTAATTTCCTTCGACCGACTCAGGCGTACCAACAACCGGCATTGAGCGCATGCGGATCATACCTGCCTTCACGCTACCGTCAGGGGAAGGGGTTTTCGACAATTGTTTGACGAGAATCGCCGGCAGTGTCTTTATTTCGGCCTGTACGCCGCCCTTCACCGCCTTGCTCGAAACGCTGCCAACTTCCAGCGCACCGGCGCCCTGCCAGGTTTCCTGGCGGCCGCCATCAAAAAAGACCACCTGCAATCGCGAGGCACCCCGTAGTGTCAGCCGGTCACCCTCCCGCAGTTTGACGAAAGGCTTGAGCTCGCTGGCGGCGGATTTTTCCTCCTGCAGGGTGACCGCACCCGAGACGGCGGTCACCAGACCGACCTCTACGGCCGACGCAACAGTAGAAACCATCATCAGCACCCCAAGCCAAGCCACTTTACGCATTACCCTGCTCCTCATCCACACCCAACACTTCAAACACCCGGACCGGCGCGGCGCGCCCCTTGACCTGTATCACTTCACTGCGGCCGCAACGCACCGCGCCCGCGGTTTCGGCAATCGTTGCCTCGCTGGCCAAGATAACGCAGCCCAAAGCCTTTGTCATCCCTTCCAGGCGCGAAGCCAGATTGACCGTATCGCCAATCGCCGTAAACTCCATGCGGGTCGGCGAGCCGATGTTGCCGATCACCGCTTCACCACTGTGCAGGCCAATGCCGACGGCGAATTCCGGCAGGTCACGATCAGGAAAGCGCTGCGCCATCCAGCTGCCAAAATCCTCGGCCACGGCGCGCAGGGCCAGCGCTGCTCGCACGCCCCGGAGCGCATGATCCGGCAAGGGCAGAGGCGAACCGAACTCGACCATGATGGCGTCGCCGATAAACTTGTCGATACTGCCGCCCTCCGCCAGCAGCACTGCGCAGGCGCGTTCGAAATAGGTGTTGAGCATTTCGACGACTTCCCTGGCGTTAAGCCGCTCGCTGATCGTCGTGAAATTGCGGATGTCGGAAAAGAGCACGGTCATCACCTGCGACTGCCCGCCCAGCTCGGGGCGCTTGCCCGACTGCAGCAGCGCCTCGACCACCTGATTCGAAACATAGCGGCCGAACATCTGGCGCACGCGCACCCGCTCACGCTCCTCACCGGTCAACCGCCAGCCGAGCACACTGAGCAGGGTGATGGCGCCCGCTACGACATAGGCCGAGACGGGCATCAGGATACCTGCGCGAAATGCGACAAAGCCCAAGGCCGCAAGCAGCAACAGGCTTACCAGCCAGAGCAGCGCGCCCAGCCATGCCGGCCGCGCCGCAAAAGTGAGGGCAGCGAAGACGGCAAGCGCAAGCAGCGAGGCCAGTCGCACCCCATCGCTCATCGGCTGCATGCGCTCGCCGGACAACAGGGATTCGAGAACGTTGGCGTGCACCTCGACGCCACTCATCAACACCCCGCGGCCGGAAAAAAGACTCGTTGCGTAGGGCGTGAAATGGTCGTCGCCAAGCCCTGCCCCGGCGCCAATCAGGACGATCTTGCCGCGCAGCGCCTGAACGGCCGGATCGTGCAGCGCGTTACCGGCAAGCAGTTGCTTGAGCGATATACGCGGGAAGGTATTGGGTGGCCCGGTATAGGGAATCGGTTCGGGCGGCTGCTCACGCGCGATTTCGCGCCCGCCGAGCTGCCACCCGGTCGCCTGCGTATCCAGCCCGGCGGCACGCACGGCAAGCAAAGCGGGCAAGCCGAGAACCGGCACGCCATCCTCTGCCGGTGCCCGATTGCCAGCGACCACGGGTGCGACCAGGTAACGACGAACAACGCCATCACCTTCATCGAGCAGATCGGCCAGGCCAACGTGGGCGGGAATATCGAAATCAGGCAACGCCAGCAGATAATCCGGGCTTGGCAGCAGATAATCACTGGCCCGCGCCCCCGAGCCGGAGCGCGTCGCGACCAGCACCAGTTGACCGCTATTGATCTGCTCGCGAAAAGCCTGATCGTAGTTGCGTGCGGCTTTCTGCATGTCGCCGCCGAGTTTACCGAGCCAGCGCTCCGGGCTGATGCTGAGCAGCATGTCGAGCCCGACGGCCTGTACGCCAACCTGGCGCAAGCGCGCCACCGCAATCGCCAGCCGGTCAGTCCAGAAGACCAGCGGGTCATCCGGATAGGCCGCCAGCGTCTCTTCGTCGAGCGACACGATGACCAAATGGCGCGCCTCAGCACGCTTGCCTTGCCACTGAAACCAGAAATCCTGCAAACGCTGGTCAATCGGGTTGAGTGCGCCACTGCGCAGCAAAGCCTCGGCGATCAGGCAGGCGACCAGTGCAAAAGCCACCAGCCAGTACCTGCGACGACTGCCGAAGTGGCTCGACATGCTTATTCCAGATTCTGGATCTGCTCGCGCATTTGCTCGATCAGCAGCTTCAGTTCCATCGCCGTCTGCGAGACCTCGGTGACGACCGACTTGGAGCCGAGTGTGTTGGCTTCGCGGTTGAGTTCCTGCATCAGGAAATCGAGACGCTTGCCGCTCGCACCACCGGCCTTGAGGACGCGCTCGACCTCATCGAGATGCGTCGACAGACGCGCCAGCTCTTCGGCGACGTCAATGCGCACAGCAAAAACGGCAACTTCCTGGCGAACACGTTCATCGTCGCAACTGCCGATGGCGTCCACCAAACGCTGCTTCAGCTTGTCCTGAAACGCTGCCTGCGCAGCGGGAATACGTGGCGCAACTTCACGCACCAGCTCGCGCATGCGCGCCACACGTTCGAGGATCACGGCGCTGAGCTTTTCGCCTTCACGCGCCCGGCTGGCGGCAAAGTCTTCCAGCGCATCCTTGGCCAGCGCAAGGCAGGCCGGAACCAGCGTTGCGATGTCGAGTGAATCGTCGCCGAACATGCCTGGCCAGCGCAGTACGTCGCTAACCGCGAGCGGCGACGCATTCGGTAACTCGGCACGCACCTGGGCCTCGAAGCCACGCAGACGTTCGAGCAACTCACCATTCAGATTCTGCTGCTGGACACGGGTAGCCGCAGGCGCAAAGTTGACCCGGCACTCGACCTTGCCGCGCGACAAGCGGGTGCCGATCAACTCACGCAGCGCCGGTTCAACGACGCGCAACTCCTCGCAAACGCGAAAATGAAAATCAAGGTAGCGCGAATTGACGCTTTTCAGCTCGATGTGCAAAGCGCCGCGCTCAACGTCATGCGTCCTGGCGGCATAGCCGGTCATGCTATAGATCATGGAAATCCCGAAGTTGGAACAGGGTCGCGCGTGCAGCCGGCTTTACAGCCCGAACGCAAACCCTGAGAATGGCTGGAAAACCACATCATAGCCCTCACCTCAATGGCGCAACAAGCCAACCACGCCCTTCCTGCCGGTTTCCAGCTCGATGACTACTGCATCGACCGGCAGCTTTCGCTTGGCGGTTTTTCAATTGTCTACCTCGCCACCGATACCACAGGGATGGAAGTGGCGATCAAGGAATACCTGCCAAACAGCCTCGCCTTGCGCGGTGAGGGTTGCATCAAACCGATCATCACGGCCGATCATGTACCGGCCTTTCGCTACGGCATGAAGTGCTTTTTCGAGGAAGGCCGGGCGCTGGCCAAACTCTCGCACCCGAACGTCGTGCGCGTGCTCAACTTCTTTCGTGCCAACGATACGGTTTACATGGTGATGGAGTACGAGCACGGGCGTACGCTGCAGGAATTCATCCAGAAGAACCGCGTTGCCGTCACCGAAAACTTCATGCGTAACGTGTTCACCAAACTGCTCAACGGCTTGCGCGAGGTGCATTCGCACAAGCTGCTGCATCTCGATCTCAAGCCGTCGAACGTCTATCTGCGCAACGATTACACCCCTGTGCTGATTGATTTTGGCGCGGCGCGGCAGACCCTGGCGCTCGACACACCGATGCTCAAGCCAATGTACACGCCTGGCTTCGCCTCACCCGAACATTACAACCAGCGCGAACTGCTCGGCCCGTGGAGCGACATTTACAGCATCGGTGCATCAATGTATGCCTGCCTCGCAGGCGCCGCGCCGCAGGCCGCTGACGCCCGTCTGGAGAAAGACCTGCTGGTACCGGCGATGGTGCGCTGGGAGCGGCAGTATTCCGACCAGCTGCTCGAAACCATTGACTGGTGCCTGTGCCTGAACCACCTGTACCGGCCGCAAAGCGTCTTCGCACTGCAAAAAGCCCTGACCGAGCAGGTCGTCGCACCGCAGCCTCGCGAAGTCAGCTGGGGAAATCAAAGCATCGGGCAACTCGTCGGCAAGCTCAGGAAAAAGATCGGAAGAAAATGAAATTCACCATCTACCAGGAAAGCCGCACCGGCAAGCGAGCCAATAACGAGGATCGTCTCGCGCATTGCTATTCGCGTGAAGCTTTGCTGATGGTCGTCGCCGACGGCATGGGCGGCCACTATTACGGCGAGATTGCCGCACAGATTGCCGTGCAGACCCTGACCGAGGCCTTCCAGCGCGAAGCGAGACCGGCCATCGCTGATCCCTTCATGTTCCTGCAGAAAGCGATGACCAACGCCCATCACGCTATTCTCGACTTTTCCGGCGAGCACAAACTGAAGGACTCGCCACGCACTACCTGCGTGGCCTGCGTCATTCAGGACAACATCGCCTATTGGGCGCACGCCGGCGACTCGCGCCTCTACCTGATGCGCGAGGGCAAGGTGGTTTTTCACACGCGTGACCACTCGCGCGTGCAGATGCTGATCGACCAGGGCGTGATCACCAAGGCACAGGCTGCGGTTCACCCCGACCGCAACAAGGTCTACAGCTGCCTTGGCGGCACGCAAGCCCCCAATATCGAGTTCTCGCGCAAAACGCCGCTGGAGTCAGGCGACGTCCTCGCGCTGTGCACCGACGGGGTGTGGGGCGTTATGCCTGGCGAACTGATGGCGATCGGACTGAAAACCACCAACCTGCTGCAGGCGGTGCCAACTCTGCTCAACCAGGTCGAAACACTGGGCGGCCCGCAGGCCGACAACCTTTCAATCGTTACCGTGCGCTGGGAAGACAGCTACGCAGCCGACGCCTCGAGCATCGTGTCGACGCAGAGCATGTCGCACGACACGATCAACACGCGACTCGACGAGTTCGGCCGCAATCCGAACTACAAGTCCGAACTGACCGAAGACGAAATCGAACGCGCGATCGAAGAGATCCGCTTGACCATCCAGAAGTACTCCAAATAGGAATTTTCATGCGCCCCAGCCAACGCCAGCCATCACAACTGCGCGAAGTCCGCATCACCCGCAATTTTACCCGCCATGCCGAAGGCTCGGTGCTGATCGAAATGGGTGACACACAGGTGCTATGCACCGCCAGCGTCGAAGAGTCGGTTCCCGGCTTCCTGCGCGGCAAGGGTCAGGGCTGGGTGACGGCTGAATACGGCATGCTGCCGCGCGCCACGCACACGCGCAGCGCACGCGAAGCGGCCAAGGGCAAGCAGAGCGGGCGCACGCAGGAAATCCAGCGATTGATTGGTCGCTCACTGCGCGCCGTCACCGACCTCAAGGCGCTCGGCGAGCGCCAGATCACGCTCGATTGCGACGTGTTGCAGGCCGATGGCGGCACGCGCTGCGCCTCGATCACCGGCGCCTGGCTGGCGCTCTGGGATGCCTGCGAGCAACTGGTCGCCAAAGGCAAGCTCGCCGAAAATCCGATCCGCGATCATGTCGCTGCCATTTCGGTCGGCATTTTCGAAGGCGCAGCAGTGCTCGATCTCGACTACCCGGAAGACTCCAGCTGCGACACCGACATGAACGTCGTGATGACCGGCCGTGGCGGCATCGTTGAAATTCAGGGAACGGCCGAAGGCGAACCGTTCACGCGGGTGCAGATGAGCACGCTGGTCGATCTGGCTGAAGCCGGAATCGGTGAGTTGATTGCCCGACAGAAGGCCGTACTCGCCGCATGAAACTCGTCCTCGCTTCGAACAACACCAAGAAACTGAAGGAACTGCGCGAAATTCTCACGCCGTATGGCTGGGAGTTGATCCCGCAAGGCGAACTCGGCGTCGGCGAAGCCGAGGAGCCGCACTGCACCTTCGTCGAAAATGCGCTGGCCAAGGCCAGGCACGCCGCACAGGCCACCGGCCTGCCGGCGCTGGCCGACGACTCCGGCCTGTGCGTCGATGCGCTGGGCGGCTTGCCCGGCGTGCAATCCGCACGCTACGCGGGCGAGCCGAAATCCGACGTGCGCAACAACGAGAAGCTGCTTGCGGCGCTGGCCAATAGCGCGAACCGCGCCGCACACTTCGTTTCACTGATCGTCTTCGTGCGTCATGCCGACGACCCGCAACCAATCATCGCTGAAGGCGAATGGCATGGCGAGATCCTGCCTGCCGCGCGTGGCGATTCCGGCTTCGGCTACGACCCGCTGTTTTACGTGCGCGAAATCGATCAGACCGCCGCCGAAATGGACGCTGCCGAGAAGAACCGCCGTTCGCATCGCGGCCAGGCGCTGGCCCGACTGCTTGAGCGCCTGCAAGCGCAGCGTTGATGAGCGGCAGGATCATTCCGATTGTCCCGCAGGGGCTGTTGGCGAAGAAGGCCAGCCCGGCCACCCTGGAGTTCCGCAGCGCCCTGCCGCTTTCGCTCTACGTGCACATCCCCTGGTGCGTGCAAAAATGCCCTTACTGCGATTTCAATTCGCATGAAGCACGTGGCGGCATCCCGGAACAGGAATACGTCGCGGCGCTGATCGCCGATCTAGAATCTGCGCTGCCGCTCATCTGGGGGCGCCGCGTGGGCAGCATATTCTTCGGCGGCGGCACGCCCAGCCTGCTTTCCGGTGAGGCGCTCGATGCGCTGCTGACCGCCTTCCGCGCGCGCCTCACCGTGCTGCCGGACGCCGAGATTACGCTCGAAGCCAACCCCGGCACGGTCGAAGCAGAAAAGTTCGCCGCCTTTCGCGCCGCCGGCGTCAATCGCCTGTCGCTCGGCATCCAGAGCTTCAACTCGGCGCATCTCAAAGCGCTTGGCCGCATTCACGACGACCGGCAAGCGAAACGCGCGATCGAAATCGCTGCAGCACATTTTGACAATTTCAATCTCGACCTGATGTACGGGTTACCCGGGCAAACGCTTGAGCAGGCGCTGAACGACGTCGAAACGGCGCTCTCCTTCGCGCCGCCGCATCTCTCCTGCTACCAGCTGACGCTCGAACCAAACACCGCCTTCGCCGCCGCGCCGCCAACCTTGCCCGAGGGCGACCTCTGCGCCGACATGCAGGATGCCATCGAAGCGCGCCTTGCCAGGGGGGAAAATTCGGCCGGCTACACGCACTACGAAACCTCGGCCTTCGCCCAACCCGGCCGCCAGTGTTTGCACAACCTCAACTACTGGCAGTTTAGCGACTACCTCGGCATTGGTGCCGGTGCACACGGCAAGCTGACGCTGCACGACCGTGGCGTCTGGGAAGTGCGGCGCCAGATGCGCTGGAAACACCCAAAGCAGTATCTGGCGCAGGTCGCCGCCGGGCAGCCGATTCACGAGGAATTTTCGGTCAGCGCAGCCGACCTGCCTTTCGAATTCATGATGAACGCGCTACGCCTCAACCAGGGCTTCGACACAGCACTTTTCGAGCAGCGCACCTCACTGCCGCTGCTGCGCATCGAAGCCGAACTGCGTCAGGCGGCGCAGGACGGCTTGATTGTGCGCCATCTGCAACACATCGCACCCAGCGATCAGGGCCGGCGTTTTCTCAACCGGCTACTTGAACGTTTTCTGGTTGAGCGCGGCTGAACGCTACTTCTTCATGCTTTCAACCGCGTCGTAGAGTTGCTGCTTCAGACTATCAGCCGGCACCCCTTGCGCCTCGGCCAGGCGGATCTGGCGCAACAAATCGGCTATCTGTGCCGGCGAAGCAGCCGGTTTGGTGGGAGTAATCTGAATCATCGGCTTGCCTGCGGCAGTAACGGCCGGTCTGGCCTGCACCTTGCCGTTGACCATCACCTCGGCGCGTTCGGCACCCGACTGCCCGCGCCGGGCGGTAATGACAATGGATTTCGGCTGATAAGGCAGCGGCGCCGGGCGCCGGGCATTCTGGGCAGAAGGCGTATTGCTGCGCTTGACCCCCTCCACTGCCGCCAACAGCTGCTTGCGCAAGGCCTCCGTTGACACGCCCTCGGCTTCGGCAGCGCGCATCTGGCGCAGAATTTCCTCGATCTCGCTCGGCGCAGCGGCGGAACGGCTCGTCTCGCCAAAACTTTCCTTGGGCGCTTTGACGGCAATTGAAAACTCTTCCGGCGTCGAAATCATTTTGCCGATACGGTAATGATCGTAGCGCATGGCCAGCGCCAGGGCATTGTCGCCCCAATCGTTTTTCGCCCGGGGATCAGCTCCTGACTCCAGCAATACTTTGATCAGATCCTCGCGCCCTTCGCGCGCCGCCAGCATCAGCGGGGTTGAGCCGTTGGGCGAGCGCGCATTGACTTCGGCACCGCGGACGATCAACTCACGCGCCAGTTGCTGGTGGCCGTTGAACACGGCGTAATGCAGGGCGCCCCAGTTATTGCCATCGCGGTTCAGCACCCCGCCGCGCTCAAGCAGCCATTTGACTGCGGCTTCGTGCCCGTTCCAGGCGGCCAGCTGTATCGGCTGCTCGCCATTGCGATTGGCGCGCCGGGGATTGGCGCCGCGCGCAACAAAAAGAGCCATCATCTCGATGTTGCCATTCCACGCAGCAACCATCAGCCCGGTACCGATATGCGACGCCTGATACTCGGGGTCCAGCCCCTCATCGAGCCAGCGCGTGACCCGGCGCAAGTCCCCGCGCTCGACGGTTGCCCCGAAGTCGATGGGGTCCGGCGCGGCGGCGAGTGCCGTTGCAGCGCTCACGCACAGCAACAAAATGGCGCCACGCAACAACTTCTCAAAAATGAATTTCACTTACCGACCTCTACCTGTATCAGGTGCTGTACCCGGTTTTGTTGCACAATAGCGCGCTCATGTCGCGCCGTCTGATCCTTGCCCTCGCGCTTTCGCTTGCCCTGCACGGCGGGTGGCTCCTCCCGGATGCTCTCAAGCGCCTGTCTGCCGCCCCGCCGCCAGCGGCGCTGCAGGCCACCTTGCGCCTGCCACCCCGCCACGAACCGGCAGCCGCCGAGCCGCTGCTGAAAAACACGCTGGACGGCGAAGAAACACCCGCCGTCGCAAAAAACCTGATCGTACCGCCGGCACCGGAAAAACCCAACGCCAAAGTCCGGCCAAGCATCAAACGTGAAGTTCAGCTTGCCCAGAAAAAAATTTCACAGCACCTCTACTACCCCACCGAAGCGGTTGCTCGCGGCATCGAGGGCGAGGTACGACTGATCATCACGCTGACCGACGACGGCAGTATCGCTGACGTCAACATCGCCGCCAGCAGCGGCTATCCGATCCTCGACAATGCCGCCATCAAAGCCGCCTACGCCGCAGGCAAATTAGGCGCTGGCACGTCGCGAGAGCTGATCCTGCCGGTCATTTTCCGCCTGCAGTAAAACTACTTCCGGCAAAACACCAGATCCCACACGCCATGCCCGAGGCGCAGCCCGCGCTGCTCGAATTTGGTGAGCGGGCGGTAGTCGGGGCGCGGCGCGTAGGCTTCTGCCGTATTTTCCAGTAGCGGCTCGTCGGACAGCACGGCCAGCATCTGTTCGGCGTAGTTTTCCCAATCGGTGGCGCAATGAATATAGCCGCCCGACTTGAGACGGCTGGCAAGCAGCGCGACGAGCGGCGGCTGGATGAGGCGCCGTTTCTGCTGGCGCGCTTTCGGCCAGGGATCGGGGAAAAAGATATGCGCCCCGGACAGCGTGTCGGGAACGATCATTTCGCGCAGCACATCGACCGCATCGTGCTGGACGATACGCTGATTGCTCAGGCCGCCTTCGGCGACCAGCTTGCACAGACTGCCGACCCCCGGCGTGTGCACTTCGATGCCGAGGTAGTCGTTCTGCGGATTGGCGGCGGCAATCACGGCCGAAGTTTCGCCCATGCCGAAACCGATTTCGAGAATCTTCGGCGCGTCTCTGCCAAACACCGTATCCAGATCATGCGGCGCCGCTACGTAAGGCACGCCGATCTCGGCCATCATCCCTTCGTAATAACGCTGTTGCGCGCTTGAGACGCGGCCCTGCCGCAACACGAAACTGCGGATATGCCCGGAACGCCCGGCGATATAAACGTTTTCGTGCGTTTCAGTGGGGGTTTGCGTGCTCTCGCTCATGATCACGAACCAATCAGACCGGTAGTTGGCGACGAGGGATCGGCCGAATAATATTTGCGCGGCATACGGCCGGCGAGAAAGGCTTCACGGCCCGCCTCAACGGCCTTTTTCATCGCACTGCCCATCAGAACGGGATTTTTCGCATGCGCAATCGCGGTATTCATCAGCACGCCGTCACAGCCCAGCTCCATGGCGATCGCCGCGTCGGAAGCTGTGCCGACACCGGCATCAACGAGCACCGGCACCCTGGCGTTATCGATGATCAAGCGCAGGTTCCACGGATTGACGATACCCATGCCGGAACCGATCAACGAAGCCAGCGGCATGATGGCAACGCAGCCAATTTCCTCAAGCATCTTCGCCTGAATCGGATCGTCGGCACAGTAGACCATCACCGCGAAACCCTCCTTGACCAGCGTTGCAGCGGCTTTCAGCGTTTCCGGCATGTTCGGAAAAAGGTTGGTCGGATCGCCAAGCACCTCAAGCTTGCACAGTGCGTGGCCATCGAGCAGTTCGCGCGCCAGACGCAGCGTGCGCACGGCATCATCGGCCGAATAGCAACCGGCGGTATTGGGCAGGATGGTGAATTGCGCAGGCGGTAGCGCGTCGAGCAGATTAGGCTCGCCGGC